>JAICIL010000521.1 GCA_025924435.1 Chloroflexia bacterium | reverse complement strand
TGTCGAAGCCGAGTTGCTCGAAGTGCCGCCAGCGTTCGACCGTTTTCTCCCACGGCATGTTCTGGTCCGTGCACAGCCCGATCCGCAGCGGTTGCGCCATCGCTTTTCCCTCCACCACAATGCCTTTCGGCAGGCTGAAGCCCGCCGCCACCGGTAGCATAGGCTTCAGCCTGTGCCAGAGACAGGCAGTAGTGTCAGACGGAACGCAGGCCCCGTCAATGCACGATTACGTCTCAACCTCGCCTGCTAAACCTTCGCCGCGTTGGAGGGTGAGGGCGTTCTGCGTGCTCCAGAGGACATTGCGGCGCAGTTTCTGGGCGGTCAGATAGCGCGTCGCGGCGACGAGGGCGAGGCGGGCGTCCGTCTCCTGCCCGGCGGCGCGGAGGCGCTCGTGCTGCGCGACGCCCGCCTCGATCATCTGGAAGGTGTGGAAGGTGGAATCCTCCCGGAGTAAGGCGTGGGCGATGGCCGCTTTCAGGTCATCCACCGGGTAGCCGCGCTCCTGATAGTGGTGGACGATGTCCGCCGCCTCCTCGACCTGCTGGAACTCGACGCAGTAGACGAGCCGGCCGGTGAGCGCGGTCGGGTCGTCAATCATCGTCGGCACGCGGTTGCGGTGCGCGGGCAGTTCGGCGCGCGGGATGTTCAGGAAATAGGTGAGGTAGACAAAAAGCGCGCCGTGGAAGATCGCGCGGAGTAAGGCGCGGTCCGTCTCATCGTTCCGGCCCGCGATCCGGTGCGCGAGCGAGTCGAGCGCGTGGCAGTATGAGATGACATGGAGCACGTCGTCCCAGTCTTCCTCGTTCTGCAACGGGAAACGGGCGACGCGGTAGACCCCGGCGCGGCAGAGGACGCGCGTCAGGTCGGCGATCGCCGCGCCGTTCGCGATGGCGTCCCGGAAGGCGGCAATCGTCGCGTGCGGGGCGTCGCCGAGCGCGGTGGCGAGCAGCGCATCCGCGCCGTCCCACTGCTTGCCGCTGCCCGCCGCGATCAGCGCGGGCAACTCCGCGAAGACGGCGTGCAGCGGCGCGACGAACTCCATCCAGTCGGCGGACTCCTCGTGCCGGAAGGCGGTCGCCATCGGCGGGACGACGCCGGAGAGGACGTCCGCCGCGTGTTCGTCGCCGATCAGGTCCACCATCTCCCATGCCTTGTTGAGGAAATCCAGGACGTGCCCGGTGGAGAGGAAGAAATGATCGGTCGCGCCCGCGAGCAGCATGCCGACGACATCCTCAAGCGGCCACCCGGCGGCGACGGCGGTGCGGACGCACCGCTCGGCCCCCGCCGGTTCGCGATCCTCGATGAAGAGGCGGAACCAGCGCGTCAGGTGCTCCTGATCCGCCGTGTCGAGCGTCGGCAGCGGGCGCTGGACGCGGCGTGGCGGGCCGTCGAAGGAGTCGCGCGCCATCTGGATGCCGCCGTGCACGAGCGCGAGCGGCACATCGGGCGGCAGGAGTGCAGGGCCGAGGTTGCCCATGCAGGTCATGATGACGAGGCCGGGGCCGAAGCCGTT
>JAICIL010000520.1 GCA_025924435.1 Chloroflexia bacterium | reverse complement strand
TGCTGGCGCTGCTCTCGCACATCGGCGTCGCGGTGACAACGGTCGCGCTGCTGGTGGTGGCGCTGGGGCTGTGGGCGTGCCTGCTGCTGCGAGGGCGGCGCATGCCGTGGCGGGATCGCGATTTCCTCGCGGCTCTCGCCCTCACCGGCCTCGCGGGCCTACTGGCCTTCGCACTCTTTTACCGCATCCCGCTCGCGAGCGCGCACGCCGCGACGCATGACCCGGCATTGGACAGCACGCCTGCCATCTCTACGGGCGGCTTGTTCGAGATCGGCGGGCCGCGCCCCGATCCCTCCATTGGCCTCACCGACCATCGTACCGACGATCCGCTCATCGCCGTCGTCGGACAAGTCTGGGTGGAGGGGTATGCCTTCTATCGCTTCTGGCCGCTCCTGCTCGCGCCGCTGGGATACTGGCTGCTGTGGCGGGGATGGCGGCCCCCCTCCCTTGACCCCTCCCCCGCAAGCGGGAGAGGGGAACCCGTTCCCGATATTGTCTCCAATATTCGTAGCGAGTTCCTCTCTCCCACTGCGGTGGGAGAACGGGTACCCTCTGGGCAGTTAGGGGAGGGGGGCCGGGTTCTCTCTCTCGTCTGCCTCGTCTGGTTCGGCGTCGCGTTGCTTTTTCTGATTGTTGGGGTGCTGGCGGGGCGGTATGTGCGATACGCGATGACGGCGATTCCCGCCGTGGCGGTCGGGGCGGGCGTCGCGCTCGGCTACCTCTGGCAATGGCGATGGGGGAAGGGGATCGCGGTCGCGCTGCTGATCTTCGGTGTCGCATCAACATTGCTGGTCTGGTACGGGCGGATCACGCGGGCGTATCACACATGAGCGCAAGCGCCGAACGGGCCGTCCTAACCCCCCAACCCCCTTCCCGTGTCGGGAAGGGGGAGACGGGGACGCGTGCCGCGTCGTTGATTTTCGTCGGCATCGTTGCCTTCGCGCTTATTGGGCTGGTGGCAGCGATGCAGCGGCCGGTGGCGATGGCGATCGGGCCGGCGAGCGCGGCGTTCGACCATGCATCCACCGACTGGAACGCGGGCGAGCGGGCGGCGGATGGCACGGCGTTCCGGTGGACGGGCGCGGAGTCCGCGCTGAACTTCCGCGCGGCGCGGCGTATCCTCCCGGCGAACAGGCCATTGACGCTGACGATGCGCTTCGCCGCGCGTCCGCCGGGCGCGCCGGCCGGGACGGTTACGCTGCTCGCGAACGGTCGGACACTGGACGCCTGGCCGTCGTCCGCCGAGCATCCCGTCGCGGTGGATGTCGCACCGCTCCTGCGGCGGCACGACGAATTGCACGTTACCATCCGCGTTGACACGCCGTACACGCCGCCGCGCGACGAACGGCAACTCGGCGCGCAATTGGTCGGCGACGCGCGGCTCGTCGCGCGGCCCGGCACCGCGCTCCCGTCGCCGGATGCGGCGCTGAGCGTCGTGCTGCTCGTCGTGCTCGCCTGGCTCGCGGTAGGACGGCGCGCGAACCTTTGGCGATTGATCGCGGCGGGCGGGATGGCGTGCG
>JAICIL010000519.1 GCA_025924435.1 Chloroflexia bacterium | reverse complement strand
GGCGAAGCGGGCGGCGACCCGAGGCTGGCTCAGCCCCTCCTC
Source organism: Chloroflexia bacterium (assembly GCA_025924435.1). The sequence continues at coordinate 1,487 of JAICIL010000519.1, read as the reverse complement.
GCTCACCGCCCGCACGATGCGGACACGCAGGTCGTCACTGTACGGCTTTGTCATGCCATCAGCATCGCACGGGCTCAGCCCCTGTGCAATCCGCTCTAACCCCCAGCCCCTTCCCTCCGAGGGAAGGGGTGATGTGTTGCGAGGCCGGCCTTCCCTGAAACGCCTCAGTCTTCACGAGGCCCGCTCCCCCTTCGCTCCGAGGGAAGGCGGGTGCCCTCTGGGCAGTGGGGTGAGGATTCCCCAGATGGCGACAATGCATAAACCCTGTTGCGTACCCAACCGACTACCGGCTACCGGCTACGTTTCGGGGTTTACGGCGGTGCGTCAATCTGCTATAGGGCATAGCAACGACCGGGCTGAACGCATCATCAAGGGAGCAACGATGGAGACCGGAACCCCCAATGTCCTCTTCGAGCGGCGCGGGCCGGTCGCGTGGGTGACGTTCAACCGCCCCGAGGCGCGCAACGCGATGACCTTCGCGATGTACGACGCGCTCCGCCGCGTCTGCGACCATGTCCGCGAGACGCCGGAGATCCGCGTGCTCGTCCTCACGGGCGCGGGGGAGAAGGCGTTCGTCGCGGGGACGGACATCGGCCAGTTCACGTCATTCAAGGGCGCGCAGGACGCACTCGACTACGAGGCGCGGATCGGCGGCGTCATCACGGCGCTCGAAACGCTGGAACGCCCGACGATCGCGGCGATTCGCGGCTACGCGGTCGGCGGCGGCGCGGCGCTGGCGATGGTCTGCGACATCCGCGTCGCGACGCCGGATGCCCGCTTCGGCTTCCCGATCGCGCGCACGCTCGGCAACGCGCTCGCCATCGGCGCGTACGCCCGCCTCGTGGACCTGATCGGCCCGGCGCGGACGAAGGAGATGATCTTCCGCGCGCGGCTGATGGGCGCGGACGAGGCGCACACCGTCGGGTTGTTCAGCGAGATTGTCGAACCGGAGATGCTGCGCGAGCATGTGCAGGAGATGGCGGAGCAGATCGCCGCCAACGCGCCGCTGACGATCCAGATCACGAAGGAAGCCGTGCATCGCATCGCCGTGCACCGCCGTCCGCCGCACAGCAGCGATCTGATCGTCAAGGCGTACACGAGCGAGGATTTCCACGAGGGCGTCCGCGCCTTTCTGGAGAAGCGCAAACCGAATTGGCAGGGGAAGTAAGCGGAAACCGATTGAACCGCGGAGACGCAGAGAGCGCGGAGAGGGAAGAGAGGGAGAAGAAACCGAATTTTCTGCGTTTCTTTCTCTCTTCTCTGTGTCCTCTGCGTCTCCGCGGTTCAATCGGTTTCGTTAATTGGGAGGGGTTCGCGGCATGGGAGATGATGCAGGGGCGGTGATGCCGCTCGCGGGGGTGCGGGTGCTCGATCTGGGGCGGCATCTGGCCGGGCCGACGTGCGCGCAGTTCCTCGGCGATCTCGGCGCGGATGTCATCAAGATCGAAAATCCGCAGCGCGGCGAGGATGGCCGCGCTGCGGGGCCG
>JAICIL010000518.1 GCA_025924435.1 Chloroflexia bacterium | reverse complement strand
TTGCTCCCAATGTACGCAACATCCGCGTCGCCGTTTCCTGCATGTCGCGGCGGAGTTTCGCCGTGTTCGGCTCGTGCTCCGCCATGTCGAGCACCTGCTCGGCCAGCCGCGTCACCGTTAACGCGAGTTCCACGCCCGCGAGGTTGACGCCGCGCTCGTCCACGAGATGCTTCACCTGCCGGAGCAGCGCGAGGTCCTCCGGCGAGTAGAGGCGCAGGTTCCCGTCCGTCCGCGACGGCGCGACGAACCCCGCCCGTTCATACTTGCGCAGCGTCTGCGGATGGAGCGCGAGCAGCCGCGACGCGACGCTAATTACATAGAGTGGTCCCTTATCTTGCATTCTCCTGTGCCTCCTATCGCTACACAGGCAGACGTGTGCCAGGTAGTCGTTGACACACCGATCATACACTTTGACATAACTTATGTCAAGGTTTCGCAGTCATGTCGTTTGGTCGGGTGATCCGCTCCGGCGCGAGGCGGTACACTACGGTAGGGGGCGGAAAACGATCGCAGGAGTGGATACGCGGCATGCAATGGAATGGGAAGAGCGAGCACGTCGTCATCGGCGGGGGCGGCCTCGCGGGCCTCGCCGCCGCGAAGCGGTTGGTGGACGCGGGCTATCAGGTCGAAGTGCTGGAGCAGCGGCCGGTGCTCGGCGGCAAGGTATCGTCGTGGCGGGATGCCGAGGGCGATTGGGTGGAGTCCGGCCTGCACGTCTTTTTCGGCGCGTACGTCGAGATTTTCGATCTGATGCGCGAACTCGGCATCTACGGGAATATCCTCTGGAAAGAGCACGTCTTGACGTACACACTGGCCGAGGGCGGGCGATTCGGCTTCCGCACCGGGCCGTTCCCCGCGCCGCTCCACCTGCTGCCCGCCGTCTTCAACAACCACTACTTCCGGTGGTCGGAGAAATTATCGCTCGCCAAGGCGCTCGGCCCGATGCTCTTCGGCTCGCCCGAATACCGCGCGCGGCAGGACGGCCTGACCTACGCCGAATGGCACCGGAAATTCGGCATCTCGGACCGGATGCTGCAAAAGATGTTCATGCCGATGGCGCTCGCCCTCAAATTCCTGCCGCCGGAGGAGATGAGCGCGAAGATCGTCCTCGATGTCTGCGGCGAGTTCCTGCGCAAGCCGGACGCCTCGAAGATGGGCTTCCTCAAAGGCTCGCCGCAGGACTGCCTGATCGGCCCGCTCGCGGGCTATCTCGCGGCGCGCGGCGTCCGCATCCGCACCGGCGCGCCGATCCGCGCCATCCACGAGGGCGAGGGGCGGCGCGTCACCGGCCTGGAACTCGGCGGCGGCGAGGTCGTGCGCGGCGACTGGTTCATGCTCGCCCTGCCGGTGCATAAACTGAACCGGCTGATCCCCCCGGCATGGCGGGACGAGCGGTACTTCGCGGGTCTCAGCCAGTTCGAGGGCGTGCCGGTGATCACCGTCCAACTCTGGTTCGACCGGCAGGTGACGCATGTGGACAACATCCTCTTCTGCCCGGACGGCCGCATCCCCGTCTACGCCGATCTCGCGAACACGACGCCGGGCTACGCCTTCGGCGGCAAGAGCCGGATGGAATTCTGCGTCGCCCCCGCGCGCGACCTGATGAATTTGGATGATGCCGA
>JAICIL010000517.1 GCA_025924435.1 Chloroflexia bacterium | reverse complement strand
GCTGGTCCCCGAAGCGAGCACCAGCACGGAAGGCGCCGCGCGGAACGCCGCCAAGGCGCCTTCGCCGAAGAGACCGTCGACATCCACGCCGCCATCCATCAGCGCTTCGAGCGTATCGGCGACCGCCCGCGGCTGCTCGTGGATCTCCTTCTGCATGTAATGTGTATACGGCCCCCGGTCCACCGCGTCGGGCGAGAGATCCGATCGGTGCACCGCCCGCTCGACGGGCTGCCCGGATCCATCGGTCACCTCGATGCCCGAGCGATGCACCGCGACCACGTCGCCGTCCTCGAGGTAAACGACGCGGCGCGTCTGCGCGATGATCGCGGAGACGTCCGAGGCGAGGAAATTCTCGCCGTCGCCCAGGCCGACCACGAGCGGGCAACCCATGCGCGCGCCGGTCATGGTCTCGGGATCGGCGAGGCACACGACGCCCAGCGCGTACGCGCCGCGCAGCTCGGCCGCCGCGCGCCGGGTGGCCGCGAAAAGGTCGCGTGTGGCCTGGTAGTGATGGTGGATGAGGTGCGCCACGACCTCGGTATCCGTCTGCGACTCGAACGCGTATCCGAGCGCGGCGAGGCGGGCGCGCTGCTCCTCGTGGTTCTCGATGATTCCGTTGTGGACGACCGCGATCTCGCCCCGGGAGACGTGCGGGTGCGCATTCGGCTCGCTCACGCCGCCATGCGTCGCCCAGCGGGTATGCGCGATGCCGACGATGCCGCTCAGGTGCTCGGCGCGGACCGCGGCCTCCATCTCGGCCACGCGGCCCACCCGGCGAACCCGCCGGATCGTGCCGTCGAGGACGGCGACACCCGCGGAATCGTAGCCGCGGTACTCCAGGCGCCGCAGGCCCTCGGTCAGCACCGGGACGACATTCCGGCTGGCGATCGCGCCGACGATTCCGCACATGGCTGTGATTGCGCGAAAGGCAGGTGAAGGGGAGCGCCATTTTCTCACGCCCACGACCCGCGGGCGCGGTCCCCAAAAAACAAGGACCCTCCCCGGCCTGGGGACCGGGGAGGGTCAAGCATAGGCGCCATGGCATCGGCCTCGTGTCGCCCTGCCGGGCCGCAGGAGAGGAGGAGACCTGCGAACCTGGAAGCATGTTGCGCCGCGCGGCGCCGGCGACGCAGCGGTATTTTTCGCAGCCGCATTGCCGAATATCGGACAGGCCCGCGTGCGCCAGGGCACGGGCGGCTTAACGCGGCGGGAGCGCGGTGCTAGACTTCGGCGTCCTCCGGGCGAAGAGAAGAACATGACAGGGGATACACCGAGCGCCGCCCAACTCCAGTCCATATCGGACCCCTTCGTCCGCTCGCTCGCGGGGCTGGGACGGCTGCGCACCTACCCGAAGAACACGGTCTTCATCACCGAGGGCGACTCGAGCGACTCGGTGTTCGTCGTCCTCTCCGGCCGCGTCAAGGTATTCATCTCGGATACGGAAGGACACGAGATGATCCTCGATACCCAGGGTCCCGGCGAGTACGTTGGCGAGATGGCGCTCGATGGCAAGCCGCGGTCCGCTTCGGTGATGACGCTCGAGCCCACCACCTTCTCCGTGGTCGGACGCGACCCGGTGCGCGAAGCGATCCGCCACAACCCGGATTTCGCGCTCGACATGAT
>JAICIL010000516.1 GCA_025924435.1 Chloroflexia bacterium | reverse complement strand
GTACACGACACCCTGCCCGATCTCGTGAGCCGCGAACGGACTCGTTCCCGGCACGCCGCCTCTCGGCCCGGCACCCTCGGCGGCGAACACGGCGTACGGGATGCTGATGAACCGGTACGCCGCGTCGACCAGCGCCTTCGTTTGCGGCGGGCCGTAGATGTCGACTCTGTGAGCCGCGTCGGCTGCGTCCTTCTGCTGAAAGTCGTTCGCGAGGACATCAACCAGTCCGACCGTGTGATCGGCGTGCAGGTGCGTGAAGAAGATGGTGCCGATCGTCTCCGAAGGGATGCCGGCCTTGATCAGTCGTCGCGCGGTGCCGATCCCGCAGTCGATCAGGTACCGGCGACCGTCGACGATGAGCAGCGTGGCCGGCTCGGATCGGTTCGCACGCAGCGGAGGCCCAGCGGCGGTACCGAGAAAGAGGAGTTGTGTCGTCGCCGGCTGGTCAGACGCGACCCGTTGTGCGAGCAAGGCGCCCGGACCAGCGACAAAGGCGAACGCGAGCGCTGCGGACGGGGCGCGTGAGAGAATGCGCATTGCAGAATCTCCGAAATCAACGAGCGTGGTCGCCGCCGCCGGCGTGGCCGCCGCGAGCGAGCGGTCGTATGTCACGCACCAGATCCATCAGCACTTCCCCCGGCGCCTCGTTCACCACGTAGTGCGCCGCGCGCTCGATCCTGAAGAACTTCTTCTCCGGCGCCTGAATGCGCTGAAAGTAGCTCTCGACGAGGCTCTCCGGCGTCGTGCGGTCCTGCGCGCCCGCGAAAAAGAAGACGGGACACTTGAACACCGTGTCGTTGGTGAAGCTCACGCTCGCGAGCTGCGGCACGAGGACCTTCACGGAGCTCATCGTGCCGAGCCTGGCGGAGACGAGGTCGTAGTCGGTGTACGCGGGGCTCATCGCCGCAATTGCCGCATCGTCGGACGTCGTCTTGCCGTACAGCATCCCGCCGAGCGCCACGTCCCAGCGCCGCTCGGCGAGAATCTTCGCCAGCCGAGTGCGGCCGTCGGGATTCGGATACGGCGCGAGCGCCTGCAATCCTTTCACCGCCGCGCCGTTGCCCGTCGCTTCCGCGCGGGCGAGCGTCTGCCGGTAGCCGACGACTTCGTTGAGCTGCCCGTCCACGACCTGACCGACGCCGATGTACGCATAGAGCCACTCCGGATGATGCTGCGCGACGCGGAGGCCGAGGATGCTGCCCCAGGAATGCCCCATGAGGAAAATCTTATTCCTCCCGTACGTGCGGCGCAGATACTCGATCACCTCCTCGGCGTCCGCCTGCATCCGGTCGATCGTCATCGTCGTATCCGGCCGCCGGCCGGCGGCCGAGAACGTCTTGCCGGCCCCGCGCTGATCCCACTGGACGACCGTGAAGAAATCCTCCCACGGGCGCTGGAACGTCCAGCTCTCCGGCATCATCGTCGAGCCGGGGCCGCCGTGAATGAAGAGGAGGATTGGATTCGCGGGATCGTTGCCGCGGACGTTGATCCATTGCTTGATGCCGCCGATCTCTATCGCCTCGAGCGTGTCGATGCCGCCCGGCGCGATGGCCTGGGTGGCGGCGATGACGGCGCGCGCGCTGTCGCGTGCCGTGGCGGGCGGCGATTGCGCGAGCGCGACCGGCGAGACGGTCACG
>JAICIL010000515.1 GCA_025924435.1 Chloroflexia bacterium | reverse complement strand
TTCGCGGACGGCGCGTTCGATGCGGTCGTCAGCAACCTCGTGGTACACCATCTGGGTCGCCCCGAGCAGGCGTTGCGGGAGGCATATCGCGTGCTGCGGCCGGGGGGACGGGTTGGGTTCACGGTCTGGGGCGACCCTTCGAAACTTGAGGCGTGCGGGCTCTTCTTCGCCGCGGCAACGGCCCACATGGGAGCGGCGTCACTGCCGAACGGTCCGCTCTTCGGGGTGAGCGATTTCGCCGTGTTCCATCAGATGGTGAGCGAGGCGGGGTTCCGGGATTCTGAAGTCCGCGAGCTGCCGATCGTGTGGCGGACGCCGTCGGCCGACAGTCTGATTACCGGATTCGGAGACTGGGCACAGATGAGCACCTGGCCAGCGGAAGGGCGGGCTGCGGTGGAGGCGGACGTGCGAGCGGGGGCGCGCGCCTACGAGGCCGATGGCGTGCTGACGATCCCGAACCCGGCCATTCTGGTGACGGCGGTCAAGTAAACCCGGCAGCATCGCGGGCGACACGAAGTCCGGGTGAACGCAGCGATCGAGCGCGCGAACAAACCGGTCCCGCGCCCCGGTTCCCTCTCCATTTGGACGGAGTGGGAGCCGGGGCGCGCGGTTCCCGACTACCGCCGCGGCCCGATCACGGAGGGCGGCTGCTGGCGGCCCCACATCAGGGACCACGGGCTGGGCATCTGCTCGACGGGGGCTTCGATCAGCACGGGCGCGTTCATCGCCAGCGCCTTGTCGAGCGTCGTCTCCAACTCCTTCGGGCCCTTCGCGCGCATGCCCGCCATGCCGAACGACTCCGCCAGTTTGACGAAATCGGGGTTGTGCAGGTCGGAGGCGATCGTGCGGCCATCGAACGTCTGCTGCTGGATGCGCTTGACGTTGCCGAAGGCGTTGTCGTTGAAGACGACCGTCACCAGCGGGATGTTGTGCTTCACCTGCGTGGAGAGTTCCTGCACGTTGTACATGAACCCGCCGTCGCCGTTGATCGAGACGACCTTCTTGCCCGGGTTGCCGACCTGCGCGCCGAGCGCGGTCGCGTAGCCGTAGCCGAGCGTCCCCTGATAGCCGGAGGTGATGAAGGTGCGCGGATGGTAGACGGGGAAGCCGAAGTTCGAGAAGTAGCCGACCTGCGTGCTCTCGTTGATGAGGATCGCGTCATCCGGCATCGCGGCACGGAGCGCTTTGGCGAAATCCGCCTGCGGCTGCACCTCCGCCATCTTCTTCTCCAGCCCCGCCTTCAGGTCGTTCAGTTCCTTCTCGCGCGAGGGGCGCTTCGTGTTGTGCTTGCCGATCTGCTCCGCGAGCGCGGCGAGGCCCGCCTTCGCGTCCGCGATGATGCGGACGGTCGGCTCCATATTGCGGCCGACTTCCTCCTCGTCAATGTCCATGTGGATCGTGACCTGCTCCGGCGCGAGGCCCCACTGCGTCGCGGGTTCGACGAAGCGCGTGCCGACGGCGAGGATGACATCGGCCTTGGGCAGCAGTTCGCGGCCACCGAGCGAGGTCTGCGCGAGATACTCGCGGTCGGAGAGCGCGCCGCGCCCGTTGCGGGACATGACGACCGGCGCTTGCAGCATCTCCGCGACCGCGCGCAGTTCGTTCCACGCGCCGCTGCCGAGGACACCGCCGCCCGAGACGATCAGCGG
>JAICIL010000514.1 GCA_025924435.1 Chloroflexia bacterium | reverse complement strand
GCCAGTTCGTCCCACGGCATGTCGTAGTGCGGCCACTGGCACCAGAGGAGGCGCGCCCCGTCCGGCGACCATTTCGGCTCGAGGACGTACTCGTCGCCCCGGCTCACCTTGCGCGCCCACGAGCCGTCGAGCGCGGCGATGAAGATGTCCACATCCTCGCCGCGCTCCGCGACGTAGGCGACGCGCGTCCCGTCCGGCGAGATGCTCGGAGAGTGATGGTTGCCCGGCCCCTCGTCAATCCGGCGCGCCTTACCGCCATGGGCGGGCACGGCGAAGAGTTTGCCGTCGTTGCGGGAGGCGAAGACGATGGTGCGGCCGTCCGGCGTCCAGGCGATGGAGGATGCCTGCCGCTGGCTCGGGTCCGGCCCCTGCATCGCCGGGTCATCGCTCAGTTGCAGCGGTATGCCGCCCGCTATCGGCACGATCATCAAGTCCACGCGCCCGTCGTAGCCCCGGCTGTAGGCGACGAATCGCCCGTCCGGCGATGGTCGCGGCGTCGCATTTGTCGGGATCATCGCGTACGCCGCCGGGGTGAACGCCGGTTCCCACCGCCCCGGCTCCCGGCTCCAATGTCGCTCGCTGCTCATCATGCCCGCTCCCTTTCTCCGCCTCTGTCTCGCGGTACCGCATGGCGCGCAGTGTATCGCACTCGCCATGTATCGTCGGGCGGTTGCCGAACCGCCCGACGAATTGGGGTGTGACCGCCCCATCGTGAGGGTGGTGGACGCTTCGGCGAGAGGCAGGCCGACGGGGGCGCCGGTGGCGCCGTCCCGCGCGCGGAAGCGTTCGGGGAGGGCGGCGGGGTCGGCGGTCTGGCTGGCGTGGATGAGGCGGGCGGCGACTTTGCGCGCGAAGGTCGAAGAAATATCCACGTACGCATCCGCGACGGCGCTGGCGAAGAGCCAGACCGCGCCGACCTTGTGCGTCGTCAGCCCCTCGCGCAATTGCTGCGGGAAGGCGAGCGGATCGCGGGCGAGGGGGAAGATCGCGTCGAGCGTCGCGCGGCCGACGGTGCGATGGTCGCGGTGGCTGATGTACGGCGGCAGGGGGTGCTGCGGGTCGAAGGTGAAGACGACCTCCGGCTGCCAGCGGCGGATCGCGCCGACGATGTCGCGCAGCAGCGGCTGCGTGTTCTCGACCTCGCCGTCCGTGTGGCGCAGGAAAGCGACTTCGGCGATGCCGAGGGTTTGTGCCGCTTCTGTCGCTTCCGCCTCGCGGCGCATGGCGACGGCGCGCGGGTCGGCGGCGGGGTCGCCGGACCCTTTGTCGCCGGAGGTGACGAGCAGGAGGCGCACTGTCGCGCCGCCGTCAATCGCGCGGGCGAGCGTCCCGGCGCACCACGCCTCGATATCGTCCGGGTGCGCGGCGATCGCCATGATTGATCGGGCATCCGGTGGGTCAATAATCGGCATTGCGTGCTTCTCCATTCGCGCCGTCCGTTCGCCGCGCGTCTCGTTAGTCTCGTCGTTCCGCGCATGATGGACGATCCGCGCCGCGTTGTCATCAGCCGCGCGTGAGCGCGAAAAACACGGTGGTGGGGGGGGGGACCCCCCCCCCCCCCGGCAACCCCGGGGCGAACGGGGGGAAGGGCCCCCCCCCCAACCACCTCCCGCCCCCCCCCCCCCCCACCCACAATTATGGGTCCCGCG
>JAICIL010000513.1 GCA_025924435.1 Chloroflexia bacterium | reverse complement strand
CGCCAAGACGCCAAGGACGCAAAGAAAAGAGAAGGAGAAGGGAAAGTTCTTTCTCAATCTTTCGTCTCCTCTTGGCGTCCTTGGCGTCTTGGCGGTTCAATCGTTTTTCCTCATCGTAGTCGTGCGTACGCGCCGGCGTATCGGTTGCGGATTTCCCGCGAGGCGGACGCCCACGGCTCCGCGAGGGACGGGACGACACCGGCGCGATGATGGAGGTAGACGGCGACTTCCGCGCGCGAGACGTACTGCACGCCGCCCTCCGTCCAGCCGTTGATGATGCCGCGCCGCGCCGCCTGTTGCAGCACCGCTATCGGCACGTCTTCCGTTGCGGCCGCTTCCGCGAGCGGGATCGCGTCTTCCATCGCCATCACCCTTCATGCCACGGATTCCGCAGCGACCGGGACACAGAACTCGGCGTGCAATTGGCGGGTCGCATTGTCCGCGTGGATGCCCGGCACCGCGACGATCAGCGAGCGGCCCGCCGGATCGCCGCCGACCGCGTACATCGGCACGCGCGCCGCGCCGAGCACCCGCCCGACGCGCGCCGCCACATCCGGCTCCGCGCCGACACCCTCGCCGACGACCGCGACGCACGCCGCGTCGTCCTGCATCGCCAGCCGCCGCACCATGTCCGTGATGATGTCGTCCCGGAGGGTGGAGCGGAGATGGGCGAGCATCTCCGCCAGCGCCGCACCCGTCGCACCGACGCCGACATGGCAACTCGTGCCCGTCGTCGTTGTGAAGACGAGGCGGGCGTTGAGGTCGCCCAACGCGCCGCGAATCGCCGTGACGAAGCGGGCGAGATGCGAGCGGCCCGCCACCTGCACGGTGATCAGACCGAGCGCGCGGAGCGTCGCGATCGCCTTGACGACCGTTTCGCCGTCCGGGTCGCCCGCGTCCGCCGCGATCAGCGTCCCCGCGAACTCCGGGTGGAAGGTATTCTTGATGCGGAGCGGGATGCCGCGCGGCACGAGGGGCTGGATGGCGCGCGGGTGGATCACTTTCGCGCCGTAGTGCGCCAGTTCGCCCGCCTCGTCGTAACTGAGGGCGGCAAGCGGCACGGCCTGCGGGACGACGCGCGGATCGGTCGTCATGATGCCGTCCACGTCCGTCCAGATCCAGACCTCGGCGGCGGCGAGCGCCGCGCCGATCACCGTCGCGCTGTAGTCCGAGCCGCCACGTCCGCCGAGTGTCACCGTCTGGCCGTCCGTGCTGCGCCCGATGAAGCCGGTGACGACGGGGATCGTCCCTTCGGCGACGAGCGGCGCGAGGGTGTTCTCGCAGGCGATCCGCGTCGGCTCGACGAGCGGGTCCGCGTTGCCGAAGACGCCGTTCGTGACGATGCACTGCTCCGCCGAGACGGAGACGGACGGGATGCCCATGCCGCGCAACGCCGCCGCGACAATCGGCGCGGAGCACTTCTCGCCGCACGCCGCGACACGGTCCACGAGCGCGGGCACCGGCTCGCCCATCGCGCCGATGGCGACATAGAAGCGACCCAGGGCCTCCAATGTCGCCTCCACGTCGGCGAGGGCGGCGGCGCGGTCGTCCGCGTCGTCAATGCAGGTGGCGACACGGGCATGGATAGCGCGCAGTTTGGCGAGAATCCCTTGCACATCGGGGTCCCGCCCGGCGGCGGCATGCTCGACGCCTTCGAGAAGTGTGTTCGTG
>JAICIL010000512.1 GCA_025924435.1 Chloroflexia bacterium | reverse complement strand
CCGGAGGGCGCGGTCATCCGCGCGCACCTCGTCGCCGAAGTCGCCGCGCTCGTCAATGGCGCGCTCCTCGACCCGACGATCGCCTACATCACGAGCGACGCGCCGGCCGCCACGCCCTTCGCCCGCGCCTATACAATCGAGGATGCGATGCCCTTCAACCTCAAGCAGCTCCGCGCATATCTTCGGGAGCGCGGTATCGGCCACGTTGTCATCAAGAAGCGCGGCTCCCCCCTCACCCCCGAAGCGCTCCTCGCCGATCTCCGCCTCTCCGGCGACGGCCATCGCATCCTCTTCCTCACCAAAGTGGCGGGCAAGCACACCGTCCTCATCGGGAGGGGGGCTGAAACCGATTGAACCGCAAAGACGCAAAGTAAATGCGGAGGACGCAAAGAGAATCAAGTTTACAGAGCAAACCGGACGACTTCTCCGTTTTCTATCTTCTTTGCGCTCTCTGCGTCCTCTGCGTCTTTGCGGTTCAATCGGTTTCGGTCCCGCTACGAGCCGCTCAGTTCGAGGCGCGGTAGTTGGGCGCTTCCTTGGTGATGGCGATGCTGTGCGGATGGCTCTCGCGCAGCCCGGCGCTGGTGATGCGGTTGAAGTGGGTATCGCGCTGCATCGCGCGGATGTCCGCCGCGCCCGCGTAGCCCATCGCGGAGCGGAGGCCGCCGATCAACTGGTAGACGAGCGGGCCGAGCGCGCCCTTATAGGCGACGCGCCCCTCAATCCCCTCCGGCACGTACTTGTTGACATTGCCGGAGACGCCCTCCTGGAAATAGCGGTCGGACGAGAAGCGTTCCTTCATCGCGCCGAGCGATCCCATCCCCCGGTACTCCTTGAACCGCTCGCCCTGATAGAGGACGACATCGCCGGGCGATTCGTCCAGCCCGGCGAAGAGCGAGCCGAGCATCACGGTGTCCGCCCCGGCGGCAATCGCCTTCGCGATATCGCCGCTGAACTGCACGCCACCGTCGGCGATCACCGGGATATCGTAGGCGGACGCCGCGCGCACGCAGTTCCAGATCGCGGTGATCTGCGGCACGCCGGTGCCCGCGACGACGCGCGTCGTGCAGATGCTCCCCGGCCCGATGCCGACCTTGATGCCGTCCGCGCCCGCCTCGATCAGCGCCTCCGCCGCGCCCGCCGTGGCGATGTTCCCGGCGATCACCGGCACATCCCACGTCTGCTTGATGCGTTGAACGATCCGAATGATATCAATGTGATGCCCGTGCGAGGTGTCCACGAAGAGGGCGTCAATCTCCTTGGCGACGAGCGCCTCGGCGCGCTCCATCGCGTTGTCGCCCGTGCCGACCGCCGCACCGACGCGCAGCCGCCCTTTGCTGTCCTTCGCGGCATTCGGGAACTGGATGCGCTTCTGGATGTCCTTGACGGTGATCAGGCCCTTGAGGCAGAAATGCTCGTCCACGACGGGCAATTTCTCGATCTTGTTGCGGTAGAGGATCGCCTTCGCCTCTTCGAGCGTCGTGCCGACCGGGACGGTGACGAGATTCTCCTTCGTCATCCGCTCGCGGATCGGCTGGTCCACGTTCTCCTCGAAGCGCAGGTCGCGGTTGGTGAGGATGCCGACGAGTTTGCCCCGCCCGTCCGTGATCGGCACGCCGGAGATGTGATACCGCTCCATCATCGCCTGCGCGTCCCGCACGCGGTCGTCCGGG
>JAICIL010000511.1 GCA_025924435.1 Chloroflexia bacterium | reverse complement strand
TGAACCGCCAAGACGCCAAGGACGCCAAGAAGAGAAAGAGGGAAAGTATTTCATCTCTTTTCCCCTTGGCGTCCTTGGCGTCTTGGCGGTTCAGTTGGTTCCAGTTTCCGCGTATACTGCTGCGTACGACTTGTGGACGATGAGATGAAGGGGGCGCAGGATGGCGGCGATTGATCAGCGGCGGGACGCTTTTCGTGCGATGTCGTCCGCGTCGGCGGCGCTGGCCGAACGTGCCCGCAAGGTGATGCCGGGCGGCAACACGCGCACGACCGTCTACCAATCCCCGCACCCGCCGTACGCCGCGTACGGCAAGGGCGCGACGATCGTGGATGTGGAAGGGGACGAGCGGTTCGATTTCATCAACAATTACACCTCGCTCATCCACGGACACGCCGACCCGGAGGTCGTCGCGGCGGTGATCGCGCAGTTGCCGTACGGCACCTCGTTCGCGATGCCGACGGTGCACGAAGTCGCGCTTGCCGAACTGATCGCGGAGCGTATCCCATCCGTCGAACAACTCCGCTTCACGAACTCCGGCACGGAAGCCGTGATGATGGCGATCAAGGGCGCGCGCGCCTTCACGGGCCGCCCGAAAATCCTCAAGTTCGAGGGGTGCTACCACGGCTCCTACGACTTCGCGGAGATCAGCCAGGTGACGCCCGAGTCGCGTTGGGAGGAGGCGGACACCCCTTCCACCGCGACCGCGTTCGGCACGCCGGACGGCGTGATGGAGAACGTCCTCGTCGCCCGCTACAACGACCCTGCGGACGCCGAGCGCGTCATCACGCGGCATCACAACGAACTCGCCGCCGTGCTCGTGGACCCGATGCCCTCGCGCGTCGGCAACGTCCCCGCGACGGGCGAATTCCTCGCCGCGCTCCGCGAGATGACGCGGGCGCACGGCATCGTGCTGATCTTCGATGAGGTGATCACCTTGCGCGTGGCGTACGGCGGCATGCAGTCCGTCGTCGGCGTCACGCCGGACATGACGACGATGGCGAAGATCATCGGCGGCGGCTTCCCGGTCGGCGCGGTCGGCGGGTCGGCGGCGATCATGGCCGTCTTCGACCCGACGAAGGGATCGAAGGTGCCGCACGGCGGGACATTCAACGCGAACCCGATCACGAGCGTCGCGGGCATCACGGCGATGGAGAAGATGACCCCGGCGGCGTTCGACCGCATCAACGCGCTCGGCGAGAGGCTGCGCGAGGGGCTGGCGGAGGCGATGGACGGCGCGCGGGTGCCCGGCCAGGTGACGGGCGCCGGCTCGATCTTCAACCTCCACCTGCACAGCCGCCCGCTGACCGATTACCGCAGCACGGCGCTCACCCCGGCGGAGAAGGCGCGCACGGCGGCGGTCTACCAATCCATGCTCGCGCACGGTATCTTCATGTCCCCCAGCATGATGGGCTGCATCTCCACGCCGATGGGCGAGGCGGAAATTAACGCCTGCGTGGACGCCTTCGCCGCCGCCCTGCACGAAACGGCGTAGCCGGAGCCGTTCCTCTCCAGCGTTTTGCGGAATCATTGCGTCGGTGGTGGCGGGCTTCAGCCCAATACGGTGCAGATAAGAGCGGCGAGCGCCTCTGCTCACTGTTCGTACGGGCGGTTCGCGAACCGCCCCGCGCAGGTCGCCATGCACTGCGGGGCGCATCCCTGCGTCGCTCCGGGGAGGGAG
>JAICIL010000510.1 GCA_025924435.1 Chloroflexia bacterium | reverse complement strand
TTCCCCGCCGAATATAGCGTCGCGGGCGTGCTGCGTCAGCCGATGCGCTACGGCGAAAACCCGCACCAATCCGCCGCGCTCTATCGCGCGTACGAACCGGGCCGCCCGGCGCGCGGCCTGCTCGGTGCGACGCAACTGGCGGGCAAGGAACTCTCCTACAACAATATCCTCGACGCCGACGCCGCGTGGGCGGCGGCGTGCGATTTCCTCGGCTGGGAGCGGCCCGCGTGCGTGATCGTCAAGCACAACATCCCCTGCGGCATCGCGCTCGGCGACGACCCGGAAATGGCCTTCCGGCGGGCGTATGCCTCCGATCCGCTTTCCGCGTTCGGCGGCGTGATCGCGCTGACGACGCCCGCGACGGCCGCCGTCGCCGAGGCCATTGCAGAGTTGTTCGTTGAGGTTGTGCTTGCGCCGTCGTTCGACGACGCGGCGCGGGCGGCGTTCGCGCGGCGGAAGAATGTCCGCCTGCTCGCGATGGGCGCGCCCGCCCCCGCGCCCGACGGCTGGGAAATGCGCTCCGTGCAGGGCGGGTTCCTGCTGCAAACGCAGGATCGCGTCATTGATGACCCGCAAACATGGCGGGCCGTTTCGCAACGACCGCCGACCGATAACGAACTGCGCGATCTCCGCTTCGCGTGGCGGGCGGCGCGGCATGTCAAGTCGAACAGCATCGTCCTCGTCAAGGACGGCGCGACGGTCGGAATCGGCGGCGGCCAGCCGAGCCGGATTGACGCGGCGAAGATCGCCATCGCCAAGGCGGGCGACCGCGCGCGGGGCAGCGTGATGGCTTCGGACGCCTACTTCCCCTTCGCGGACACCGTCGAGGTCTGTGTGGCGGCGGGCGTCACGGCGATTGCCCATCCCGGCGGCTCGGTCCGCGATGCGGAGAGCGTCGCCGCCGCCGACGCCGGGAACGCCGCGATGATGATGACGGGGCGGCGGCACTTCCGCCATTAGCGCATTTGGCAAAACCCGGTGGGATGAACCGCCAAGACGCCAAGGACGCCAAGAGGAAAAATGAGATAAAGAAATCCTGTATACGTTCTCTTTTTCTTGGCGTCCTTGGCGTCTTGGCGGTTCCGGAATCTGGCGCTCAGCAGGAATGTCAGCGCGGTGCGACGTAGTGTTGGAGCGCCGCCAGTTCGTCGGCGGCGCTCGGCGTGCGGCTCGCGCCGCGCCCGTCGAGATCGCGGTAGCGGTCGGCGATGGCCGCGCGCAAGTCCTCCAGCGCATCTTCCGGCGATTGGCCCATCGCGCGCAGGCCGACCGCCGGGGCCGTGATCGTGACATATTCGTCGCGCCACTCGGCGACGATGGGCAGCGGTTGGGCGAGCGTCAGCCCGTCGTCGAGGTCGCCGGTGAGGGTCAATGCCTGGTGACTCACGGATACACCTCCACGGGCCGGACGCCGACAAACTGGCGTCCCGCCTCCGCCGCCGCCGCGTAGACCTCGCGGAATGGCACCTCCGCCGCCCGCGCGATCGCCGCCACCTGTTCGTATTCCGGCACTGCGTCCAGCGCCGCGCCGCCCCACTCCTTGATCTTGACGCGCACCGGGCCCCACTGCGTGGTGACCGTCTCCCACCGCCGGTCCGCCTTCTCGCGCGCGATGGGCGTCGCGCGGACGCCGAAGGTCGTCGTCTCGCGCAGCAGTGTTGAGGTCACGGCCAAGCGGTCGCTCTCGCGGCAAATCGCGGAGACCTGGACGGCGGGACGGCTCTTCTTCATCGTGATCGGCGTGAACCAGGC
>JAICIL010000509.1 GCA_025924435.1 Chloroflexia bacterium | reverse complement strand
TCGCAGGGAAGGGGGCGCGAGCCTCCGCGAGAGCGGGGCGCCCAGACAAAGGCCACGGCATCGCGATGCATCACCCCTTCCCTCGGAGGGAAGCGGGCGCCCTCTGGGCAGTGGGGGGTTGAGGATTCCTCAATGATAGCGGGCATGAATTTGCCCTCAGTCCTCACTCCTTTGAAAAACTCGTACCTGCGGATTGAACGTGACATTGTCATCAAGCGGGAAGATCGGGCGGGCGCACGCGGTGTGGCCGAGGTATGGCAGGTTGGCGCTCGTCGAGCCGGGGGCGTCCACATTGATGATCCGCGCGCACCAGTCGGCGTACATGTGCGGCTTGCAGTGCGGCGATTTGACGACGACGCAATCGAACTGCTTCGGGTCTTCGCCGTGCGCGAAGTAAAATGAGCGGTCGTGCAGGCTGACCGGGCGGCTGCCGAGGACGAGCGTGTAGTTGCCTGCCTTGACGACCGCCGTCGGCCCCGAATACGCCTCCATGCCGTTGAACTCGGCGATGAAATGCCCGTCCGCGAGGAGACGGACATGCCCCTCGATCTTCAGCGGCGGGAAGCGCGCCGGGTCGAACGCGCCGCCGACCTCGGTGTGCACCGGGTTGCCGACGCCCGCCGCGAAGGCGGCTGTGGCGGCGCGCGGGTCAATGATCGGCACGAGCGCCCGACCCCCGTAATCCGCCTCCATCAAGGCGCGGAGGACGGCGTTGCTGTCGCCGGACGCGCCCGAACTCGTCGCGTCCGCCGCGTCCATCATCGCGACGGTGCCGGGCGTCTCCCGCGCGATCCGGACGGCGTCGGCGAGCGGCGTCAGGTCCTCGTGCAGCGCGCCGCGCACCGCCCAGAAATCCGCCGCCAGCGCCAGCGCCTCGCGCGCCGAGCGTTCCGGGTCGTCGGTGATGACGACGCTGTTCGAGCGCAGATCGGGGACATCGGTGAACGGGTTGCCGATGAACATCCCGGCGGAAAACCCTCCCGGACTCGCCTCAATCGCCTGGCAGCGGCGGATGAATTCACCAAAGATGCCCGTCTCGGTGATCAGTTCCTTGCCGCGCACGAGCATCGGAATCTTCACGACCGCCGTCGCGGGCCGCACGCCTCCGTCGAGGATGCGCAGGAGAAGCCGCGCTGCCCGCGCGCCCGTCTCGAACATATCCACATGCGGGTAGGTGTGGTAGACCGTCAGCGCGTCGGTGTGCGCCAGCATCCGGTCGGTGAGGATGCCGTGCAGATCGAGCGAGATGACGATGGGGATGCGCTCACCGAGGATTTTGCGCGTCTCCGCGAGCAGGTAACCCTCCGGGTCGCCCTCGCCCTCGGCGGACATCGCACCGTGGAGCGAGAAGTAGACGGCGTCCACGGGCGGTGCGTTCCGCACGGCGTCGAGAAATTCAGCGGCGACGCGACGCCAGTCCGCCGCCGCGAGCGTCCCGCCCGACGTGATCGCCCGTGCGCCGAACGCGGGGACGAGTTTAATGTCGTCGCGGGCCGCGAAAACGCTCAACGCACCGCCCATCTCGCTCTCCGCGCCCCGATGCACCGCGACCAGTTCGTCGCCACATGAGAACGTAAAATCGTCGTAGTGGCTGGGCGCGGGGTTGAACGACGAGACTTCCTGCGTGCATTCTCCCAGCAAAATCCGTGTCATCACGGTCTATTCCTCCGTCCCGGTAGCGGGGGGGGTTGACCCCGGGCAGTGGGGGGTGTGTGAAGCGGGGTAGACCCCCCGACAGTTTTTAGAAAGGCG
>JAICIL010000508.1 GCA_025924435.1 Chloroflexia bacterium | reverse complement strand
GAGCGTGTGCAGATCGAGGAGGTACTCGAGCTTCGTCTGGCTCGGCTCGGTGCTGTGGCGCGGCAGTTCCCACGGGTTGATGCGAAAGCCGCTGTCCAGGAGCACCCGGTGCACGACGGCGCCGGGCACCGCCGCCACCAGGTCGTCCCAGTGCCCGGTTGAACGGTCGAGGACGATCACCCGCCCGCCGCGTGCGATGTGCTTCAGGGCGAAGGACTGGGCGAACATCGTCTTGCCACTGCCGCTGATCCCGAGGCAGGTGAGGTTGCTGTTATCGAGTGCCGGGTCGTACATGTCGAGCGTGACGACCTCGTGGCCGGGGTGGGAGAAGCCGATCAGCGCGCCCCCGCGCGTGCCGGCCCGGTGGTGGAGGAAGGGCAGGGTGTCGGCGAGACTCGTCGTGACGGTGCGGTAGGTCATTCCCGCCGGGTTGCGGGCGAGCGGGAGCGTCGCCTGCCAAACGACGTCCTGGTAGAGCTGGCAACGATCGATGGCGGTACCGCCCGCGTCGCCGAGCGCCTTGCCCACCGCGCGCGCCGCCGCGGCGACATCACTCGGGGTGCCAGCGCGGACGGTGACGAAGATGGCGGTGCGGAAGGTGCGCAGGTCGGTCGCCGCCAATGCACGCAGCAGGTCGTGCGCCTCGCCGTAGGCCTCTTCCTGCTCGATGTCCGGGCTACTCCCCTGATGGCGTCGCTCGGCGAGGACCGCGTGTCGCTGCCGCAACGTGCGCGTGAGGGACTGCCGCTCCTTCTCCTTGCTGAGCGCCTCGATGTGCAGAGCGAAGCGGAAGGCGACGCCGGTGGCCATCAGCGCGCGCAGCCAGCCGGGGAACGTGCCGTCGGGGAGAGCACGGAGACTCATCGTCGTTTCGTAGCCGCGATCCAAGCAGAGCATGTCCGCGCGCCGCAAGAGGCGGCTCTGGCCAAGCCGGTCGCGGAGGGTGCGCACATCGGCGGGTGACGCCTCGCGGCAGGGTGCCGCGACGTCCTGACTCCACGTCGGGTTGGCGCACTGCCAGAGGAGGTCGAGCAGCCCCTGCCGCCTGAGCGGGGTGGCGACGATGTCAAGTTCGGCGAGGGCGTGCGCGAGCTCGCTCGCGGCTTGGATCAGCGCCGCCAGCGTCTCCTGGTGTGCGGCGCGATCCGCCCTGAGCGTGGACCGCCTGCCCCGCCGCCGTCGCTCTCTCGCACCCGGCAGGGAGAGGATCGCGTAGCAGCGGAGGTCGGGGATGTGCTGCCCGCCGAGTTCTTGCCGATAGGCAGCCGCCAGGCGCTCGACGTAGGCCGCGAGGCCCGTCGGCGGATGGAACTGTGCGCGGTGCTGCGGGACCCACTCCTCCGCGCGCAACGGGCTGTTGACGACGAGCAGTTCGAGATGTGCGCCGAGCGGCAGGTAGTTCAGCGTCTCCGCGAAAAGCGCGGCAATCGTCGCGGCCGCTTCGTCCGACTGGATCGCCAAGTTGATGCCGGTGCAGGCGAGCGCCGTGCCGATGCGCCCATCCACGGTGATGAAGTGGCCTTCCTCGACCGCGAGTACCGGCAGAAGATCTGCGACCGCGCCCCTACGCATCTGGCTCCTCCTCCTCCCGGGAATCACGTTCGGTAAAGACGAGGGCGACCGGGCCGCGTCGCGGCGGGCCCGGCAGAAAGTCGGCGGGCGTCGCGACACTGTGCCAGAGGCGGCGCGGCAACTCGCCGATCGAGCGGGCGGTGCTCCCGGCGAAGGTCAGCCCGAGCGGCACGCCGACGAGCAG
>JAICIL010000507.1 GCA_025924435.1 Chloroflexia bacterium | reverse complement strand
GGCTACCCACCCCACCTGTATCAGTCTATATGAAGGCCGCTCTAACGTTTTGTTAGCGCAGGCTTTCCCGCCTGCGAAACTTGCGGGCAAGATCCGGCTTGGGAAAGGCCGCCGGCTGTAAAGCCGGCGCTACTGGAAACGGGATCACGACCGTTCGTAGGCGAGTTCGCCGCCGATCCAGGTCATCGCGACCGGGATGTCCGCGATCTCGTCCGGCGCGGCATGGCGAGGGTCGCGGTCGAGCACGGCGAAATCGGCGAGCATCCCCGGCGCGATGGAGCCTTTCGCGTGCTCCTCGAAGGTGACGAACGCGCCCGCGACAGTGTAGGCGTGGAGCGCGTCGTTCACCGTAATCGCCTCGGCGGGCGCGTATTCCGCGCCGGAGCCGGTGCGCTCGGTGACGGAGACCTGGATGCTCTTCAGCGGCTCGAAGGCCGAGACGGGGCAATCCGAACTGAAGACCATCGGAATCCCCGCATTGAGGAGCGACCAGAAGGGGTAGGTGAGCGCGGCGCGCTCCTCGCCGAGGTGGCGGATGAACGAGTCGCCGTACTCGGTGATGAAGATAGGCTGCGTAACCACCACAACGCCGAGGCGCGCGATGCGGGCGATCAAGTCCGGGCGGAGGATGCCGCAATGCTCGATGCGGTGCCGGTGGTCGGCGCGCGGGTGGGCGGTTAGCGCGCGTTCGTAGGCGTCCAGCACCATCTCGATGCCGCGATCGCCGATGGCATGCACCGCGATCTGCCAGCCCGCCGCATGCGCGTCCATCACATATCCCTGAAAGACCTCCTCGCTCATCATCGTCAGGCCGAGGTTGTTCGGGTCGGGATCGTGGAGGAAGGGCCGCGTGACGGCGGCGGTGCGCCCGATCAGGCTGCCGTCAATGAACAACTTGATCGGCCCGCAGCGCAGGCGGTCGCCGCCGAACCCCGTGCGGATACCCACTTCCGTCAGGTGGGGGAGAAGATTTTCGCGCAGCATCAGCGTCGTGCGGAGCGGATTGGCGCCCGTTGCCGCCGCGCGCTGGAAGGCGCGGAACTGCGTGTTCGTGTGCACGCTCGCGTCGGCGCTGCTCGTGATCCCGGCGGCGAGATAGCGCGCCGCGCACCGGCCAAGCGCCTCAACGAGGTCGTCTTCCGTCGGCTCCGGGATCAGGTTCGTCACCAACGCCTGCGCGGTCTCCAGCAGCAGCCCCGTCGGGGTGCCGTCGGCGTCGTGGACGATCTCGCCACCTTCGGGCGGCGCGGTGGTGTCCGTGACCCCGGCGAGGCCGAGGGCGCGGCTGTTCGCGACGCAGAGATGGCCGGAGGCGTTCGTGATGACGACAGGATGGTCGGGCGCGACGGCGTCGAGGTCGTAGCGGGTCGGATGCCGCCGCTCGGCGAGCGACTGATCGTCGTAGCCGCGACCGAGCACCCACGCGCCGCCGGGCGTCTCGACGGCGCGCTCCGCGACGCGCCGCTGCAACTCGGCGATCGTGCCGCAGCCGGGCGCGCGGCAATCCACCTGCGCCAGCGAGCGGCCGAACATCAGCATGTGGTTGTGCGCCTCGTTGAAGCCGGGTAGGAGCGTCTTGCCCGCGAGGTCCACGATCCGCGCGCCGGGCGCGGCGAGGGCGCGCATCTCCTCCGCCCGCCCGACGGCGACGACCCGGTCGCCCCGGACGAGCACCGCCTCCGCCTCGGGATGCACCGGGTTCATCGTCACGACGGTCCCGTTCAGAAAGAGCGTGTCGTGCAGCGGCACCGGCGTCCCCCG
>JAICIL010000506.1 GCA_025924435.1 Chloroflexia bacterium | reverse complement strand
TCCGGCGCCGCCCCGACCGTCGCGGCCGCCGCCACCGCCAATGCAACCGCCGTCAATAGCATCGCGACGACCGTCACCGGCGCGGCGACGAGCGCGGCCCCCTCCGTCAGTGCGGCGGCGACGACGGTCGGCAGCGCGGTCGCGTCCGGGCCGTACACGGGCAAGAAACTGAACGTCGCGTATGTGCCGAACGGCAACCTCGGTGACAAATCCTTCTTCGATTCGGGCCAGCGCGGCATGGACCGGGCGAAGGCCGAACTCGGCATGACGGTGAAGACGATTGAACTGGGCAACGACCAGAACAAGTGGGGCCCCGGCCTCGCGGACGCCGCCAACCAGAACTACGACGTCATCATCTGCGGCACCTTCGACATGGAGCAGTACATCAGCGAGACCGCCGCGAAGGTGACGACGAAGAAGTTCATCTTCTTCGACGATACCGTGGACTACAAAAAAGGCTTCGGGAACGTCTATTCCGTGACGTTCAAGCAGAACGAGGGGTCGTATCTCGCCGGGTTCATGGCGGGCATGCTCGTCCAGAGCAGCGACGCGAATGTGCTGAAGGGGACGGGCGGCGGCAAGAAGATCGGCTTCCTCGGCGGCTCGAACATCCCGGTGATCAACGACTTCCTCGCGGGCTGGAAGCAGGGCGCGAAAGACGCCGGGCTGAAGGATGCCGACATCCTCGTCTCGTACGTCGAGGGGCAGACGCCGTTCGCGGACCCGGCGAAGGGGAAGGAACTGACGCTGGCGATGTACAACCAGGGCGCGGGGATCGCCTTCAATGTCGCGGGTTCCTCCGGCCTCGGCTTGCTCGATGCCGGCGGGCAGGCGAAGCGGTTCACGATCGGCGTGGACTCCGACCAGTACACCATCCTCAAGGATTCCAAGCCGGACCAGGCGCAGTGGATCGTCACGTCCGTGCAGAAGCGCGTGGATAACGCCCTCTTCCGCGCCCTGCGGCTCACCGGCATGGACCAACTGAAGTACGGCGCGGCGGAGGCCGTCGGCCTCAGCGACGGCGGCGTGGAACTGGCGGACAACGAGAACTACAAGAAACTCGTCCCGCAGGACATCCGCGACAAAGTCGCCGCGAAATCGAAGGACATCGCGAGCGGCGCGCTCAAGGTGGATACGGCGATCAAATAAAACCTCACCCCCCGACCTCCTCTCCGTCAAGCGGAGAGGGGAGCGAGCCTCGGTGAGATCGGGGTGTCCGGGGAAAAGCACGGCAATTCGCGCGAGTCACCCCTCTCCATCGCGATGGAGCGGGGCCGGGGGTGAGGTTTCCCAATGTCCCTCAGTCCTCAATCCTCAGTCCTCAGTCCTGAATTTGTTCTCGAGGCGCGCGGGATCACGAAGCGGTACCCGAACGGGGTGCTGGCGAACGACCATGTGGATTTGCGCGTCCGGAAGGGCGAGATCCACGCGCTCGTCGGGGAGAATGGCGCGGGCAAGACGACGCTGATGAAGGCGCTCTACGGATTGGAGCAGCCGGACAGCGGGCAGATTCTGCTCAACGGCCGGCCGACGGCGATCCCGAACCCGGACGCGGCGATCCGGCACGGCATCGGCATGGTGCATCAGCATTTCATGCTCATCCCCTCGCTGACGATCGCCGAGAATATCATCCTCGGCCGCGAGCCCGCGAAGCGCGGCGTCATCGCCCAAGGCGACGGCGTACGCATCGCGCGGGAACTGAGCGCGCAATACGGCCTGCATGTGGACCCGGAGGCGCGCGTGGATGTCATCCCCGTCGGGGAGCGGCAGCGCGTCGAAATCTTCAAGACGCTCT
>JAICIL010000505.1 GCA_025924435.1 Chloroflexia bacterium | reverse complement strand
GCGCGGTGTGCGGGGTTGCTGGCGGCCGTGAGGGGTTGTGGCCGAGGGGGCGCTTGGTCGGGGGTCCGGGGTGCAACACGCCCCCGGGGGGGGGGCGCCCTGTCGGGCCCCCCACCCCGCGTCGCGCTGGTCAGAGGAAGGCGCTCACTGTCGTCGTCGCGAGCGTCTGTCCCGTCTTGGTATCCCAGAGCACCACGTTGAAGGTGTGCAGCTGCCCCTGGCAGGGGACCAGCGTGGACTCTACCTGCCAGAGTACCGAGGCGCCCGCGTCGGAGTACTTCGGGGCGATGTAGTGCGGCATGGCCACCGTGCAGGCGGGATCGGTGTTCTGGTCCGTGACGTCTACCTCGAAGGCTTCGCGATGCGTGCTGCAGTTCGTCGCGTAGCCGGTCACGCCGATGCCGGTGCGCGTGGTGTAGAGGGTGAAGTTGTACGGCTGGACGTTGGAGAGCGTGCCGCACGAGGTCACCGTCCCGCCGCCGCCGCCACCACCACCACCACCACCACCACCGCCACCGCCGCCGCCGCCGCCCGAGAGCTGCGTGGTGTCGGTGGAGCCGCCGGAGCGGCTGACGCGCTGCACCGCGAGCGGCGAGGTGGACCGGGCGCCATCGGCGCAGGCGGCGATGGCGAGGGCGAGCAGGGCGGCACTCGCGAGACGAATGGGGGCGAACGTGCGGGACATGGGACTCCGGGGAGGGATGGTGGCAGGCCCGGTCGACTGGCCGGCGCCTGTGGCCACCCCAACGCAGAGCGGGGTCCAGCCGGCATCGCCGGCCGCGCCACGTCCCAACTCGCTACCCCGCAATGGTTTACGCGATAACCAATGTTTCGCGGCCGGCGGGTGACGTAAACGTTTCGTTACACCCGCCGCCACGAAACGATATGGCGACCGTCGCGACCGGTCAGCGATGCCGGTCGAGCGTGGAGTCCGCGTGCGACGCATCCGCGTGCGCGCCGTTCGCCTTCGCGAACTCGTCGCGCAGCACCTGCATGTTCGCCGCGCGCTTGTCGAGCAGGCGCTTGAGCGGGCGCTTGTCGTGGCGCGCGTGCGCGTATGCCGTGATGAGCGGGAGCGCGACGGTGTTGTCCATGTAGCATACCACCGCGTCCGGCAGGCGGTCCGGGTCGATCTTGCCCCAGCTCACCGCTTCCGCCGGCGTCGCGCCGGAGAGCCCGCCCGTGTCGGGGCGTGCGTCGGTGACCTGGAGGAAGTAGTCGTGCCCCTTCTCGTCGATGCCGAGCACTTCCTGGATCTGCGGCTCGGTCTGGAGCGCGAAGTTCTTGGGGCTGCCGCCGCCGCAGATGAACACCGCGCTCTTGCCTCCCCCGCGCTTGGCGCTGAGGACGATCGACGCCGTCTCGTTGACGTCGGCGTTGGGGTCGATCGTGAGCTTGTTCCCCTCCAGCGCGACCGCGGCGATGTTCATCCCGATGGACGAGTCGCCGGGTGACGACGTGTAGATCGGGACGCCGCACTCGTATGCGACGCCGAGCAGCGACTTGTTGCCGATGCCGAGGGCCTTCTCGCGCTCGCGGATGTACTTGCCGCAGAGCGCGTGGAACTCCGCGCTGCTCATCGCGCGCTGGAACTCCGGGCCGGTGATGATCTTCCGGAAGAAGGCGTCGGTGCTGAGCAGGACGTCGTAGTCGAAGAAGATGTCGTAGATGCGGACGATCCCCTCCTCGCGCAGCACCGTGTCCGACGCCTGCGCGTTGCCGCGGTGCATGGAGAGGCCGAGGCCGAAGTGCGCGTCGTGGTAGAGGTTCGCGCCGGTGGAGATGATCCAGTCGACGAACCCGGCCTCGATGAGCGGGATGAGCGCCGCCATGCCGAGCCCCGCGGG
>JAICIL010000504.1 GCA_025924435.1 Chloroflexia bacterium | reverse complement strand
GTTTCGCCGCCCAATCCTGCCGGGAGAGGAGCGCGGGGCCGATCGCCAGGCTGAGGCGCGGCACGCCGTAGAGTTTGCCGCGCAGCGCGGCGTTCTTCCACGACGAGGCGGGATACTGCGCGAGGTTCGGGTACGCCTTGAGTGCGTCGCCGGAGAGATAGGCGGTCAGGTCGGTGAAGGCCCCCTGCTGCACCGCCTTGTACTGGTCCGGCGCGGAGAGCGGCGAGATGAGCAGGATATCGGGGAGGTCGCCGCTGGCGATCAGCGCCGTCGCCTTCTCGGTGTACTGCGGCAGCGGCACGAGCGTGAAATCCACCGTCGCGCCGAGCCGCTTCTCAAGTTCCTGCCACCACCGGTTCTGATCGTGCGGCACGGCGGGCGGGCGCTGCGACGCCTTGGTGATGGAGACCTTCCCGCCCCGCCCCGGCACGACGGCGACGGATGTGAAGGGCGGCGGCGGCGTCAGGTACGCGTCCGGCACGTTGGGCGCGGGCGAGGGCAGTTTGCCGCCCGCCGGTGGGCGCGCCGTTCCGCTCGCCGCGCTGCTGGCGGCGGTCGCGACAGCGCTTGGTGCGGGCGCGGGCGGTATCGTTCGAGATGGTACGGTCGGTTGCGGTGCGGGCGGGCCGGACTGCGCGCCGCACGCGGCGAGGAGCGCGGCGCTTGCGGCGGTTGCGGCCCCTCCGAGTGCGATGCGGAGAATACTCCGCCGACCAAACTCACGGGGAACCCACGGGGACCGCTGCTCATCACGCATCGCGCGCTATTCCTTTCGGTTGTTGGGTGACTGACACCCTAGATGGCGCGATGATGCCCGTTTTCCGCCGAATGCGCAAGTGTCCGCCGCACCGCACGGCCCGTTTCCGTGTTAGCGTAGGCTTTCCAGCCTGCGAGAGAGGCCGCAGGCTGGAAAGCCCGCGCTACCGGAGGAGCACGAATGACCACACGCCTCCTGCCGAACCCGCACGCACGCGCCGCGCCGGTCGAAGCGCCGCCGGAGCGCGCGCCATACGACTTCCACCGCCACTTTCCGGGCTATGCCGCGACGCCGCTCGTGCCGATGGCCGCGCTCGCGGCGGCGCTCGGCGTCGGGCAAATCCGGGTGAAGGACGAATCCTCCCGGCTCGGCCTCCCCTCCTTCAAGATTCTCGGCGCGTCGTGGGCGACCTATCGCGCCGTGACCGACCGCCTCGGCATGCCGGGCGCGTCGCTCGATGAACTGCGCGCCGCCCTCGCCGCCCGACCACCGATGACGTTCGCCGCCGCGACGGACGGCAACCACGGGCGCGCCGTCGCGCGGATGGCGAGCATCCTCGGCTGCCGGGCGCATGTCCTCGTCCCGGCGGGCACGGCGCACGAGCGCATCCGCGCGATTGCGAGCGAAGGTGCGGCGGTCACCGTCGTGGACGGCACGTATGACGAGGCGGTCGCCCAGGCCGCGACAGAAGCGGGGCCGGACTGCCTCGTCATCTCGGACACCTCGTGGCCGGGCTACGAGGACGTGCCCCGCTGGATCGGCGAGGGATACGGGACGATCTTCCAAGAGGCGGACGCGCAACTGGGCGCGGAGCGACCGGACGTTGTGCTGGTGCAGATCGGCGTGGGCTCGCTCGCCACGGCGGTCGTGCAGCACTATCGCCCGACCGGCGCGCGGATCGTCGGCGTCGAACCGGCGAGCGCGGCCTGCATGCTCGCCTCCGTCGAGGCGGGCCGGATCGTTGAAGTGCCGGGGCCGCATACCTCGATCATGGCGGGGCTGAATTGCGGCATCCCGTCGCTGCTCGCCTGGCCCATCGTCTCCACCGGCGTGGACCTTTTCGTCGCCATCGAGGACGCGTGGGCGCGCGAGGCGGTGCGCCGGATGGCGGCGGCG
>JAICIL010000503.1 GCA_025924435.1 Chloroflexia bacterium | reverse complement strand
TGGCCAGTCCGAGCGTGCCCCAGGCGGGGATTGTGTGCCCGCCGCCGACGGTTTCCATCCGCAGGTCGTTCACCTGCACGCCGACGACGCGCCCGTCGCCGTTCGGCAACTTCGCGGCGGGGGTGCGGAGTTCCACGACCACGCCATGCCCCGCCGTCGCCGCGCCCGTGATGGCGAAGGGAACCGTCTCCCACTCCGGGCCGACGGTGAACCGTTTCACCTCCACGCCGTTGACGAGCACCACGACGGGTTGCGCCACGCCGGGCGTCCGCCCGGAGCGGAGGCGCAGCGTCGCGGTGCGCTCGCGCCCGCCGCCGATCCCCTTGAAGATGATGAACGATGTGCCGCTCGTCCAGCGGTAATGGGTGACGCCGTCGTCCGCGACCTCTTTATCGTGGAAATTCCGGACGAAGGGCGTTTCGTGCGCGCCGCCGACATTGACGCGGACGGGCCGTTCCACCTGGTACGCGCCGAGCAGCGCGACGAGACTCACTGCGAGCAGGAGAAATGGCTGCCAGCCGAGCGCGGCGCGCAGCCACGCGGAACCGGCGATGCATCCCTCCCGGACGCGGCTGCCCCGTTGCGCGGGAATGGGTGCGGATTGTGCCTCGGCGAGGCTCACGCGTGCATACCTCGGACCCCGGTCCCTCAGCCGCGCGGCGGAATCGTACCGAGCAGCGCGACCAATTCGTCTACGACCTGTGCCAGGCTGAAACGGGCGATGACGCGCGCGCGTCCCCGCTCCCCGACCGCGCGCAGTATAGCAGGTGGCCGTGCAAGTGCCGAATGGATCGCCGCGCCCAACGCCGCCGGGTCGTCCGGCGGGACGAGCCAACCCGTCTCGTCGGGGAGCACCTTGTCCGGGATGCCGCCGACGGCGGAGGCGACAATCGGCAGGCGGTGCGCCATCGCTTCGAGCAGCACGAGCGGGCTGCCCTCGTAGCGCGTCGGGTGGACGAAGAGCGTCGCCGTCGCGAGGGTGCGGTGCAGTTCGTCGTCGGGCAGGCGTCCAAGCAGGGCGGCGTGCGCGCCGATCCCGGCGCGGGCAATCGCCGCCTCCACCTGCGGGCGGGCCGCGCCCTCGCCGATGTGCAGCCAGCGCCACCCGGCCGGTAATTGCGCTCGAACCATGCCGAGGGCGGCGGCGAGCACGTCCAGCCCCTTGTTCAGCTCGATGCGCGCCAGGCTGACGAGCACCGGCGGGCCGTCCAGCGGCGGCGCGACAGGCCCCGCGAGGCGATCCACGCGCGCGATATCAATCCCGTTCGGCACAATCGCGACGCGCTCGCGCGGCAGACGGAGGTTCCGCATCGCGTCCGGCACGAGGAAGGCATCGAGCGCGATGGCCCGGTCGGCCTGCCGCGCCGCCCGCCGGACGAGCGCCCGCTGCGGCGCGAGGAGCGCCCGTTTCAGGCCGCGCGCCGAGAATTCCTCCATGCCGTGCGGGTTGATGAGCAGGCGGCGCACCCGCCCCGCTTCGAGGAGTGGCACGAAGGCCGCCGCCGCCGCGCCGTGCCCGATAGCGGCATCGAAGATCGTTTCGCGCGCCCGGAGCGCACCCGTCGCGCGGCGGATGAAGCGCGGATAGTGGACGACGCGATCCGGCACCCCGCCGCGCCGGAGCATCGGCAGACGCGCCCACGGCACGGTGAGCAGTTCGTCCACGCGGAGCACGACATCGTCCGCGTCGCCATGCGTCGGCGCGGCGGTGACGAGCGTCACATGGTGCCCACGGTCGGTGAGCGCGGAGCAGACATCCGCGACCGCCCGTTCCAGCCCGCCCACGCCATGCAGCGGCGCGACCGCCCGGCTCGCGACCGCGATATTCACGTCGGCAATGGTAGCGCGGGGGGTGGAGCCCCCCGGGTGGGCGCCCCCGCCGGGCAGCCCCCCCCCCCCCCCGGGGAGCACACCC
>JAICIL010000502.1 GCA_025924435.1 Chloroflexia bacterium | reverse complement strand
CGTCCGCACGCGCTACGACAATGTGGACATCGTCGTCGTGCGCGAGAACACGGAGGACCTCTACGCGGGCGTCGAGTTCGACACCGGCACGGAGGACGCCAAGAAGGTGATTGAGGCGATCAACCCGCTCACGAAGCGGAAACTCGCCCCCTCCTCGGCGATCTCGATCAAGATGATCACGCCGGAAGCCTCGCGCCGCATCGTCACCTACGCCTTCGAGTCCGCGCGCCAGAACAAGCGCCGCCTCGTCACCGCCGTCCACAAGGCGAATATCATGAAGTTCACGGACGGCCTCTTCCTGCACGTCGCCGAGGAGGTGGCGAAGGAGTATCCGGACATCGAATTCAACGACCGCATCGTGGACAATGTCTGCATGCAACTCGTCCAGCGGCCCGAGGAATACGATGTCCTTGTGCTGCCGAACCTCTACGGCGATATCGTCTCGGACCTCGTGACGGGCCTCGTCGGCGGCCTCGGCATCTCGCCGGGCGCGAACATCGGCGACGGCGTCGCCTGCTTCGAGCCGATCCACGGCAGCGCGCCGAAGTACACCGGCCAGAACAAGGCGAACCCGACGGCGGAGATCCTCTCCGGCGTGATGATGCTCCACCATATCGGCGAGCACGCCGCCGGGGAGCGCGTCGAGCGGGCCGTGCGCCGCGTCATCGAGGAGGGCACGTCGGTCACGTACGACTTCAAGCCGAACCGCGACGACCCGACCGCCGTCGGCACCGCCGAGATGGCGGACGCGATCATCGCGGCGATGGGCTGATTTTCCTAACCCCCTGCCCCCTTCCCCCGGAGGGAAGGGGGAATTCCGTGTCAGCGGAGGAGTTCGTCCACCGCAACGCGCCAGTTGGGGAGGGCGGGTTCGGCATCCGCAATCTCTCCGGTTTGAAATATGCGCGGTGTGTCGGGATCGGCGGCATGGTAGGATGCGACCGTGCGCTGCCGTGGATTCACGTCCCAGACGACGCGCGTCCCCGCCGCGAAGTAATCCGCACGCTTCGCGGCATACGCCCTGTCTGCGGCGGTGCCATGATCGCCTTCAGAGCGCACTTCGGCGGCAAAGACCGGCGCGCCTTCCACAAAACGCATGCGATTCTCCGGCAGGCGGAAGGCATACGACGCATCGGGGCTGAACGATTTCCGGTGCGGCAGGTTGGCGATGTAGCCGAGATTGTCCGTCCCGGCGCGCCCTTTCCCCGTCTCCCGCTCGTAGGCCAGGAGAGAAGCGGCGATGACGAGGGCGACGTGATTCGGGCCCGAACCCGTGGGCGGCATCTGCACCAGCCTCCCGTCCACGAGTTCGTGTGTGCCGCCATCGTCCGGAGCATGATAGAGGTCTTCGATCATGGCTTCGATCCTGGTTTCCATGGCAGGCTCCTTTGCGTCGCGATCAGTATAACCTAACCCGTTCCCTTGACGCGGCTGGTACAATGGTAGGTCCGGTGTGCCGCATGCGGCGGCGTTTGGCATGCCCGCAACGCCGCAGGGGAGGGTTTTTCGTGCGCCTTTATTACGAAGTCGCGCTGCGCTCCTTCCGGCGGTGGACGGCCTATCGCGCGGCGATGTTCTCCGGCATCGTCACCAACAGTTTCTTCGGCTGCATCCGCGCGCTGATCTTCATCGCCCTCTACCACGCGCGCGGCGCGATCGCGGGGTACGACCTGACCGACGCCGTGACATTCGTCGCGCTCGGGCAGGGTATGGTGATGATGCTCTACCTGTGGGGCTGGTGGGAAGTCGCCGACACGATCAAGACGGGCAGCGTCGTGACGGACCTTTCCCGCCCGTACGATTACTACGCCTACTGGCTCGCGCGGGATATGGGGCGCGCCGTCTACCACCTCATCTTCCGGGGGGTGACATCGTTCGTGGTGATCGCGCTGATTTTCGGCGCGCGGCTGCCCGCGTCGTTCG
>JAICIL010000501.1 GCA_025924435.1 Chloroflexia bacterium | reverse complement strand
CCGGGCCCACATCACGGTGTCGATTACGTTGTGTGGGGGGGCGTTTACCTTGTGGCGGCGCTTCCCCTCTTTCCTCGCGCCCCGTCACTCGTTACTGCATTTACTTCCGCTTGGCGATCAGGTCGTTGATCTTCTTGGCGGTGTCCTGCGCGGATTGCTGCGGCGTCTTCGCCTTGGTTAGCACATCCTGGATCATCTGCGGCACCATCAGGTTCATGATATCCGACGCTTCCGGCACGGTCGGGAAGGAGATGCCGTACTGGAGCATCTCGGTCGTGATGTTGAGGAACTTGATGTCCTGCTCGCGCTGCTTCTGCTCCGGCGAGTTGAACGCCTGCCGGTCGCCGGGATTGGAGCTCGTCCAGATCAGGCGGGTGGACCAGTATGGGGAGGTCCGGTCTTTCGCGACCGCCTTTGCGGCATCCACATCCTTCGTGCTCTTGAAGATCGCGATATTGGAGCCGCCGAAGACGACAGCGCGACGCACCGGCCCCTTCGGCATCAGCACATAGGCCATCTGATCCGCGACATCCGGCGCTTTCGCCTTCACCGTCGGGTATGCGGAGGGGTGGGCGATCATCATCGCCACCTCGCCGGAGATGAAGAGGTCTTGCACCTCCGTCTGCGTGTTCGTCAGCGTTGATTGCGGCGCCGCGCCGCTCGCGAAGACATCGAGCATCCACTGCAAGGCCTGGATGTTCCCGTCGCTGTCGAACTGGGATTTGTCGTACTTCGGTGCATCCGCCGTCTCGTCCAATGCGCCGCCGCCGTACGCCCAGCAGAGCGGCATGTAGCGGAACGGGATGTTGCCGTTGTTCAATTTCGCCGTCATACCAAATCCGGCCTTGCCGGTTTTATCCTTGATCTGCTTGGCGAAGGTCTTGACATCCTCCCACGTCTCCGGCCCCTTATTCGGGTCCAGCCCCGCTTTCTGGAAGATCGCCTTGTTGTAGATGAACGCCATCGTCTCGTTGTTCGTCGGGATGCCGTACAGTTTGCCGTTCACGGTGATGGACTTCAGGGCGCCCGGCCAGAAATCGTCCGTCTTGTAGCCGAAATCGGCGAGGTTGATTTCGAGCAACCGCCCGGCGTACGCGAACTCCGGCCCCCAGAGGATCGGCATGACCGCCGTCTCCGGCGCCTGCCCCGCCTTGTCCGCGACGCGCAGTTTGTCGAGCATATCGCCGTAGGCGTACTGCTCTTCCTTGAAATTGACGTTCGGCAGCGTCGTCTTCAGCGAGGCGATCCATTCGTCGTGGTACTTCGCGTCGAGGATCGTCGGGTCGTCGTACGTCGTCTGCCAGTAGCGGACGTTCCCCTTCGCGGTCGTGTTCGGCGTGTTGGTCGGCGAGGAGCCGCCCGTCGCCGCCGTCGTCGTACCACTCGCCGCCGAGGCCGCCGGTTTCGTCGCGGCCGCCGCGCTGCTGGCGGCGGTTGTCGCGGCGGGCGCGCTCGTCGCGACAGGCGCGGGAGTCTGGCCGCCCGTGCCGCCCGCGAGCGTGCCGGAGGGCACGGGCGTCTGGCCGCCGGTGCCGCCGGGGAGGGCGGTCGCCTTCGAGACGGCCGGGGTGTTCGTCGCGCTGCCGCCGCCACCGCAGGCGGCGAGGAGCGCGGCGGCGGCGGAACCGGCCGCGAGTTTGAGGATGCCACGCCGGGTTACCTGTTTCTCCGTCATCTTGCCTCTCTCCATTCCGCGCCGCGCGCACACGCTGGCACTTTCCTGACCGACCGCGAAGCAGACAAAACCACTGTTCGATTGGTATGACGCCGCGAATCTATCATCGCAACGCACGCGCTGTCAATTGGGATAAGCGAACATTCGAGGAGGCATCGAACCCGGTAGCGGGGGGGGGTGGCCCCGGCGCGCCCCCCCCCAGGCGGGGGCACACCCCCGCCCAACAGCAAAGGGGGGAGGGCGGGGTGTGAGAAGGCGGGAAAAAAAAGGGT
>JAICIL010000500.1 GCA_025924435.1 Chloroflexia bacterium | reverse complement strand
GTTCGTGAACCGCCCTCTTGCGGCGGCAGGGCGCGGTCGGAGCGGCCCGGACGAATCTAGGGAGGGCGGTTCACGAACCGCCCGTACGCAGTGATGGAAGAAGCAGGCGTATCACGACATGGCTACCGTGAAAGAGTATGAAAAGAGCATGCCACACCACCGGAGACGAGATGCGCTCGATGGCATTGGGTGTGCGGTGGCCGATCACCCGCGTCACATCGTGCTGAGGCTTTGGCGGTGCGTCAGGGATACGGGTAGGCGTCAACGAGGATGCCGGCGGCGTCGCGCAGGGTGAGGGTCTCCGGGCCGGTGTTGTCGAGGACGCCGGTGGCTTGGCCCCAGTACCGTTTCGTCGCGCTATCCGTCCCCTTCCCCGTGGCGAGCGTCACCTGCCCGTCTATGGGCAGCGTGAATGCTCCGAAGGTGTAGACGTGCCCGCGCGTGTCGCGCAGCGTCCAACCCGTCATGTCGAGGGCGGCGGACGACCCGTTGAGGATGACCACCGCCTCGTCGTTCGGGTCGTTGCTCGTCGCATCGCCGTCGTATGCGACATCCGCGATCAGGACGGCGAGCGTCGGCGTCTCAGCCGGGGGCGCCGGTGTGCCGGTGACGGGTGTTGGGGATGCCGTGGGCGGCGGGATCGGGGTGGGGGTCGGCGTCGGGGGGATGGCGAGAAAGGCGCGCCAGGCGCGGTACTGGAGGCCGACATTGCCCGTCTCGACCGCGAAGCCGGGCGGGTTGCCGGGCGTGAAGGTGAGCGCGCGCCGCTCGAAAATCTGGACGAGGACGGCGCGCTCCTGCCCCGCGACGCGCACCGTGCTCCAATATGCCTCCGTGATCGGAAAGCCGGTGGCGTAGAAGGGCGAGCGGAAGAGCGGTTCGGTCGCGCCGCCGTCCACGATGCCGCTACTCGTCATGAAGGCCCAGAAGACATCGGCGACGGTGTGTTTCGTCTCCGGCACGTACTGTTGCGCGGTCGCCTTCCCCGCCCGCGCGGGGTCATCGGCGACCCGTCCGTCCCGCGCTACGGTCGCGGTGATCGGCGTCCCGCCCGTCAGCGCGGGAGCGTTGCGCAGCGGGGTGAAGGTGGCGTACGTCGGTCCCGTCGGGTCGTCGAGGTCGCCCGCGACATTGACCGCCGCCGGGGCGTGCGTCTCGAAGAAGGCGTCGCCGAGTTGGACATTGCCGGTCAGCATTTCCGTCGCCAGGAGGCCGTTCGTGACGTAGAACGGATCGGCGGGGTTTCCCTGCGGATTGGTCAGTTCCATCCGGCTTTTGTCGAAATACTGGACGAGGCGCGCGCCGCCGGGGGCGTCCCGATACGGCTCGGTGAGCGCGCCGGTGCGCGGCTCCGGCCCCCAGATCCACGTCCGCGCCACGGCCCCGCCGCTGACCGGCCCGTCCGTCCGCGCCCATGTCCGCGCGAACGCCGGGTCGGCAAAAGCGTCCGCAGAGATGCGATATGTCGCCCCCAATGCGCCAATCACGCCCGCCAGGAGCAGCAACCAAACAATCATCCAACACAAGACCCGTTGTCCCATCGTCACTCCTGAAATGCTCGAACCGCCGAGACGCCAAGGACGCCGAGAAAAGGCAACAAAGAAGAATCAGAGTAATAACGAATCCTTCTCTTCTCCCCCGGCGTCCTTGGCGTCTCGGCGGTTCAGAATCACTGCTGTACGGACACTTCCCTTCCCCATCGTACCCGATCATCGCTCTCCCGTGAACGGTGCGGGTGCGGTATGCTGCGCGGATGGAAGAACTGCCATCCGTGCCGCTTGTGCGCCGCCTTCCCCTCGCCGTCTCGATCGGCAACCGGCTGATTTCCCCGGAAATGGTTGACTGCGCGTTCCGCTGGCGCGGCGCGACGCGGCTGGCGAACGGCGTGCTCGATCGGCTCGCGCCCGTCGGGCTGCCGCGCGCGGACGGCGCGGCGACGCTCGCGCGCATTCGGTCGTGGGTTGCCTGGCCCGAAGCATGGTC
>JAICIL010000499.1 GCA_025924435.1 Chloroflexia bacterium | reverse complement strand
TTCTGGGCTGCAGCCGCCTGGAGGATCCCATTACGCGCTTCCCGGTGGCCGCGGTGTTTCACGGCCATGCGCATCATGGATGCGCCGAAGGGCGCACGCGCACGAACGTGCCCGTCTTCAACGTCTCGATGGCGCTGATGCGCGAGACATTCCCCGATCGCCCCTTCAGGCTGGTCGAAGTGGGGGCCGCCGCCGACAACGAGAGGCGCAGCGGCGCGGACCGCCGCCTGGAGGTACATCAGTGAAGGTGTTGACCGTGTGTGCGGCGTTCGCGTTAACCGCATTTCCGCAGGCGCCGGTGCATGACGTGCCCGCAAAGCCGGTGCCCTTGACGGCACCCGCGAAGAAGGCGCTTCAGCTCCAGGTGATGCTCGATCGCGCCGGTTACTCTCCGGGCGAGATCGACGCCGCGATGGGCGCGAATACGAAGTCCGCCCTGGCCGCCTACAAGAAGAGTGGAGGGGACGCCGGCGCGTTGCCCGAGCAGCCGCTGGTGACGTATCAGATCACGGACGAAGACGTCGCAGGGCCGTTCACGCCGGATATCCCGGAGGACCTCGTGCAGCAGGCGAACCTGCCCGCGCTCGGCTACCGCGACGTGACGGAACTGCTGGGCGAGCGATTTCATTGCAGCCCTGCCCTGCTTCGCCTCATCAACCGGCAGGCGCAGTTCGAGGCGGGTGAGCAGATCCTGGTGCCGAACGTGCCGACCGATTTCGATCCGACGCGGCCGCAGCCCAAGGCATCCGCGTCTGCCCGGAACAACCCGAACGAGGTGACGATCACGGTGACGCGAAAGGCGTCCACGCTCGTCGTTGCGGATCAGAACGGGAAGACGCTGTTCTTTGCGCCGGTCACGACCGGCAGCGAACACGACCCGCTGCCGATCGGCAACTGGAAGGTCACCGGCGTGCAGCACGACCCCGAGTTCCATTACAACCCCGAACTCTTCTGGGACGCGGACCCGAACAACTCGAAGGCGACGATCAAACCGGGACCGAACAACCCGGTCGGGGTCGTCTGGATCGACATCGATCGCCCGCACTACGGGCTGCATGGTACGCCGGAGCCCGCGCTCGTCGGAAAGACCACGTCGCACGGCTGCGTGCGGCTCACCAACTGGGACGCGCTCATCGTCGCGTCGTTCGCGCGAACGGGGACGCGCGTGGTATTCGCCGAATGAACCTGCGACACGTGCTCGGGAGCGGCCTGCTCGGCTTTGTGCTCGGCGCCTTTGCCGTGGCATCGCTGCAGAACGTTGCCGCCGTGCGCCGCGAACACGCGTCGACCGCGAAGTCTCCGGTCGCTGCGACGACTGATGGCGCGACCACGCCCGCCGAGTCCCCGGCCGCGACCTCCGGCCATGTGCCCGCTCCGTCGCCGCCGCCGTCGCCGGCAGACGCGACACGCGAACTCGAAGCGCGCGACCTCCTGATCCCCGTGCAGGGCGTCAGCGCGTCACAACTCACCCGCTCATTCACCGACGCGCGCACCGGCCACGAACACGACGCGATCGATATCCTGGCGCCGCGCAACACCCCGGTGCTCGCCGTCGAGGACGGCACGATTGCGAAGCTGTTCGTGAGCAGGCTGGGCGGCAACACGATCTACCAGTTCGACCCGTCGCAGCGCTTCTGCTACTACTACGCCCACCTCGAGCGCTATGCCGATGGCCTGAAAGAAGGCCAAATGGTGCGCAGAGGCCAGGTGATCGGGTACGTCGGCACGTCAGGCAATGCGCCGCCCGACACTCCCCATCTGCACTTTGCCATCTCTCTCCTCAACCCCGACCACCACTGGTGGGAAGGAGCCGCGATCGACCCCTACGACGCGCTCGTGCGGTAGCGCCTCGCGCCTCGCCTTCCAACCTTTCCGCTCCGCTCGTCATCCAACGGTATGTAAGGATGGCACTTGGAGGCGCTCGCGCTGAACGCTGAGGCGGGGAGTGTTCCCCCCCTCGATACCCAGTCCGACGTGGCACGCGCCGCGGCGGGGGAC
>JAICIL010000498.1 GCA_025924435.1 Chloroflexia bacterium | reverse complement strand
GGCGGCGTCGGAGGCGGCGAAACAGCCGGGCGAGGAGCGCGGCAACGACGCCGCGACCGATCTCGTCGTGCGCGCGGCGTGGCAGCGGGTGAACGCGACGATCAACGACGCCCTCGGCCGCATCACCCTGGATACGCTGATCCAGGAGCGGCAGCGGCACGACACGGCGGCGATGTTCCAGATTTGAGGGGCGGGGAACCTCACCCCCCGGCCCCCTCTCCGTCACGCGGAGAAGGGGAGCAACCGCGCGGGGCACGGTATCTGAAGAACAGCACGGCAATCGCTATGAGTCATCCCACTCCACGCGATGGAGAGGGGCCGGGGGTGAGGTAATAATGGGCGAACTCGCGGGCAAAGTGGCGTTAATTACCGGCGCGGGGCGCGGCTTCGGGCTGGCGATCGCGGAGCGGTTCGCCGAGGCGGGCGCCGATCTCGCGCTGAATTACCGGGCGAGCCGGGAGGCCTGCGACGCGCTCGCCGAGCGGACGCGGGCAATGGGGCAACGGGCGGTCGCCCTCCAGGCCGATCTCGCCGACGGGGCGGCGGTCGAGGCGATGGTCGCGCGGGCGATTGACGCGCTCGGCCAGATAGACATCCTCGTCAACAATGCGGGCGTCATGCACGTCGCGCCCTTCGCCGAATCGTCGGAGGAGGCGTGGCGCGCGGAACTCGAGGTGAATCTCTTCGGCACGCTGCGCGCCACGCACGCCGTCCTGCCGGGGATGATCGCGCGGCGGTACGGCAAAATCATCAATCTCTCCTCGCAACTCGCCCTGATCGGCTGGGACCGCGCCGCCGTCTACGCCGGGAGTAAGGGGTTCATCCTCACCTGGTCGAAATCGCTCGCGCGGGAGGTCGGCCAGCACAACATCAATGTCAACGTGATCGGCCCCGGCTCGATCATCACGGACATGAACGCCGGCATTTACCCGACACCGGAGGCGGTGGCGAAGCGAGCGGCGGAACTGCCGCTGCGGCGGCTCGGCTCGCCGCGCGATGTCGCGGAGAGCGCCCTCTTCCTCGCTTCCGACGCGTCCGCGTTCCTGACCGGCCAGATGCTCGGCCCGAACGGCGGCAATGTGATGTAGCGGCCGCCCTAACCCCCCGGCCCCCTTCCCGACGCGGGAAGGGGGAGCGAGCCTCCGTGAGATCGAGGCGTAAAGGGACAAGGAATGGCATCTCGATAGAGTCACCCCTCTCCCGCGTCGGGGAGGGGCCGGGGGAGGGGCGTACCTTCGTATACTGGCGGCATCGTGGGGCGCGGCGGGCGACGAGCAGCGGGAGTGGTATGGGCGCGACGACCGAGGCGACAAGCGAGCAGGCGCGCGCAATCATCCTGCGCCACGGATACAACACGAACGCCTACGTCACGCTGCTGCCCCCGCCCTTCACCTACTTCATCGCCCCCGGCATTGACGGCGTGATCGCCTACCAGCAGTACGGCAATGTCTGGCTCTGCGGCGGCGAGCCGGTCTGCGCGGAGGCGGACATCGTGCCGCTCGCGGCCGCCTTCATGCGCGCCGCGCGCCGCGCCCACCGGACGATCGGCTTCCTCCCGACGACGCCGCGCGCGATGCGGCCGCTCACCGAACGGCTCGGCTTCGACCATGTGAAGGTCGGCGAGGACAACTTCTACGACCTGCAAACGTGGAGCGCGCGCGGCCAGAAGATGAAGCATATCCGCGCGAACATCAACCGCGCGACGCGGGAGGGCGTCGCCGTCCGCCGCTGCCACCCCGACGAGGTGACGGACGAGATTCGCGCGCAGGTCCACGGCCTGATCGAGACGTGGCTGACGACGCGGGGGATGACCGCGCTCTCCTTCCTCCTCGGCATCCACCCATTCGAGCGGATGGAGGACCGCCGCCTCTTTCTCGCCTGGCGGGGGGGAACGGTTGTCGGCTTCCTCGCCTGCTCGCCGATCCCCGCGCGCAACGGCTGGTATCTGGAGGACATCATCCGCGACGACGACGCGCCGGTCGGCGTGACGGAACTCCTCT
>JAICIL010000497.1 GCA_025924435.1 Chloroflexia bacterium | reverse complement strand
CGCGGCGGGTGTCGCGGTCGGCGCCACCGACCCGCCGCAGGCGGCGAGGAAGGCCGCAATCGCGCTACCGGCGAACCCCGCGGCGGTCAACCGCTTGACGAACTGCCGCCGGTTCAACCGGCCGGACTGGAAGGCATCGAACACCGCGACAATGCGCTCGTCCACGGACATGTTGTTCCCTCCCTGACTACCGCTCGCGTCCGCTACTCCACTGGCATCCTGCGGTGATCGCGACTGCGGCGCGCACGGGAGGGCCACTCACCGGCGCTCCATGCGCGAGACAGATCGACCTTCCGCTTGCGATCACCCGAAATCCGCCGACTCGCCGTTCGTGCTACCGAACAGATCGCTGCTTGCAATGGAGTACGCGGCTACAATAGGATGCACCCCCCGGTCTGTCAAGGAGTAATGCCGAGGACTGAGGACTGAGGGGCGACACCCAACGCTCAGGTACGGGGAGGAAGAACGATGAACACTGAGCGAGAAAACAATGACAACAGCGAGACGCACGCAGACCTCAGACCTCATGCCGCCCAGAGGGCACCCGCAGTCCTCAGTCCTATCGCCCGCGTTGCGGTGATTGGCACGGGGACGATGGGGCGGATGATCGCCCTGCGAACCGCGCAACACGGCGTCCCCGTCACCCTCCACGACAGCGACCCGGCAGCGCTCGACCGGGCGCGCGCGGCGATCCACGGAACGCTGGGCGGCTGGCTCGCGCAGGGGACGCTCGCGCGGATCGAGATGGACGACATCGAGGGCCGCCTCCGCTATGCGAACGACCTGGCGAGCGCCGTGCGCGACGTGGACCTCGTCATCGAGGCGATCCCGGAGCGTGTGGAGATGAAACGTGCCCTCTTCGGCCAGTTGGATGAACGCTGCCGCGAGGGAGCGATCATCGCGACGAACAGTTCCTCCATCCGCGTCAGTTATCTCGAGGACGCGACGGCCCGCCCCGAGAAGGTCGCCAATCTCCACTTCTACAATCCCGTCTGGGAGATACCGATGGTCGAGATCGGCCGGGGCACGAAGACCGACGACGCCACAATTGACGCCCTGACCGCGTACGCGCGGACGATTGGCCTGCTGCCGCTGCACGTCCGCAAGGAGAGCACCGGCTTCATCTTCAACCGCGTCTGGCGCGCGATCAAGAAGGAGACGCTCAAAGTCGTGGAGAGCGGCGTCGCCTCCTTCGAGGATGTGGACCGCGCCTGGATGACGATGTATCACACGAACATGGGGCCGTTCGGCAAGATGGACGAGATCGGCCTCGATGTCGTCAAGGACATCGAGGAGCACTACGCCTCCGAGAGCGGCGACCCCGCCGACCGGTCACCCGCCATCCTCACCGACCGCGTCGCGCGCGGCGACCTCGGCATGAAGACCGGACGCGGCTTCTACACGTACCCCAATCCCGCCTGGGCCGCCCCGGATTTCCTCAACCCCGGCGGTGCGGAGCGGTGACACAGCGAAGGGCGGTGCGCATCACCGGGATGCGCCGCCGCCCCGTGGCTCAAA
Source organism: Chloroflexia bacterium (assembly GCA_025924435.1). The sequence continues at coordinate 484 of JAICIL010000497.1, read as the reverse complement.
TCAGGCAGACGTGATTCAATGCGCGTGCTCGATGCGCACTTGGCCGCAGGCGACGAGCTTCTGATTCGCGGGGCTAATCGGCCCGTTGGGGTCCAGCAGCTGCCGGATCGACATTGTCGCGAACGTGCCGACTGCGGTATACAGTGCGCCGGTTTTGACGGTATGCAGAGTCTCCGTTTTGGAGTCCCAGAGGCCGGCGAACATTTGATCCTCGGTCAGCGAGGCGTTCGTCTCCTCGCACGCATTCGGCCCGGTGGGCACCGAGGCATTGTCGTAGAGCAGGGAGAAGTATCGCTTCGCCGGGTCGAGATGGTGCGCCCTCCCGTCCACGATGAGGCTCGTCCCGGTGTCCATGAAGGTGATCTGGCTGTGGATACCCGAGTCGTTGATGGGCCTCTGGTGCGCCCTGGCGGAGACCGAATCGTCGTGGGCCGATACCGGCATGGCGAAACCGATCAGCGTGCAGAGCGTCACAAGCAAAACT
>JAICIL010000496.1 GCA_025924435.1 Chloroflexia bacterium | reverse complement strand
TCGTCCGCCGACTGCGCGCGGCTCTTCCTCGAACGCGCCGGGGTGCGCGCCCTGCCCGGCCATCTCTTCGGCCCCGGCGGCGAGGGCTACCTGCGTTTCGCCCTCGCCCAGCCCGTCCCCGCCATCCGCGACGCAATGGCCCGCCTCGCCCCCCTCGTCGGGGAACTGAAAACGAATGAACCGCAGAGGCGCGGAGGACGCGGAGAGCGCAGAGAAGAGAAAGAGGGGGAAGGATTTTGAAGGATTCTCTTTTTTGCATTTCTCCGTGTTCCTCTGCGTTCCCTGCGTCTCTGCGGTTCTCCCCGATTTCAAGGATGTGATGGATGAGTAGCACGATTGCGCATGCGGATGCGGCGGGGCTGGTGGACGAGCGGGATGTGCTGATCGAGATCGCCCAGCATCTGCCGGATGTCATTTCGCTCGGCTTGGGCGACCCGGATTTCGCGACGCCCGCGCACATCGTCGCCGCCGCGAAGGGGGCGATGGCGGCGGGGCGGTGCGACCGCTACACGCCGCCCGCCGGGCTGATCGAACTGCGCCGGGCAATTGCCGCGAAACTGGCGCGCGAGAACGGGATTGACGCCGACCCGGAGACGGAAATCACCGTCACGACCGGCGGGCAGGAGGGCCTGTACGCCATCGTGCAGGCGCTCCTCGACCCCGGCGACGAAATCCTCGTGCCCGACCCGCGCTACAGTTCGTACGACGCGGCGATTGGCCGGGCGGGCGGCGTGATCGTCCCCGTGCCGACGCGGCAGGAGGACGACTTCGACCTGCGCCCTGCGGAGGTCGCGCGGCGGATCACGCCGCGCACGAAGGCGATCCTGCTCGTCACGCCCGGCAACCCGACGGCGGGCGTCATCTCCCCCGCGCACCTGCGCGCCATCGCGGCGCTCGCCGTCGAGCGCGATCTCGTCGTCATCTCGGACGAGATTTACGAGCGATTCGTCTACGACGGCGCGCGGCATTTCAGCATCGGCTCGCTGCCGGAGATGCGCGGGCGGACGATCACTCTCAATGGCTTCTCGAAGACCTACGCGATGACGGGCTGGCGGCTCGGCTACGCGGTCGCCCCGCCCGCCCTGACACGGGCGATCCGCGCGATGAAAGCGTCCATCAGCATCGCCGCGCCGACGATTTCCCAATGGGCGGGCGTCGCCGCGCTGGACGGCCCGCAGGAGTGCGTGGATGCGTTTCGCGCCATCTACGACGAACGCCGCCGCGCGCTGATGCCCGCGCTCGACGCGCTGGGCTTCACCTACGGCCATCCGTATGGCACCTTCTACATTTTCGCGAACATCGCCACGACCGGCATGCCCGCCTTCACGCTCGCGCGCAAACTGCTCGAAGAGGCGCATGTCCTCATCTTTCCCGGCACGGGCTTCGGCCCCGCGTGGAGCGATTATCTGCGCTTCTCCTTCCTCCAGCCGACGCCGGTGCTCATGGAAGCGGTCGCCCGGCTGGAGCGCGTGCTGCGGGGATAGTCCTGGGGCGAAGGAGCCTGTTGCAAAACCGAGAGATGAACCACCAAGACACCAAGAACACGGAGAACACCAAGAGAATACCTTTGGAGTTTCTTTGTGCCCTTGGTGCTCTTGGTGTCTTGGTGGTTGAGAAAGGCGTTCAACGCGCCGTGCGCTCGACCGAGTTTGCCGTTCGGCGTATGCTGCCCGTCGCATTGCCGCGCCCGCTCCGCTACGATACGGAGATAATGGATGGATAAAAGGGGGATGGATGCTGCTGCCGACCTACCAATCGCTGCGGGACCAACTGCTGATCGTGCTCGCCGACAAGCGGGAGCAGGGGCATATCGTCGTCGGCCTTGCGGAGACGCTGGCGGGCCTGCCGGATAGTTACGACGCGCTCGCCACCTTCGCCCGCTCGCTCGCCGATCTGCCGAAGGAGGTTGACTGGCCATTCGACGAGCCGAACGCGCTCGACGAGATCTGGGCGTCGTGCGACCCCGATCGCCCGCTCGGCGCTATCGCCGCGCTCGACCCGGACGAGG
>JAICIL010000495.1 GCA_025924435.1 Chloroflexia bacterium | reverse complement strand
GGCGTTCAACACGTCCGGGCGGTTCAGCGTAATCGTCAGGACGCCATCGGCCGTCTCGGTGAGCAGCGTCTGATACGCCATCGTGCGATCCTCCTGTCGTTACGCTCGCCATGATACCTGTACGGCGTTCGAGCCAGACGAAACTCCACTGGGAAGGAACCGCCAAGGCGCCAAGGACGCCAAGAGAGGGACCGAATTTATTACCACATTTTCTTGGCGTCCTTGGCGCCTTGGCGGTTCCAATCCGACCTTACGCGCGGGCGGATGCTTTGGGGAGTGGCGGCTGCAAGCCTTCCGGCAGTGGCGTGTGGTAGGGCTTGCCGCCGGTTGCTTCGGCGTGTTCCGCGCGGGCTTTTTCGAGCAGCGCCGGGTCGCCGACGAGCATCGCGCCGGTGCGCGCCATCGCCTTCGCCGCGTGGAGCATCCCCTTGTGCCCGATGGACATCGCGCCCGTCGCGGTGATCCCCCAACTGTGCCCCGGCACGCCGACCGTCCAGCACGCCGTCCACACCTGCACCGTGGGGGTGATCCACGAAACATCGGCCACGTCGGTCGAGCCGGGCATCACCTTCCCCTTGTCCAGCGGCGGGAAAACGTCGCCCGTCAGGGACTGTTCGAGGAGCCTCAGGGGCAGCCCGTGGCTCTCGATGACCCCCGCGCGCACATGCGGCGGGTAGGCGTCCGCGATGGCTTGGGCGTAGGCGCGCTCGCTCTGGGTGAACTCCATCGGCCCCAGTTCCTCCAACGCCGCGAGCGCGGCATCGGCGAGGGTCAGGTTCGGCAGACAATTGTACGCGCCGCACTGGTAATCTTCTTCTACCGTCGTGCCGGTCATCAATGTCGCGCCACGGGCGATCTCCCGCACGCGCGCCGTGATCGCCTCCACCTGATCGCGTCGTGGGGCGCGCACGAAGTACCAGACTTCCGCCTCGTCCGGCACGACATTCGGCGCGCCGCCGCCATTCGTAATCACATAATGGATGCGCGCCGTCTCGATGACGTGCTCGCGCAGGAAGTTCGCGCCGATGTTCATCAGCTCGACGGCGTCGAGGGCGGAGCGGCCCATCTCCGGCGCCGCCGCCGCGTGCGCGGTCTGCCCCCGGAAGCGGAACTTGAGGTTGTCCACCGCGAGGCTGCTGCCGCACTGGACGGTGTTGACGCTGCCGGGGTGCCAGGTGATCGCGGCGTCGAGGTCGTCGAAGACGCCCGCGCGGGCCATGTAGACCTTGCCGGTGATCGTCTCCTCCGCCGGGCAGCCGTAGTAGCGCACCGTGCCGGGCTGCTTCGTCTCCTCCAGCCACGCCTTGAGCGCCGTCGCGGCGGCGAGGGCGGCGGTGCCGAGCAGGTTGTGGCCGCAGCCATGCCCCGGCCCCTCGCTCACGACCGGCTCCCGCCCCGACTGCGACTTCTGCGACAGCCCCGGCAGCGCGTCGTACTCGCCGAGGAAGCCGATCACCGGCGAGCCGCCGCCCCATTCGGCCATAAACGCCGTCGGCAGCCCGCCGACATCGCGCGTGATCGCGAACCCGTCCCGCGCGAGGGCGTCCGCCTGGAGGGCGCACGCCTTCGACTCGGTGAGCGCCACCTCCGGATTCGCCCAGATCGTGTCCGCCATCGTGATGAACCGTTCCCGTCGCTCCTCGAGCCAGTCGGCCAGTTCCCGCTGCGTCGGCATGATTTCTCCCCTCCTGTCGCGCGGTCGCCGCCCGCGCGGCGCTCCCCATCGCCGGGGTATCGTACCGCGCCGCGCCGCCGATGGCGACCATCAACCGTCGCCGGGCGCGGGCGTCGAGCCGGTGGCAAAGGGCGTGGGCGAGAGGTCCTCGGCGGGCAGGCGGATGGATTTCCATGCCCAGAGGATGAGGGCGCCGTAGAGCACCGCGTCTATCCCGAAGATCGTCCGCAGGCTATGCGTCGCGTCCGTCACCGCCCCCGCCACGAAGGGCGCGGCGGCGTTGCCGATCTGCGCCAGCCCGCCCAGCGCGCCGAAGGCGGTCAGTTTCCACTG
>JAICIL010000494.1 GCA_025924435.1 Chloroflexia bacterium | reverse complement strand
CGACCTGCTGCCGCGCCCGCTCCAACTGCTCGGCGGCGGCGGCGAAGCGGTCGGCGGCCTCCCGCGCGGGGCCGAAGTCGAAGCGGTCGCCCGTTTCGGCGGCGATCTCCGCGAGGCGGCTGGCGAAATCCCGCGCGACGGTGTCGAAGGAGTAGGGGAGAACAGGGTCGGTCGTCAGCCGGGCGGCGATGGCGGCGTAGAGGGCGGTGTCGCCGCGCAGCACCTCGGCGTCCGCCTTGTCGAGCGTGTCCTCCGCCGTATGCCACCACCAGCCGCCGCCGCTGCCGCCGACCGCCTTGCGGTCCGGGTGATCGGTCGCCAACATGCGGAACGCGCCGAGCGAGGTGACGCCGACGCCCCAGAAGGACTGATCGCCCGCCTTCATCGGGCGGCGCGGATTGGCGGGTTGCCCGGTGAGGTCGCGGACGATCGTCTCCATGAACCGCTCCGCCTCGCCCATCACGTAGCGGCAGTCCCAGACCGTCGCGCCCCGGCAGCCGGGCGAGTCAATGTTCAGGTAGCCGATGCAGTGGGCGCGCAGATCCGCGAAATTGCTGTCCGCGAACCATGTGCTGCCCGCGTACCGCCCCGTCGAGTGGCCCGGCCACCAGGCGAAGACGACGCCGCGCTCCAGTTCGTCCCGGTGTGCATTGAGCACCCGCGCCATCTCCAGGAGGGCGGCGTTACCCGTCGCGTTGTCCGTCACGCCGACGTACCACGAGTCGAGGTGCGCGCCCACGAGCAGGTAATCATCCGATTTGCCGGGGATGAAGGCGAGCGTGACGGGCTGCGGCTGCCAGCCGGTCGTCACCTCCGCCGTCAGCCGTGCCCGCACCGGCCCCGCCGCGCAGAGGGCGCGCAATCGCTCGCCGTCCGCGTTCGTCACCGAGAGGGCGGGGATGTTCGGCATCGTCGGCGCGGATTCGGGCGTCGGCGTGCCCCAGATCGGCGTGACGATCATCTCGTGGATGTGCGGCTCGTCGCTCGTCCACTGGTGGATGTGCGCCGCCGCGCCCCGCTCCTCCGCCCGCCGCACGCCGTCCGGCCCGCCGTCCGGCGTGACGACGACCGTGCCGCGCACATCGCGGTCGCCGTACGCGGCGGCGTTGCTGCGGTGGCTGAAGATCATCGCGCCCTGCTCCAACTGCCGCGCGACATCCACGAAGACGAGATCGAGTTCCACCCCCTCCGGCGGCGTCGAGCGGCCGAACGAGCGCGTCCGGCAGGGAATGGTCATCCGCTGGGGCGCGAGGATTTCCAGCGTCGCGGGGCCGGGCCACGAGATGTACCCCTGAAATTCGCGCACCTCGGTGCGCACGCCCTCCTTGCCGAGCGTGTCGCACAGGTGCTGGACGGCCTCGCGCTCCCCCGCCGTGCCGCTCGTGCGGTCCACGGTGGCGAAGTAGGCGAGGTGCGCCGCGAGCCGTTCCCGGTCCACGGCGGCCTGGACGGCGGTGATGAGATCGGACATAGGACCTAACCCCCCGGCCCCCTTCCCGCGAGGAAGGGGGTGACTTAGCGCGACGCCTCGACGTTCTCTACAGCGATTCGCATATCAGATAGGCATGCAGCGAGATCATTTACGACGCGGTCGTTGGTGAAGCGCACGATGCGCAAACCGCGAAGGGCAAAGGCACCCTCGCGCTGGCGGTCTTCTTCGATCTGTGTGGTATGGATCTCGCCGTCCACCTCGATGACCAAACCAACAGAATGGCAATAGAAGTCCACGACGAAGCCGTCAATCACTTGTTGCCGACGAAAATGCAAACCATCCGATTTGTTTTCCCGCAACACTTGCCAGAGTGCCATTTCCGCAGCCGTCATCTCCCGCCGCATCCGACGTGCAACCGCATTCTTCTCCGTATTGTGCAACCCGCGCACGACCCAGGATTTGTCCATTGGTTGTACCTCTCCCCCGGCCCCCTCATCCCCGATGCCGATAGCGCGGGTCGAAGGCGTCGTGCAGGCCGTCGCCGAAGAAGTTGTAGGCGAGGACGGTGACGAAGATCAGTACACCCGGGT
>JAICIL010000493.1 GCA_025924435.1 Chloroflexia bacterium | reverse complement strand
CTGCCACATCGCGACCGGCACGGCCGGTCGGGCCGCCGCCCGGCGCGGCGAACCCCGCCTTCATCCCGCCGACCGCATCGCGGCCGCCCATGCCGCAGGGACCGACCCGTGCGGAGGCGACACCGGAGCGACCGCGAACGCCGCCATCCTTACCGCCGGAGCCTCCACCGCCGGTCGTGCGCGAACTCCATCCACCGACCGGGGAGACGCCCGTCGTGCGCGAACTCGATGTTGCGACGCAGGGTACTCCGCCGCCCGTGGTGCGCGAGCTGGACGTTTCCACGCAGGGCGTGCCGGTCGTGCGGAGTGACGCCGCGCCAGCGCCCGAAGCAATCCCGGACGAGACAATGCCCGATACGGACGGAGGAACGATGGATCGCGAGCCACCCGCACCGACGAGCGCTCCGCCGCCCGCGCCAGGTGCGATAACGACGACTGCGGCGATCCCGGCGGTTATGCCGCCACCGTTGCTGCCGGTCTCCGCACCCCGCCCGGCGGCGACATCCGCGCCGTCCGTGCCGCGAAGCCTGTCGCCCGTCGGGGCGAATCGTCCCGCACCGGATGAGGCGGGGCCGCGCACCGGCTATGCCCGCGTGGCGGTCGCCCGGCAGGCGGGCAGCAGGTCGGACGAACCGCCACCGGGGCAGCCGCCATCGTCGCCGTCCGCGCCGCCGGAACCGCTGCACCCGCCGCTCCCGACCGGGCCGCGCATCCATCCCTGCCCGACCTGTGGCTACCCGGTGCGCGACCACGCGCGCTATTGCCCGAACTGCGGCAGCCGCCAGGGTCGGTAGCCGCCACGTCGAGCGATGGACCGTCTCCGCAGGGGCGGTTCGTGGACCGCCCAATCTCGATAGGTCGTGATCTCACCATGCGATTGGACATGCGGCGGATCCGGGAGGGGCGGCGGTTCACGAACCGCCCGCACAAACGATGCAACATGCGATGATAAGGACAAGAAAACGGCCCCCGCGCGATGCGGGGGCCGTTGGCGTCGTCTGTGCGGCGGGCTAGTCGCCGTCCGCCGGGATTGGCGGGGCGTAAGCGGCGGGCTGGCCGATCTGCTGCGGCTCCGGCTCGTTGTAGACCAATGGCACCTCGCCGTCCCGCCCGTAATCCTTCGGGAGCGGTTCGAACCGGCGGATGACATCGAGCACTTCGTAATCCGTCAGTTCGTGGCGGACGAGCAACTCCTGCGCGAGGGCGTCCACCACATCGCGATGCTCGGTGAGCAGCCGCTTCACCTTTTTGTACTCCTCCTGGAGCACCTTCTCGATGCGCTTCTTCTGGTCCCCATCGGGCGGCGCATTGGGGAGGAAATAGAAACTGTTGTCGAACCCGAACATGACGATCATCCGGGCGATGTTGTTGGCAGCCGGGAGGTCTCCGCCCATCGTCATGTATTGCTCGCCGAAGAAGACTTCCTCGGCGGCGCGACCCGCGAGGGCCACTTGAATGCTCGCCAGCAATTCGTCGCGCGAGTTGGTGTGCGACTCATCAACCTCTTTGAATCCGACGAACCCTTCGGCGTCGCCGTGGCGGAGAATCGTCACCTTCGTGATGCGCAGGAAGGGCCGCAGGATCACCTGCGAATACGCGTGCCCCGCCTCGTGGTACGCGGTGATGCTGTTGTCGCGATAGGTCTTCGTCGTCCGCGGCTGGCGGAGGCCATGCTCGTGCGTGTCGCGGGCGCGGGAGAAGTCCCAGTAGTTGATCGAGGTACGCCCGTCGAAGTGGGCGTGGCCGACGGCCTCTTTGATGACATATTTGATGGCGACCGGCGTGTAGCCGATGGTGTCGCTGATCATCCGGTCAATCGGCATCGGATCGTGCTTCACCTTGGCGAGGTAGTACTCAATCACCTCGCGGCGGCCATCGGCGTCCGGCAGGTCCACGTGAATCTTGCGATCAAAGCGGCCCGGCCGCAGGAGCGCGGGATCGAGTGTGCTGGAGATGTTCGTCGCGCCGATCGTCAGGACGGGAGGAATCTGCGCCTTGCCGCGAATGATATGCAGCGCGCGCAGGAGGCTCCG
>JAICIL010000492.1 GCA_025924435.1 Chloroflexia bacterium | reverse complement strand
TCTCGCGCGGGCGCGCGATGGTTCCCCATGTCACATTGCCACCGCGCGAAGGGCGAATCAACCCTTGCGCGGATAGTCGCGCGTCTCGCCCACTTCCTTCGGGCCCGCATGCGGAAACGCCGCGCCCTTCCGGCAGGCGGGCGGGGCATCGGCCGACCCGTGCATTACTCGCCCCGCTCTTTTTCTTCTCCGGCGGGGGCGTGATTTGGCAGGTTGACCGTTTCCGCACGGCGGGCTGCCGGCGGGGTGGAGGGTGTGGTTTCGCCCACCAGCGTCGCCGTTCCTTTGACCGCGACGGTTGGCGTGGCGGTCGCCGTGACGGCGGCCCCGGGGGGTGTACTCGCCGCCGGTTGATCGGTGGCGCGCGGCGTCGGCGATAGCGGTGCAACCTGGCTTGCCGTGCCTGCCGGTGTGCCCGCTCGCGACGACGGGGATGGGTGGGCGGTCCCGCCGGTTGCGGGCGACCCTGCGCCAGTCGTGGGGACGATGCGCGATGCTGAAGCGTCGGTCGCGTTGGGGGCGGGCGCGGTCCCGCGCGGGGGCGTCGTACTGCCGTCACCATCGCGGGAGGTGACCTGCCTCACCGTCGTGACAATCGTCTGGGCGGCGGTTTGGGCGCCGGCGGCGGCGAGACGCCCGACCGGCGTCAGGAGCGCGAGGAGCACGAGCGCGGCGGCGACCGCGCCCGCCAGCCGGAGAGGGCCGAACCACCGCCTCGGCGGGTTCGCGGCATCAAGGCGTGCGTTCAGGCGGGGCAGCGCATCGGGTGGCGTCGTGACACCCGCCGCCCGTTCCGCCAATGTCTGCCGGAGCAGCGTCTCCAGGCGAGCCTCGTCCGCGATCGGCGGGGGCGATGGCTCGGGCGTGCGATCCATCGTCACTCACCCCCTCCCCGCACCGGCTCCGTGGACGGGACGCCGTCGGAGACAGGCCGGGTGTATTCGGCGATCAGGGCGCGTTCGTGGCGCGTAAATTCGGCCCGCAACGCCTGCCGCGCGCGATGGAGCCGCGATTTGACCGTGCCCGGCCGGATATGCAGCGCGGCGGCCATCTCCCGCTCGTGCAAGTCGGCGTAATAGCAGAGCATCAGCACGGAGCGCTGGCTCGCGGGCAGCCGCCCCATCGCCTGCCAGATGGCACGCCGCAATTCCGCCTGTTCGGCATGGTCGGCGGGGCCGGGGCCGGGATCCGGCCCGATCAGCGCGTCGAGATGGGTGTCCATCGCGGGGATCGTCTCCCCGGCGCGGCGATTGCGCTTGAGATAATCCACGCTGACATTGTGGACGATGCGGTAGAGCCACGGGAGGAAGGGGCGGCTCAGGTCGAAGCGGCGTATGGCGGAGAAGAGTTCGACGAAGACGAGTTGCGTGATGTCGTCCGCCGCTTCCCGGTGATGGGCGATGAGATAGGCGCCGCGAAAGACGCGCTGGTGATACCGCGCGAACAACTCGGCGAAAGCCGCGCGATCGTGCCGTTGGCATTGTTCGAGCAAAGGGCGCAAATCCGCCGCATCCCGCATCGGGTGTCCCTCGCCGCTATCGCCCGCCCATCATGTCCCGATTGCGGCGATGCACGATCCATTCCGCCACGCTCCCACCGGCCTCGCCGTCGCTTTCGGCATATCTTCTTGCGCACAAAAAAACCTCGCCCCGATATGCCAGAGCAGCCGCTACGGGCCTGCCGTCGCATCCGGTGCGAGGGAGGAGGAAGGGGCGCGCGCTACGTGCCGCGCGACCGCCGAATCTGGACAACGATCCGGTTGTCCGCACTCTCCGAGTCGTAGCCCCATGTCTGGACGATGGCGGGAGAATCGCTGGCCGCCATCATCGCGCAACCGGCTTCCGCGAGCAGGGACGCGAGTCGCTCCCGCCGTTCCGCCGCCTTGACGAGGAGATTTGCCGCCGCATTGTCCGAGAGAATCATCTGCTCCACCGCGCGTTCCCTTCAATTTCCTGCACACCGATCCGCGTCTCTCTCTATTGAACGCATCGTGCCGACGATGCGTTATGGGCATGCAAGAAACATGACTGAAGTGT
>JAICIL010000491.1 GCA_025924435.1 Chloroflexia bacterium | reverse complement strand
GGGGCGCCCGGCGCGAAGCGCCTCCGAGCCGTCGGTTTTACACCGGCGGCAAACCGTGCCGCCGGGTCAGTCCTCTGGATCGTCTGCGATTTTTGGCGGCCGGTAACGACTGCGGAGGAAGGTCATTCGGACGCTTTTGGCGTCACCACCGTCCGCCTCCAGCCTGCGGTCTATCAGCTCCCATCCGGTCTGGCTGAAGTCACGCAGGTCTTCGTCACTCCATTCGTCGCTCACGTCGGCAGCATCCCACGAGTCGCGCTCCAGTTGGAACTCCTCATTGATGCGCGCCCACTCCTCCGGCGTGCGCTGGAGCGTAGGCAGGGAGTCGAGGTACTCCGCCGCGGAGGCGAACTGCCGGGCCGCCGGCTCGCCCGCCCGCTCCGGCAGCGCGACGAACACCTCGACTTCCTCCCCCTCCGTCAGCTCGGGCGCGGTAAACTCGACCCGCTTTCCCGGCAGCACGCGCGTCTTCAGCCGCAGGGCTGTCTGTGTCATGGCTGCGTTTTCCCTCCTTCCATTATACGCCGCTTGCGAACCGGCTTTGACGGGCGGGGCGCGAGCGGCGTATAATGTGGGTGGCGGGCGGATAGCGGCCGTCCGCATGCCCTCGCCGTGTGCGCTTCAGTCGTCCTCGCGGATTCTATCGCAAGCGGGACAAACGTGCCCGTTCGCGATCGGTTGTCCGATTTCCTGAAGAGCGGGCCGCAGCGGCTGAAGGACGCTGAGGAGTTGATGGAGAAGCCCACGGCCGACGCGGAACGCTCGGACGCCGACACCCGGCATCTGCGTGGGGCGATGTATCTCGCGGGCTACGCCGTCGAATGTCTGTTGAAGGCATATCTCATCGAACAAGAGCGCTGCCAGTCGCTTACACAGGCCCGGACCCGAATGGGCGCGCGGCGGAAGAGGCGCGGTCAGGAACCCATCGAGCGGATTGCCAGCACGTCCGCCGGTCACGACATCTACTACCTTGTCGGGCTGACCGACATCAGCGCCCGCCCGGGCTACGACGCGAAGCTATGGGGCCGGCTTGCCGCTTGGAAGTCTACGTGGCGCTACGAACACGACGCTCCGAGCCGTCCGGTGGCCGAGCGGTTTCTGGACGACGTGCGGTTCGCCGTGGCGTGGCTGCGGCCCAAGATCGAGGCGCGATAGGAGCACTATACGATGGCAGTCGCGTTCAAGTACGCCGAAGTCAGCGGGAGGGTGGAGGACATCCTCCGCCGCGCCTTCGGCCCGAACGTCACGATCCGCACCGACGAGGGCTGGCACGGGCGCGTACACGTGAAGATTGTGTCGAGCGCTTTCGATAAGCTGACCGAGGACGAGAAGCAGACCCTCGTCTGGGACACACTGCGTCGGGAGCTCGGCGCGGACGCGGAGGCCGTGGCGCTCGTGCTCGCTTACGGCATGGACGAGATATAGCGCGGCCCGGCAATGACCCGTATCAAAATCTGCGGCATCACCAACATCGAGGACGCGCGCGCCGCCGTGGACTACGGCGCGGACGCGCTCGGGTTCATTCTCGTCGAGGAGTCGCCGCGATACTGCGGGCGCGGCGGCACGGCGGCGGGCATCGCGCGCGACCTGCCGCCCTTCGTCAGCCGCGTGGCCGTATACAAAGACGTGGGCGTATTCTACGACCGCTGGGACCGCAGCTTCGACGCGGTTCAGTATTACGAGAACTCGCTACGCTCCCGCCCTGCGAACTGGAAGAAGGTCATTCGGGCGGTGCGCGTGCAGTGTGAGGCGAGCCTCGCCGAACTCGAGGCGGACGCGGCGGATGACGACGCCCTGCTGCTCGACGCGTACCACCCCGGCAAGCTCGGCGGGAGCGGTGAGGCGTTCAACTGGGAGCTGGCCGTCGAAGCGAAGCGCCGCTTCGCAAAGCCCATCATCCTCGCGGGCGGCCTCACGCCCGACAACGTCGAGGAGGCCATCGCGACCGTCCGCCCCTACGCCGTGGACGTCTCCAGCGGCGTCGAGGCCGAGCCGGGCCGCAAGGACCACGCCAAGCTCCGCGCCTTCATCCGCGCGGTC
>JAICIL010000490.1 GCA_025924435.1 Chloroflexia bacterium | reverse complement strand
TCCTCCAGTTCGGCGGCGCTCTCCTGCGAGCGGGAGTGGGGCAGGATATTCTCCTCCGCGCCGACGATGAAGACGACGGGGAATTCCAGCCCCTTCGCGGCGTGGAGCGTGATCAGCGTCGCCTTCTCACTGTCGTCCGCCGTCCGGTTGTACATGTCCTGATCCGAGACGAGCGCCGCCTCTTCAAGAAACGTCGCGAGTGCGTGCGGCGGCTCGATCGTCTCGTAGTCCGCGACGACGGTGCGCAGTTCGTGGACATTCTCCACCCGGTCGGCCTCGTCTATCCCCGCCTCTTCGAGCATCCGCAGGTAGCCGGAACGCTCCATCAGCGTGTCGAAGAAGGTGACGATGCTCGCGTCGAGCAGGATCGCGCGCATCCCGGCGACGAAGCGGGCGATGTCGGCGAGGCCGGCGGCGGGGCGGCCGCTCACCGGCGGCAATGGCTCCATCCCTTCGACGAGCGCGCGGCACCCGGCGACGGCGGAGGTGTTGTGCGCCCGCGCCCAGGCGCTGACGGCGGCGACCGATTGCTTGCCGATGCCCCGGCCGAGCGGCGTGTTGTCAATGATTCGCTCGAAGGCCGCACCGTCCGCCGGGTTATGGACGAGGCGCATCAGCGCGAGGACGTCCTTCACCTCCTTGCGCTCGTAGAACCGCGTGCCGCCGATTAGTTGGTAGGGCAGGCCGAAGCGGATGCATGCCTCTTCCAGGATGCGGCTCTGGGCGTTCGTCCTGTACATCACGGCGCAATCGTTCGGGCGATACTGGCCGACCGTCACGAGGCGCTGAATCTCCTGCACGACGAACTGCGCCTCCTGCCCCTCGTCGTAGTGCTCGCGGACGGAGATTGCCGGGCCTTCGGCGTTCTCGGTCACCAATTGTTTCTGCTTGCGCTGCGTGTTCATGCTGATGACCGCCTGCGCCGCGTCCACGATCCGCCGACTGGATCGGTAGTTTTGTTCGAGCAGGATCGTCTTCGCCTTCGGGAAGTCGCGCTCGAAGTCGAGGATGTTGCGGATATCCGCCTGCCGCCAGCCGTAGATGCTCTGATCCGGGTCGCCGACCACGCAGAGATTCTGGTGTGCGGCGGCGAGTTCCTTCACCAGCCGGTACTGCACGTGGTTCGTGTCCTGATACTCGTCCACGTGGATATAGCGATAACGGTGCTGATAGCGGTCGAGCACATCGGGTCGCGTAGTGAGCAGTTGGAAGGTCATCAGGAGCAGGTCATCGAAGTCGAGCGCGTTGTGGAGCCGCAAGAGGCGTTGGTAGACGGGATAGACGCGCCCGGCGATCTCCTCCCAGTAGGACGAGGCGAGGCCGGCGAACTCTTCCGCCGTCACGCCATTGCTCTTCGCCGCCGAGATTGTGCTGAGGATCGTGCGCGGGCCATACTGCTTGGGGTCGAGGTTGAGATCGCGGAGCGCATTCTTCATCACACCGATCTGATCCGCGTCGTCGTAGATCGTGAAGTCCTGGGCGATGCCGACCCGCTCGCCATCCCGGCGCAGGACCCGCGCGCAGAAGGCGTGGAAGGTGCCGACGGTGAGTCCGTTGATTTGCGCGCCGACGAGCCGTTCGAGCCGGTCGCGCATCTCCTTCGCCGCCTTGTTCGTGAAGGTGACGGCGAGAATCTGGTGCGAGTCAACATGGCGCGCGGAGAGGAGATAGGCGATGCGATGCGTCAGCACGCGCGTCTTGCCGCTGCCCGGCCCGGCGACGATCAGCACCGGCCCCTCGGTCGTGGTTACCGCCTCGCGTTGTTGGTCGTTGAGGCCGGAAAGAATGGATTCTGCAATGGGCATAGCGTGGAAATCCCCTGGCGAAGCCGGCGGCGGACATGCGTGTACAAACACCCGCGCTGTTACCAGTGTACACGCTGCCCGCCCGTCGCGGAAGGGTGCCGCGACGGGCGATCAGCCCCCGATCTTGATGCCGTATTTGTCGAGATTATTGAGGAGATAGACGAGGAAGGCGGCGGATGCCAGGATGCCGACGACGGCGCACGCGATGCCGATACTCGCCTGGCGGTAGCCGAACCGCG
>JAICIL010000489.1 GCA_025924435.1 Chloroflexia bacterium | reverse complement strand
CGTCAGCGCCGCGGGCGAGACGATCGGCAGCAACGAGCGGTCGTTGACCGTGGCGGGCGGCAACCAAACGGTCAATCTTTCTTGGGCGGCGACTCCAGGCGCCAGCAGTTACAAAATCTACCGCGGCACGGCGGCCGGGGCGGAGAATACGCTGGTCGCCTCCGTGAGCGGGACGGCTTGGGCGCGGAGGACTTTCTTGTCGAACTTGCCCGCCGAGGTCTTGGGGATTTCCGCGATGAAGCGAACCTCATCGGGGATCCACCAGCGCGCGACCTTCGTGGTGAGGAAGTCGCGGATTTCCGCTTCCGTCACACCCTCCGCGTGCTCTGGCTTGGGGACGACGAAGGCGACGGGTCGCTCCTGCCACTTCGAATGCGCCAGCCCGACGACGCTCGCCTCCAGCACCTTCGGGTGCGCCATGATCGCGCCTTCCAGTTCGATTGAAGAGATCCACTCGCCACCCGACTTGATGACATCCTTGGTGCGGTCAACGATCATCAGGTAACCGTCCGGATCGATGGTGCCGACATCGCCGGTGCGGAACCAGCCGTCGTCGGTCAGTTTACCGGGGTCGGCGTCGTGGTGGTAACCGCTGGTGACCCACGGCCCGCGCACCTGCACCTCGCCGAACGCCTCGCCGTCCCACGGCAACGGGGCGCCGGTGGCGAGATCGGCGATGCGCATCTCGACGCCGGGGATCGGCGGCCCCTGCTTGAGCCGGATCGCCACTTGCGCGTCCGCGCCCTCCGGGTGCCACGAGCGGAGGGTGGAGACGGTGCCGAGCGGCGAGGTCTCCGTCATCCCCCAGGCGTGGAGCATCCGCAGGCCGCGCGCTTCCATCCCCGCCATCAGGGCCGGGGGGATGGCCGAGCCACCGCAGACGACGGTATGCACGTTCGGTAAGCGCGCATTGGTCTTCTCCATCTGGAGGAGGAGGTTGATCCAGATCGTCGGCACCCCGGCGAGGATGGTGACGCCCTCCGTCTGGCTCAGTTCGATCAGCGTCGCGCCGTCGCCCATCCAGCGGTCGGGCAACACAAGTTTCGTGCCCGCCATCCCCGCCGCGTAGGGGAGGCCCCAACTGTTGGCGTGGAACATCGGCACCACGGGCAGGACGACATCCTCCTCGCCGAGATTGAGGCAGCCTTTCTGCAGCACGGCCATCGTGTGGAGAAATTGCGAGCGGTGGCTGTAGACGACGCCCTTCGGGTTGCCCGTCGTGCCGGAGGTGTAGCACATCGCCGCCGGGGCGCGCTCGTCCAGCGTCGGCCAGTCGTACGTCGTCGGCTCATCCGCGAGGAGGGATTCGTAGTCCCGCATCTCGCCGAGATCGTGCGCCGGCAGGTCGCCGCCGTCGTTGAGGACGATGATCGTCTTGACCGTCGGGATTTTGCCCGCGATCTTGTTGAGGATCGGGACGAGCGACGCATCCACGCAGAGCACCGTATCCCCGGCATCCTCGATGACGAACGCCAGTTGCTCCGGGAAGAGGCGCAAATTGAGCGTGTGGAGGACGGCCCCCATGCAGGGGATGGCGTAATAGAGTTCGAGGTGCCGATAGTTATTCCACGCGAGCGTCCCCACGCGGTCGCCGGGGCGCACGCCGAGCCGTTCGAGCATGTGCGCGGCCTGGTGGACGCGCGCCGCGAAGTCGCCGTAGGAAAAGCGATGGATGCCCGTCTCGCGCTTGGTGACGATCTCCTTGCGCGCAAAGAGTTTTTCCACCCGCCACAAGACATGCTGAACGGTGAGCGGATAGTCCTGCATCGTCTGTTCCATCGTCTCCACCTCTCCGCGATACCGCCCGCGCCGCGCGACATGCGCCGTATCGCCCTCCCTGGGCGTCGTCTCGTATTACATTGTTCGCTCGTTCTCGCTGCTTGTATCGTATGATGATTTGTTGCGGTGTCAATACGGCGGGGGGTTAGGCCCCCATCTCCGCCGCGAAGGCGTCGAGCATCGCCCGCTTCTCGGCGGCGGGGAGGAAGGCGGCGCGGACGGCGTTCAGCGAAAGGTCTTTGATCTCATCCGCCGTGAAGCCGTGGACGGCGG
>JAICIL010000488.1 GCA_025924435.1 Chloroflexia bacterium | reverse complement strand
GGGAGCGACCTTCTGAAGATCGAGGATGTTCGGGGAACGCCACAGCGCTCCGAGCGAGTCACCCCTCTCCATCGCGGGTGCCCTCTGGGCAGGTGAGAGGGGGCCGGGGGGTGAGGTCGAGTCGGTAGCACATGAGGGAGGTGCACGGTGGTCACGAGTGAACGGCCGACGGTGCATGGGCTGAACCGGCGCACATTCCTCGCGCTCTCGGCGGCGGGGACGGCGGCGGCCGCGCTCGCCGCGTGCGGGGGTAGCACGAGCGCGCCGACCGACACGCCCGCCCCGACCAAACCGGCGGCGACGACCGGCCCGGCGGCGACCGCGACGGCGGTGCCGCAGTCGCTCGGCGTGGCGACGGCACCCGCGAGCAGCCCCGCGACGACGGGCACGGTCGCCGCCGCGACGGTTGCGCCGACAACGGCCGCCCCGGCGGCGGCGGCGAGCGCCGGGAATCTCGCCGACAAGCAGACGTTTCGCTACGCCGGCCCCGAACCGATCAATTTCGACCCCGCGAACTGCCAGGACCCGGTCAATGAGCCGCAGGTCTTCGAGGGGCTGGTGACGATCAGTTGGAAGGACGGGACGCTCGAACCGGCGATGGCGCAGAGTTACCAGACGAACGCGGACGCGACCGTCTGGACGTTCAAGATGCGCCCCGGCATGAAATGGTCCGACGGCACGCCGCTGACCGCGAAGGATTTCGAGTACGCATGGCGGCGGGTGGTGGACCCGAAGACCGCCTCGATCTACACGGCCTCGCTGGCGAACGTCAAGAACGCGCTGGAAGTCGTCAAGGGGACGGTGCCGCCGGAGCAACTCGGCGCGAAGGCGCTCGACGACGGCACCTTCGAGGTGACGCTGAACACACCCGCGCCCTATTTCCCGCTCCTCGCCGCGACATGGACGTGCTACCCGACGCCCCGGCACATCATCGAGAAGTTCGGGCCGAAGTGGCTGGAGGCGGGGAATCTCGTCGGCAACGGGCCGTACGTCCTCAAAGATTGGAAGCACGATCAATTGCAGGTCTTCGAGCCGAACCCGAACTATTGGGGAGCGAAGCCGACGATCACGCACGCCGAATTCACCATCTACGACGACCCGCTCACCAAGGGCCTCCCCGCCTACCAGAACGGCGAGCTGGACAGCGCGCAGATCTCGCCGGGGGATTACGACCATGTGCTGAGCGACCCGAAACTCTCGAAGGAACTGCACGGCTACCCGCTCTCGCAGACGAACATGATCCAGTGCGACGCGACGAGCAAGCCGACGAGCGATGTCCGCGTGCGGCAGGCGCTCTCGCTCGCCTTCGACCGGGAGACGCTGACGAACGTCGTCCTGAAGAAGTACTACCTCCCCGCCGCGACGATCCTGCCGCCGGACATCGCCGGGCACAACCCGCAGGCCGCGCTGACGGGCGGCGTGGAGAAGGCGAAGCAACTGCTGGCGGACGCGGGCTTCCCGAACGGGCAGGGCTTCCCGGCGGACTTCTCGCTCGTCTACGCGACGAGTTCGGTGACGAAGACGATCCTCGAGTTCATCCAGAACGAGTGGAAGAAGAACCTCGGCATCACCGTGCAGTTGAACGCGATGGAGTCCAAGGCGTACACGACGTGGCGGAGCGCACGGGCGACGCAGCCGTTCAACCTCTACTACGGCGGTTGGGGATCGGACTACGGCGATCCGAGCAACTGGCACAATTTCCTCTTCTCCGCCGATACGGACTTCTATCACACGCACTGGAAGAACGACCAGTTCGAGAGCATGATCGCCAAGGCGAAGGGGACGACCGATCAGGCGGCGCGCACGAAGATGTATCAGGATGCGGAGACCATCCTCGTCCAGCAGGGCGCCAGCATCCCGATCAACTTCAATCAGGCCTTCTTCGTCACTAAGCCGAATGTGCAGGGCGTCTATCACCCCGCCGTCCTCGGCACCTACCTGCGCCTCAAGTTCATCTCGATCACGAAGTAACGACGAGGGATTTGAACCGCCAAGACGCCAAGGACGCCAAGAAGAGAAAGAGGGAAAGTATTTCATCTCTTTTCCCCTTGGCGTCCTTG
>JAICIL010000487.1 GCA_025924435.1 Chloroflexia bacterium | reverse complement strand
TCGTCAGCGACCGCGCAGGATATGGACGAAGGGTGGCACGTCGAAATCGTCGTCGTCGCTGCCGGGTTTCGTCTCCGGCTGTCCGGGGCGCGGCGGCATCGGCGGCGGTTGACGCCGCTCGTTGTCGCGCGGATCGGGCGCGCGCGTGCCGGAGCCGCCGAGTGGCCGCTGGTCGGACGCGCCGGTCGGGCGGTACGGTTGCTGCGGCGGCAAGGAGTTCGTGCCGGGACGGCGGTACGGTTGCGCCTGCGGCGGTTCGCTCACGGACCCGGTGCGCGGGAAGAGCGGCCGGAGCCGTCCCTGCCCCCGGTCGTTGTCGAACCCCGTCGCGATCAGCGTGACGGCGACTTCCTGCGAGGCCATGTGCTCGTCCAGCGTCGCGCCGAAGATGAAGTTGACGTTCTGATCCGCCGCCTCGCGCACGATCTCCGCCGCCTCGTAGATCTCCTGCAACCCCATGTCGCTCGGGCCGGAAATATTGAAGAGGATGCCGGTCGCGCCCTGGATGCTCATCTCCAGCAGCGGGCTTTCAATCGCCATCCGCGCCGCGTCCTGCGCGCGCGAATCGCCGACGCCACGGCCAATCGCCATGAAGGCGGACCCCGCGCCGGACATGATCGTCTTCACATCAGCGAAGTCGAGATTGATCACACCGGGCCGGGTGATGAGGTCTGCGATGCCCTGAATGCCCTGCTTCAGCACATCGTCCGCGAGGCGGAATGCCTCGATGAAGGTCATCTTGCTGTCCGCGATGGAGAGCAACCGCTGGTTCGGGATCGTGATCAGCGCGTCCACGCGCTCCTTCAAGAGCGCGATCCCCTCCTCGGCGTTCTTCCGGCGGGTCGGCCCCTCGAAATCGAACGGCTTCGTGACGACGCCGACCGTGAGCGCGCTCACCTCTTTGGCGATCTCCGCGATCACCGGCGACGCGCCGGTACCCGTGCCGCCGCCCATGCCGGCGGTGATGAAGACCATATCCGCACCCTTGAGGACATCGTAGATCGCCTCGCGCGTCTCCTCCGCCGCCTTCGCGCCGATGGCCGGGTTCCCCCCCGCGCCAAGTCCCTTGGTCAGTTTATCCCCGATCCGCAGGCAGAACGACGCCTGTGAATGCAGGAGCGCTTGCGCGTCCGTATTCACGGCGACGAACTCGACCCCGTGCAGTTTCGCTTCGATCATGCGGTTCACGGCGTTACTCCCCCCGCCGCCAACCCCGATGACCTTGATCTGGGCAAAATTCTCGCCGCCATACGCGACATGAGATTCAAACATGCCCTTGTCCTTCCTCTTCGCCAATCCGCGCGATGAGGGTCTTTCTCCCGCACCCACAGGAATCCGTTCTCATCTCCCCTATTGGCAGACAAGTATCGCTCACGGCAAGAACTCGCGCAACCATGCCTGCCAGCGCGTTTGCCCAATTCGCATTGGCTGGACAGGGAAAATTCCTCCATTTACCGCGGCAACACCGACGCCGGAATCCTCGGATCGCGCCGGAATTGGCCGCGATTCGAGCCGTGGCTCGACGGTCGCACGCCAGCGGAGCAGGCCGAGCACCGCCGCGAAATCGGGGGATTGCGCCGCAGTCGGCCCGGCAAATCCCCACGCGCCCGCGACGCGCACCGGCATGCCGAGCGCGGCGCGCGCCATCGGCGCGAGGCCGGAGAGGGCGGCCCCGCCGCCGCACAATATCGCATGGCCGAGCGCACCGCCGCGCGCGAATGCCGTGGCGGGTCGCACGATTTCGGCGATGTGCGCCAGCATCTGGTCGACACGTGCCGCGATGATCGCCGCGACGAGCGAGACGGAGACCGCCGTCCGCGCGCCATCCGCACCCCGGACAAGCACCTCGATTCCCGGTGTGCCGGACCGCGCATTGCCGACCTCGAATTTCAGCCGTTCCGCCTCCATGGGATCAATGCGCAGCACCGTCGCGAGATCGCGCGTGATGTGGTCGCCGCCGATCGGGACGCTGCCGAGGCAGACGACGGCGCCGCCGGAGAAGACCGCGACGCTCGTGTGCTCCGCGCCGCACTCGACGATCACCACGACGCCGTCGTGCTCCT
>JAICIL010000486.1 GCA_025924435.1 Chloroflexia bacterium | reverse complement strand
GGCTACGGCATCCCTCGTTGACAATCCACAGGGCCGCTGGCCCGCCAACGTGACGCTAGACGAAGCGGCGGCGGGGCAACTCGGAGAGCCTAGCCGCTTCTTCTACGTCGCCAAGCCTTCCACGCGAGAGCGGAACGCGGGGCTAGAGGGTTTCGCGGATACGGTAGCCGGGATAGGGGATGAGCGGCCTAGTGGTCAAAGTATGCAGAGGCTAGACGGTAGAGAGCCTCGCGTAACAAAGAACGCGCATCCAACCGTGAAGCCTATCGCGCTGATGCGCTACCTGTGCCGTCTCATCACCCCGCCCAACGGCGTCATCCTCGATCCCTTCTGCGGCAGCGGCACGACGGGATGCGCCGCCGCGCTGGAAGGGTTCGGCTTCGTCGGCGTCGAGAGGGAACCCGAATACGTCGCCATCGCGCGCGCCCGCATCGCGGACGCCGCCGCGCAGCCACGATTGGAGTCCATCGCATGAGCACACACCGCTACGGCCTGCACCCCTCCGTCCCCGACCGGCGCGATCTCGTCCTCGACCACGCCTGCGCCGCCGCCGCCCTGCCCGCGCGGGCCGACCTCGCGGCGATCCCCGCCGTGCGCGACCAGGGGCAGGAGGGCAGTTGCACCGGCTTCTCGATCACCGCCGCCTACGCCTGCCTGCGCGCGGGCATCTACTCGCCCGCGTACCTCTACTACGCGGAGCGCAAGGCGGAGCACACCGTCGGGCGGGACGCGGGCGCGCAGATCCGGGACGGCATGAAGATCATGCAGAAGGCCGGCGTCTGCACCGAGGACCTGATGCCGTACGTGGTGGGCGGGTACGCGACGCCGCCGCCCGCCGCCGCGATCGCCGAGGCGAGCGTCAACCGCATCAGGACGTACGCGCGCGTGCAGGGCGTGGCGGGCGTCAAGGCGGCGCTGGCGCAGGGGCGCCCGGTGGTGCTCGGCATCGTCGTCTACGCGTCGTTCGAGCGGGTGGGCAAGGACGGCCTCGTGCCGCTGCCCGCCTTGAACGAGCAGATGATGGGCGGGCACGCGATCCTCGCCGTCGGCTACGACGACGCGAGCGGCACGGTGCGGCTGCAGAACTCGTGGGGCGCGGGGTTCGGCGACCGGGGCTTCCTGCACATGCCGTACGCGTACGTCGCGGACGCGCACCTCTGCTTCGAGGCGTGGACGATGGCGGCATGAGGTGGCCGGTGCAGGTCAACGCGCACCTCGTCCGGCCGGAGCGCGCGCTGCTGCTCGGCGTCAAGTGGGACGTGGTGCGCTGGGACGACGACGCGGAACTGGTGCTCTGGCTGCACCTCGTGGTCGGCAGCGTGGCGCTCGGCATCGTGCGGGCGGGGCGCAAGGGATGACAACCAGGGCGGGCACGGCGAACATGGGCAGAGCGGCGTTTCCCCATTCCTCCCGCCGCCGCCGAGTGGCCGCCCGTGAGGGCCACGCACGGCCCGCCACCTTTTTTCTTTTTTGTGGAAGGAGCACGACGATGGCGACGAAGAAGGGCATGGGGTTCAAGAAGGCGCAGGCGAGCATCGCGGCGCGCGAGGGGGTGGGCGAGAAGGCGGCGGGGGCGATCCTCGCCGCGGCGACGCGCAAGGCGAGCGCGGCGGCGAAGAAGGCGAATCCACGCCTCACGCGTGTGAAGTGAGGGCGTGGCTGCACCGGGAGGAGGTGGCGCTGCTGCCCTACGGGGCGGGGGCGCTGGTCGCGCTCCTCTCGTACGCGGACACGGCGCTGACGACGGCGCACCCGTCGGGGCAGGCGGACGTGCTGTTGGCGATGGCGGGGTCGCTCGCCGTCAAGGCGGCGATTGTCGCGCTGCGGCGGCGCTACCCGCAGCGGTGAGGGCGGCGCGCAATCGCTCCACCTCCGCGTAAAATCCTGCCACGATTGCCCAATCTCGGTTGAGGAATCGTGATGTTTACAGCATCTTGCGGCACGCTGGACAAACGGTATCGTTCGTCCGGAAAAGTCCGGGGGTTGATGATGTGCAATCGAATATAGTCGTCAGGAAATTCATCGCATAGCGAAGCTACCACGTCATAGAATTGTGACTCACGCT
>JAICIL010000485.1 GCA_025924435.1 Chloroflexia bacterium | reverse complement strand
TTCCTGTTCTTGCACCACTTCAGTCAGTGGGCGTTCGTCTCCGTCCCGTTATTCCTCTTCACCCTCTTCGCGGGGTGGCGGCTCTTCCTCCGCTCCCGCCGGGAATGGCGGCAGAGCGCAGAGCAGCGGTAGCGCAGGCTTCAGCCTGCGTCATCGTCGTTCGCGCAGGCTGGAAGACCTGTGCTACCGATTCGGCTGGCGCTGCCGCAGCACTTCGTAGAGCAGCACCCCCGCCGCGACGGCGAGGTTGAGCGAACTCGCGCCGCCGTGCATCGGAATACGCACCGCAAGGTCGCCCTGCTCGATAATCCCCGGCGGCAGCCCGCGCCCCTCGTTGCCGAACAACAGCAGCAGCGGCGCCGGATAGGCGACCCGCCAGTGCTCCTGCTCCGCCCGCACGGATGTGGTGACGACGCCGATGCCGTGCGCGCGGCTCCATGAGGAGACTTCTTCAATCCCTCCCGCCTGCACGACGGGAATCCGGAAAAGCGTCCCGACGCTCGCCCGCACCGCGTTCGGGTGATACGGGTCGGTCGTCTCCCCGACGAGGATCACGCCGTTCCCGCCCACCGCGTCCACCGTGCGGAGGATCGTGCCGAGGTTGCCCGGATTGCCGATCTCGTGCAGCGCGACGAAGAGCGATTGTGGGGTGACGGCGAGCGAGGGGAGGCCGCGCGGCGCGATATGGACAATCGCCGCCAGCCCGGAGGGGTTCTCGCGCGTCGCGATCCGCGCGTATAGGGGGGCGGAAATCTCCGCGACGGGCATCCCCGCCGCCGCTTGGCGCGCGACCATCTCCCACGCGGCAGCGCTCGTCAGCAGATCGGGCGCGACGACGAGCGTTTCGATCGCCGCTCCGGCGTCCACCGCCTGCCAGACGGCCTGGATGCCCTCGACGAAAAACGCGCCCGCCTGCTCGCGCCCCTTGCGCTGCTCCAGCGCGCGGATGCGTTTGATGAGCGGATTCGCGGCGCTCTCGATGCGGGTCACGACCTACCCCCCGGCCCCCTTCGCCACCACGCCAGTATCTCGTCGAGCGACCGCTCCAGGGGGATTTCCGGCCGCCAGCCCGTCGCCCGCCGGAGGCGCGTGGTGTCGCCCATCATCACCGGCACGTCCGATGGCCGCAGGCGGGCGGGGTCGCGCTCAATCGCGACCGGCGCGCGCGCGAGGCGGCGGAGCATCTCCAGGAGGTCGCCGACGACGACCGCCGCCCCCCGCCCAATGTTGTAGATACCGCCGCGCTCCCCATGTTCCAGCAGGAGCGTGTACGCGCGCACGACATCGCGGACATCCGTGAAGTCGCGCGCGGCGTCGAGATTGCCGACCGAGACGGCGCGCCGCCCGCCCCGCTCGACCTCGACGATTTGCCGCGCGAAGGCGCTGACGACGAAGCGATCCGTCTGCCCCGGCCCGATGTGGTTGAAGGGCCGGGCGACGACAACATCGAGATTGTACGAGTGGGCGTACTGCAAGGCGAGCATCTCCTGCGCCGCCTTGCTGACGGCATAGGGATTGACCGGGTGCAGCGGCCTCTCTTCGCCGAGCGGCTGCGCCTCCGGCGGCGTTGGGCCGTAGACCTCGCTCGAACTGACGAGCAGGAGCCGCGCGTCCGGCGCGTGCGCGCGGCAGGCATCGAGCAGGTGCAGCGTGCCGAGGATGTTGTTCGCGAGCGTCGTTTCCGGGTCTTTGAGGGATGCCGGGACATTGCTCTGCCCCGCCAGATGAACGACCATCTCCGGCCGCGCCCGCTCGATCAGCGACGCGACCGCACCGGCATCGCGGAGATCGCAGAAGACAATCCGGGAGTCGCCGTGCCCGTTGTGCCGGGTCGTCCCCGTCACCCGCCAGCCGGGATACGCCTCGGCGAGATGCGCGACGAGATACGTGCCGACGAACCCCGTCGCCCCGGTAATCAGCACCCGCCGCCCGTCGCCCATCGCCTCCCCGCCTCACTGGCCGCCTTGTTCCCCACCGATTGTCGCATACGAGTGGGCAGTGGGCAGTGGGCAGAGTAGGTTTTGGTGCCGTGGGCCCCCAGCCCCCATCCCACAATACACAAAAATTTATTTCTCGTGTT
>JAICIL010000484.1 GCA_025924435.1 Chloroflexia bacterium | reverse complement strand
GGGCGGGAAGATCTTTTTTCCGCCGGCCAGCACGTCGTTCAGCGCGTCCTGGAAATGCGTCGTGCCATCGGCGAACTCGCGCCCGACCTGCTCGACGTATTCTTCGTAACTCTTCTTGATCTCTTCCTTGAAGAGCTGCGCGAGGGTGTTGTTCCGAACTCCCTCGTCGCGCTTCTGCGGATGATAGGCAACGATGTCGGAGACGAGCGCACGAGCGAGCCGCTTCGCCTTCGCGTTCGGATCGTTGGCGAGGAACGGGTTGATCGGCGCGCGCGCAGGCGGCGCACCACCAGGAGCAGCAGGTGCCGCAGGACGCGCCGGCGGCGCGCCGATCGGCGCCGGTCGCGGCGGGGCGATCGGCGTCGGCGAACCGCTCGGTGCTGCCGCTCGCGGCGCGGCGCTCCCCGGCGCGGGCGGCATCGCCGGACGTGGCGCTCCGGGCGCTCCGCCGGGGGCGCTCGGCGCGCCGAAGCCTCCCGCACGGGGGACGCCGGCTGGAACACCGGGCTGGCCAATCGGTGGCGTCCCCGGCCGAACCATCGGCCGCATCGGTTGTGGCGGAGGTGGAACCGGTACTGACCCCGAGGGACGGGCGCCTGGCGGCGGTGGGATCGGCGGCAGCCCGGGAAGAGTCTGCGGACGCGGCGGTGCCGGAAACCGCTGCGCGGACGGCGTCGCACGCGCGTTAGGCGCGCCGATGCCGCCTCCGGCGTTAGGCAGCCCGAACCCGGGAATACCGGCGCCGGGCGCTGCAGCGTTAGGCAGGCTCGTCGCGCTCGGCGCGATCGGGGTCGGCGCGCGTGGAGGCGACACCGCAGCGGCCGGCGCAACCGATGCCGCCGGTGCGATCGGACGCGGCGGCGGCGGCGCGGCGCGGGTCACCGCGGGCGCGGAGGCCGCCGCGCCCTTGTCTGCGAGCTCGCTGTTCACGGTGATCACGCCGCCACATACGGAGCAGCGCGCGCGAACTCCCCCCGCCGGGACCTTCGCCGGGTCGACGCGGAAGACCGACCGGCATTCAGGACACGCGATGTTCATTGCTCCTCCACGGCGCCCGCAACATTGCGTCGCGCGCCGCTCTCGTCTGGCACATCATGCCGCCGGTCGATGGTGTACACCGACCCGGGCAGCGTCTTCGCGTAGCTCTTCATCTCCGTCGCCAATTCGCTCACCTGCGCGGCGTGCGTGAAATGCCGCCGCTCGTTGGTCACGACGCCGATCGAAACGGTCATCAACGGCACGCGGTGCAACTGGCCCCGCCGGTCCTTCCCGACATAGTATCCGGACCGCCGGTCCTGCTCGGAATACTGGAACGGTGCGAGCGCGTCGAACACCTCGATGATCTCCCCGCATACCTCGGCGATCATCGACAGCGGGATGATGAAGATGAAATCGTCGCCGCCGATGTGGCCGACGAAACCCCGCTCCCCGGCCAGCCCCTTGACCACGTCGTGCAGGATCTTCGCCAGTATGCGGATGACACGATCACCGTCGTAGTAGCTGTACCGGTCGTTGAATTCCTTGAAGTGATCGAGGTCGGCATAGCACACCGCGAACTTCTCGCCCCGTGTCATCCGACGACCGATCTCCGCCTCGATCTCCATGGTCCCGGGCAGTCGCGTCGATGGATGCACGCGCACGTCGCGGTCCGACCGGCGGAGCAGCACGGCCAGTCGCTGATCGACTTCCGCTGCGCTGTTGTCGTCGCGCAATACTTCATCCGCATCGGCGTCGAAGGCGCGGCCGAGAAAGCTGTCGCTGCCGATCCACAGCACCGTCGGCACAACCCCCGTGTACGAGTCAGCCTTCAGTCTGCGGCATGCATGGTCACAGGCGTCGAGCGCATTGCGCGCGTCGAACACCACCAGGCGCGGACGTCCGCGGAGCGCCAGCGACATTAGTGCGTCCTCATTGACGACCCGCACCACCGAGAGCGACTGACGCTCCAGCCACGAGTGAAGTGTGGCCGGAGTCGGATCGTCGGCGGGGGAGAAGAGGACGGCGGTCGGCGTGGCCAGGGGGGTTACGGCTGACGGAAGGTCGGGTCCGGCAAGATACGATTCGCGCAAACCGAAGTCAAACT
>JAICIL010000483.1 GCA_025924435.1 Chloroflexia bacterium | reverse complement strand
GTCAATGGCACCGCGACGATCACCATTGACGAGGACTACAGCAAGCGGCTCCAGATGGCGACGCGCTATCGCGGCCCGGAGGGCGGCAAGCGGTATCTCGTGGACAACCCGCTGCCGAAGCCGCCCGCCGTCGTCCGCATCAAGGTCGAGCGCGCCACCAGCATGGAGCGGTGAGATGCGCGAAACGGGAACCGTCGAGGAGCGGATCGTCGGGCTGCTCACCGCGCGCGGCGTCCGCTTTCGCGTCCACGCGCACCCCGACTCGCGGACAGTCGAGGACGCGAGAGCGCGGCTCCCCTTCCCGCTCGATCAACTGCTGAAAACCGTCGCCTTCCGCGTCAAGAACGGGCCGTGGCTCCTCGTCGCCTGCAAGGGGGAGGATCGCGTGGATTACCGCAAACTGGCGGAGGCGGCGGGCGCGCGACGCGCGGCGATTGTGCAGCCCGCGCCGGAGGAAGTCGCGGCGGCACTCGGCTATGTGATCGGCGGCGTCGCCCCCTTCCCGCCGAACGCGGAGACGCGGACCATCGTGGACGCGGGCGCCGCCGCGACGATGGGGACCGTCTATTGCGGCATCGGCCGCACCGACCGGACACTGGAAATCGCCATCGCGGACGTGATCGCGGTCGCGCAAGCACAGATAGCGCCGCTTGTGCGGCAGGCAACTCCGTAGCGCAGGCTTTCCAGCCCGCGCTACCGGAATCAAAGCGGGAGGAATAGTGCGATGCCTGACGAACGACTCGCCGCGCTTGCCGGCGAAAAATACATCAACCTGACGACCTTCCGGCGGGACGGGACGGCCGTCCCGACGCCCGTCTGGTTCGCCCTGGACGGCGAGCGCATCCTTGTCTGGACGATCCCCACATCCGGCAAGGCGAAGCGGATTCGCAACAATCCGCGCGTGACCGTCGCGCCGTGCACCGCGCGCGGAAAAGCCACCGGGGCGGCCATTCCGGCCACGGCGACCTTCCTGCCGGACGGCGACGCCGCGCGAGCGAACGATCTGATGAACGCGCACTATGGATTCCAGAAGCGACTGCTCGACGGCGTGAAATGGCTCATCCGCACGGTGCGACGCATGCCGCGCATCGAGAACGGATTTCTCGTCATCACCCCCGCTTAGTCGCGGTCAGGTGCAGGCCCGTCGCCCACGGGTTGCGCCGCAGCAGCGTATCCTCCCAGTAGGAGAGCCGCCACGTCGGGAAGAAGACGACGCGCTGCACCGCCTTCGTGACCACCGCGCTTCGCCCCTCCGGCTCCCTGCGCAGCCGCTCCCGCCCCCAGTAATCCACGATGTCGTGCACCTGCCCGATGAGATGGAAGGAATAGGAGAGGTCGCCCGGCTCCATGCCGTGCGCGCGGAAGGTCGTCGCAACATCCTCGGTCGTCAGCCGCTGGATGTGCCCGACGTGGTCGTGCTTCCATCGGTGGATCGGGACGCGCGTGCTGTTGGTCAGGGCGCGGAAGAGTGTGCGCGGCTGCGCTTCGAGCGGGATGAAGCCGTGGAACAGCCCGCCCGGCGCGAGGACGCGCGCGATCTCCGCGACGCATCGGCCCACATCCGGCACATGTTCGAGGAGGTCGAAGAGCAGGACGATGTCGTACGCGTTGTCCGCCGCCGGGATGTGCGCCGCGTCCGCGACGAGGTACGCGCCGCCATCCCCCGCCCGCACCGCCTCGCGGATCGCGCCGACGCTGAGATCCGCGCCGACGAGCGTCAAGTCGGGCCGCTCCCGGTGGATCGCGCGGTTGTGCCGCCCCGCGCCGCAGCCGAGCAGCAGGCACGATCCCGTGTGGCCCCTCATCGCGTCGAAGACGCGGCGCAATCGCAGGCCGCCCATCGTCCGCTCCGTCGGGGAGATGCCGCCGCGCCCCTGGATGGTCGCCGCATCCTCGTAATCAAAATCAAGGACTGAGGACTGAGGACTGAGGACTGAGGCGGATTCACCGCTTGCTATCGTTTGCCCGCTGCCTGCTGCCTGCTTACTCATTGCTCATTGCTCATTGCTAGTCTCGCGCCGCTTTCAGGCGATCGAGGAGTTCGACGAGGTCGGCGGCGATGAAGGTCGGCTCGATGCCGGTGGTGACGATCTCCTGCCGCTGCGAGACGCCGGTGAG
>JAICIL010000482.1 GCA_025924435.1 Chloroflexia bacterium | reverse complement strand
GGCCCGCAGGAGGGCGGCATCGCGGGCTGTCGTCTCTTCGTCGTCCCCAGCACGTCGGGCCTCAATAGCGCTCTGACCGCCGTGCGCCGCGATGCCTTCTCCGCCCTTGCCACCGCCGTGAATCAGTCCACGTAGGTCCGGGAGATCACATCGTCGTTACGCGCGAGTCCGGGCGATGAGATCGCGCGGCGATGTCGGCACATCAATGTGATTGGTGGAGAGCGGCGGCGCCGATTGTGCGGGTGAGCGCGCCACGATGATGGAGAGCAGGAAGAGGAAAAGCGGCAGCCGCCAGTAGAAAAACTGGACATCGCCGCCGCTGAAGGCGAAGAAGACGCCGCCGAGCGCCGCCGACCACTGGAGCGCGGCGGCCGCATCCCGCACCTTGACGACCGCGACGCCGACGACGATCAGCAGCGCGAGCGCGAGCGCGGCGGAGGCGAACGGCTTCACGCGGTTCGGGTCATACCCGCCGAGCGCGACGATCTGCGCCGCGATGCTCTCGTTCCACTGCGGCGTGCCGAGCATGGCGCGCGGGAATTTGTTCGCGTGGTGGAAGAACGTCGAGTCAATGAACGCCTGTGGCGAGAGCAGCGCGAGCGGCGCGATGACCACCACCGCCAGCGCGGCGCCGGAGACGGGCGGGAGCCAATATCGCCGGGGGAGGGCGCGCATCGCCCGCCAATCGCGCTCGCCCTCCCGCCACCGCTGCCGGAGGTACAGCGCGAGCGGCCGCACGAGCAGGATGCCCCACGGGATGGCGAAGATGAAGCCGTACTGCTTCGTCGCCACCACCATCGCCGTCGCGAGCGCCGAGCCGACAAGCCTCCCCCGTGTGTAGAGCAGCACGGCGAGCGCGATCCAGAAGACGAGGAAGAAATCGAGGATGGCGAGGTAGAGCGCGACCTGGAAGCCGGGCATGAAGAGCAGCCAGAACGCCGTCAGCGATCGCGCGGGCCAGATGCCCAGATGCCGCCGCGCCAGCAGGTAGATGAGCAGCGCCGTCGCAAGGTCCGCGAGGGCGAGGCCGATCCGCACATTGCCGAGCAGATAAAAGGGAATCTCCGCGAAGAGGCTGCCGGGAAAGTACGTGTACGTCGGGTAGTTCACCGCGCTCGCCTGGTGGTCATAGACCCAGGTCGGCACATGCGTGTACGGGTTCATGCCGTGCAGGAGGAAGGAGACGCCCTGGCTCGTCGCCCAGTAGACATCGCTCTTCGTGTCGCGCGTCGCCCAATCCCACCGCATCAACGCGCCCGCCGGCCACACGAGCAGCCAGACGAGCCGGGTCAGTCGCTCCCACGGGATGAGCGTCAGCAGGATCAGGCCGAGGTTGGCGAGCAGGTAGATATTGATGTGCGGGATCGCCTTCGTCGCTGTGTCGTAGTAGATCAGCATCTGGCCGATCAGCAGCGCGAGCAGGACGAACCGGAAAACCTCCCGCCCCGCCCACGGCCCCCGCCCGACCGGAAGTGCCTCGCCCTCATCGCTGCCGTTACCCATGCAACCCCTCAGATCCGACACGTTTGAACATCCGGCGGCCACCCGACCTTCGTCAGCCTATCAGCCGTCACCACTCGGCACAACGACGCGACGCGCGACTCACTCGATGCGCTCCCATATCATGCGGGAGTCCGGCGTGGTAAGGGTGAGCCGGTTGCCGCTGAATTCGTAGTTGCGCCGGAGTTCCGTGCCGACGCGGTTCGGGTAGAGGCTGTTTTCCAGCAGGTGCGAGACGTATCCTTCCGCCTCATGCACCTCGTATCGGCCGCAGTAGGCGTTGTAGCCGCCGTATGCCGCCTGCACCTCCTCCGGCGTCGAGCGCCACCGATCCCCGGAGGTGAACAAGGGCCGGTCGGGGTGCATCATCTGCACCGCCATATGCCCGCCCGCCGTGTAGACAATCATCCCCCTGGGAGCGTCCCCCAGCGGGTACGTCGCCGCCCCGCCCTCCCATACCTCCCACGACACCAGCCGGTACACTCCAACAAATCGTTCCATGCTCCCCCCGGAAAACTGAAAACGATTGAACCGCAGAGGCGCGGAGGACGCAGAGAAGAATACAAGAGTCGGATACGTTTTGACCGTTTCTCATCATTCCATCTCTTTCCCCTCTGCGCTCTCTGCGTC
>JAICIL010000481.1 GCA_025924435.1 Chloroflexia bacterium | reverse complement strand
TGCATCACCGTCTCGTCGCCCACCGTCGTCCCTCCATCCCATCAGGGCTACGCAACCCTCCGTGCGGCGATTGATCGTTGGATGCTCCGGTGAGCCAGGGGGGCGTCCCGGAGTGGGCTATCCACGGCGGGGAGCCGCGGTTCCCCGATCCATCGCCGCACGGAGGGCGGCAGGGCTGTTCCTGCCGCCGCCCGTAATTCACGGCGCATGCGCTTCCACACGCACCTTTGCCGAGAGATTCCGCTTGCCGAACGCGCCGGGCACCCAATGGGACGAATCCGATTGGCCGCCGCGTCCACGGACAACATCGGCCCGCTCAGTCGTCCGTCTTTGTCGCCAGGTGTGTCTTCAGTCGCTCGCGCGCCACCAGCAACGCCGCGTACTCGTCGGGATGCACGAGCGCCACGAGGTCGCGCCCCCAGCGCGTCACGACCACCGCCTCGCGCCCCAGTTCGATGTCGTGCAGCACCGCGCCGATCTCCCGGTGCAACTCCGTCGCGCCGATC
The DNA here is from genome assembly GCA_025924435.1 of Chloroflexia bacterium. Next base: position 1,638 of record JAICIL010000481.1, on the reverse strand, counting down.
CGCTTCGTCACTGGATGCCTCCTTCCTCGATGTACGCCATGCCGCGCACGATCTCCACGCCGGGCCGCAGCGGCACCGGGGGCGGCGGCTGCCGCGCGATCTCCTCCGCCACCTCCAGCACCAGCCGGTCCCGCGCCCGCTCGTCCCGCGCCTTCTCCCGCGCGATCTCCGCCAGGGCGCGGTAGAACGGCCCGAAGGGGTCGCCCCGCCCCGTCATCGCGTCACCTGCCGCCACGCCAGCCAGATCACGCCCGCCCAGACCGCCAGGCAGAAGGTGCAGATCACCGCGCCCATGCGCACCGCCGCCCAGTCCACCCCCGGCCGCGCCTCCGCCCACTCCTGCTCGATCCAGCGCGCCACCTGCTGCCGCGTCGGCGGCCGGTAGGCCACGTGCGGGATCGTCCGGTCGTCGTCGTCCTGCCACATCATCGGTCGCCCCCTCGCGGATCGGGGTGGGCGAGGATCGGGTACGTACCGCCCGCCGTCACCCCCGTCACCACATCGCGCTCATACCGCCGCCACCAGACGCACGCCGCGCCCTCGTCCATGTCGCCCACCCCGTACGCCCAGTGTTCGTCGGCGCCCACCGCCTCCACCGGGATGCCGAGGCGGGCGGCGATGTCCAGCGCCGCCATGCGCGACAGCGCCCGCGATTGCGCCACCGAGAAATGCGCGCTCATAGCCGACCTCCCTTCGGGATGGCGCGCAGCGCGCTCGTGATGCCGTGCTGGATCGTCACGCCGTTCTCGATCAGTTGCATCTGCGGGTGCCGCTCCGTCATGCGCGCCACCAGCCGGGTGAGGTCGTCGTCCTCCTCGACCATCGCCGCCGTCGCCACGTCCCGCGCCACGAAGTAGGCGAACCCCTCGTCCGCGCCGGAGAGCGTCCAGTACGGCGCGATGTAGTAGGTCGTGCCCCGCGCCCGCGCCGCCGCGATCTGCTCCGCCTCGGTCAGCGGCGCGTAGTGCTCGCCCCGGAAGCGGGGCGAAAGGGCGGTGTTCATTGCGCGCCGCCCTTCGCCGTCATCGCCAGACGGTTCCATTCCGCCAACCGCTCACGCTCTGCCGACGGGGACGGCATCTCGGGATCATCCCCCGCACCCGCATCGAGCAGCGCGCGAATGCTGTTCAGCGCGTCCTCGGCATCCTTGACCGCACCGTCCACTGCGGCGAGCGCGCTTTTTGCGTCATCAATCAGTTCCAACAGTTCCTCGCGCCCGCTCATGCCGCACCGCCCTCCGCTGCCCGCTTCGCGGCGATTAGCCCCTCGATCATCTCTCCGTAGGTGCAGGGTCGCTCGCCGTCCGGCTCGGTGTGCCACGCGATCGCCCGCTCAATCGCCTCGTACATCGTCGGCGCGGCGGCGATAACGCTTGCGTTGTCCACCGCTTCGTCATAAGTGGAACGATGCTCGACCGATGCGACGATAATCCGCCCTTCGTCAAGCACGAGCAGTGCAGGGTCGGGTAAATTGCTGTCATCAACCTGCCACGGCCCCGGCGTGTGCCCCTTGCGTTTCGCTTGCGTATCGTTCATACTGATCCCGTCCTTATCCATTCCATCGGTCGGCCCCTGCCACTAGCGGGGGTCAACCGTCTGCGTCCCCCGGCTCTCGCGCCGCCGCTGCATCGCCACCAGC
>JAICIL010000480.1 GCA_025924435.1 Chloroflexia bacterium | reverse complement strand
GATTCCCCGACAATCAATAAGCCCTGCCCTCAACCGCCTCGCGGCGGTTAACATGCCGTGCATCGCTGGTATCATGGCGGAGAACCGCCCGTCGCTTGCCGACGACCGACGCTAGCCGACCGACGACTGTGAGGAACTATGCGACCATTCACGCCCGATGTTGCCCTCGATGTCCGCGCGCCGTCCGATGTGCGGGTCGCGCCGGACGGGAATACCGTCGCCTTCTGCGTCGCGCCCGTCGGGCACCGGCAGACCGACCCGACGAGCACGATCTACATCGTGCCCGCCGACGGGAGCGCCGCGCCCCGTGCCGTGACGGGGAGCGAGCACAACAATGTCGCCCCGCGCTGGTCGCCGGACGGCGCGGCGCTCGCCTTCCTCTCGGATCGCGTCAAGCGCGGCGAGGCGCAACTGCATCGCGTGGCCGTCGCCGGTGGGGAGGCGGTGCGGCTGACCGAACTGCTCGGCGGCGTCGCCAGCCCGGCATGGCGGCCCGACGGGCGGGCGATTGCCTTCACCGCCCGCCGCCGCGCCCTCGCGGCGGAGGACGAGCCGAAGAGCGATGTCAAGGTCTGGAGCGAGCAGTGGCGGCCGCACGCCGTCGCAATCGTCTCGGCGTACGGCGGCGCGCCGGTCGTGCTCGGCCCGGCGGCGGGGCACGTCTGGGCCTTCGCCTTCTCGCCGGACGGCGCGGAGATCGTCGCCGCCGTCTCGCCCTCGGAAGACCTCGCCGCGACGCATGGCAATGTCCGCCTGCTCCGCTGGCGGGTGGACGGCAGCGGCGAGGAGCGCGAGCTGCTCGCCGGCCTCGGCATGGGGGCCAGCCAACTGGCGTGGTCGGCGGATGGAAAGCATATCCTCGTCGTCGGCGCGCAGGTGCCGGAGCCGAGCCACGCCCGCGTCTTCATCATTGACGCGGCGGACAACAGCGTGCGCACCCTCGATGACGACGAGACGACGCCCGCATGGGCGGGCTTCCAAGGCAATGCGCTGATCGTCAACAGCGTCGCCGGCCAACTCTCCCGCCTCGACCGGCGGGCTGGGAGCGACTTCAGCGCCCGGCACGCGGCGCAGGTGCCGACAGATGGCTGGATTGACTCCGTGAATGTCGCGGGTGAGACGATTGCCTTCACCTGCGCGTTCCCGGATCGCGCGGCGGAGGTCTACGCGATGCGGGATGGTAAAGCAGCGCACCGCTTGACCGATCTCAACCCGCAACTGGCGGACGTGACGCTCGCGCCGATGGAGCAGATCCACTGGCGGGCGGCGGACGGCCAGACGATCGAGGGCTGGCTGATCCTGCCGCCGGGGCGGGAGGGGAAGGGGCCGCTGCCGCTGATCGTGCAGATCCACGGCGGCCCGGCGGGCGTCTCCAGCCCGCGTTCGGGGATGGGCGCGCACAACTGGGGGCAGGCGCTCGCCGCGCGCGGCTACGCGGTGCTGCTGCCCAATCCGCGCGGCTCGATCGGGCGCGGCGCGGCCTTCACGCGCTCCAATCGGTACGACTTCGGCGGCGGCGATTACGCGGACATCATGGCGGGTGTGGATCACCTGATCGCCGAGGGGATCGCGGACCCGGAGCGGCTCGGCGTCTGCGGCTGGTCGTACGGCGGCTTCATGACGGCGTGGGTCGTCGGGCACACGGACCGCTTCAAGGCCGCCGTCGCGGGCGCACCGCCGACGAACTGGGTGAGCAAGATCGGCACGACGGACATCGGGCCCGCGAACGCCTGGAACATCGGCCTCGTCCACCAGGAGCCGGATCAGGTGTGGGAGCGCTCGCCGATCCGCTACGTCGGCAAGGTAAAAACGCCCACGCTGCTCGTCGGCGGCGAGGCGGACAAGCGCGTGCCGATCACGCAGGCGCAGGAGTTCCACTGGAGCCTGAAGAGCGCGGGCGTGGAGACGGAACTGGTCATCTACCCGCGCCAGAAGCACGGCTTCCACGAGCGTATGCACCAGTTGGATTTGGCCCAGCGCGTCTGCGACTGGTTCGCACGGTTCATCCCGGTGGGGTAACCTCACCCCCCGCCCCCTCTCCTTTGCTGACAAGCAAAGGAGAGGGGGCGCGAGAAGGGTGGCGGGGGGGTTTCCCCCCCCGCCCGGCCCCCCGCAGGGAAGACCCCCCCCCCCAACCAGAGGCCGG
>JAICIL010000479.1 GCA_025924435.1 Chloroflexia bacterium | reverse complement strand
TTATATCATGCCTGCCCGCCGGTGGCTACTCGCATCCCGACAAGCCCCGGATGTCCGCTCGCGTAGGCGGCGGCGGCGGCGGGCGATTTCCCCTCCGGCTGCACGCGCGTGACCAGCACATCGCCCTCGCCCGCGCGGATACGCAGGCCGTCACGGTCCACCGCGACAATCGTGCCGGGGGGTGCGGGCGCATCGGATGATGGCAGGGCGCGGAGACCATGCAGAAGGAGGCGTCGGCCCGCGAGGAAGGTGAAAACACCGGGCCACGGGCGGTACGCGCGCTCCATCCGGGCGATGCGCGCGGCGGGGAGGTCCCAGCGCACATCGCCGTCCTCCTTCGTGATGAGGCGCGTCGCCGTCGCCGCGCGGTCGTCCTGCGGCGACGGCACGATCTCGCCCCGCACCCAACGCGCCGCCGCTGCGACGAGGAGCGGCGCGCCCAGATCGGCCAGCAAGCCCGTCAATGTTTCGGCGGTCGCATCATCGGGGATGGGCAGGCGCGCCTGCACGAGCACCGGCCCGGTGTCCAACCCGACATCCATCAGCATGATCGAGACGCCCGTCTCCGCCACGCCGTCGAGCAGCGCCGCGTGGACGGGCGACGCGCCGCGATACGCCGGCAGGAGCGACGCATGGACATTGAGCGTCCCGCGATCGGGCAACGCCAACACATCGGGCCGCAGAATCTTTCCGTACGCGGCGACGACGAAGAGCGACGGGGCCGCCGCCGCGAGCGATGCGATCACGTCCGGGCCGCGCAGGCGGTCCGGGGTGACGACCGCCAGACCCCGCGCCGCCGCCGCCTCGTGGACCGCGCTGCGATGCACCTGCTGACCCCGCCCGGACGGGCGGGGCGGCTGCGTGACGACGAGGCGCACCGCGAAGCGCGCATCATCGGCGAGCGCGGCCAGCGTCGGGACGGCGAACGCGGGCGAGCCGAAGAAGACCACCGGCGCAGGCGTCGGCACCGGCGCGTCCGGGCGGGGCACGACCACGAATCATCTCCCTTCGGGAAGCAATGAGCAATGAGCAACGAGCAATGAGTAGTTTCGGCTGGTCCTCATTGCTCATTGCTCGTTGCTCGTTGCTCTCCCCTCATGTCACCCGATAGATCGAAACCGGGCCGGATCGGAAGGCGAGTTCGAGCATGTCGTTGAATTTCGCCAAGCCCTGCGGGGGATAGGGCGGGCAGCCGAGCGGCACCGTGCAATGCCCCTCGCCCTCCTCCTCGGTCAGGCCGACAATCACCCAATTAATGCCGTATTTCGCGAGAATCCGCCGCGCTTCCGCGACATTCGTCGTTCCATAGAGCGTGCCGATGTCGGCGGCGCGCTCCGGCAGCACGCGGGTGACGATGCCGTCCGAGCCGCCGCGCCACTGCGCCTCGTGGAAGTACCAGCCGAGGACGCCGGGGACGCCGGTCGCGGCGGCGAACCGGCTCTGGAACCAGCCGTGCGACTCGCCGTACGAGTTCCCGACCGCCTCGATCAGCCGGTCGTCCGGCCCCGCATGGTCGCGCAGCCAGAGCATCGCCGCGAACTCGTCGGGGACCGTCTCGCGCACATACGCGAAGCCGTCGAGGCCCTGCCAGCCGTTGCCCGGCCCGCCGAAATCCGTCCCCTGCTGGCCGAAATGGCCCGTACGCTGGTAGGGCACGAGCGCCGGATAGATGGACGCCATGAATGCGAGCAGCGCCAGCCCGGTCGTGACGGTCGCGAGCCGCAGGCGCGGCGTTCGGACCGCTCCGCCGCGCGCCGCCCCCGTCGCCGTCCAGACGAGGGTGACGACGCCGTACGCCCCCGCCAGCATCAGCAGGACCCACGATTGGTAATCCACCTTGAACATCGTGTTCATCCGGTTGTCGAAGGCGTCCCGCAGGAAGACGAATTCGGGGATCACGGGCAGCAGCGCGCCGTAGACGGCGAGCGCGACCATCGCGCGATCCATCGGCGTCCAGGCGGCCCACGCCTCGCCCCCGACCGGCGCGCGCCGATACGGCCGGCGCAGCGTCAGGACGCCCGCGACCGCGAGCAGGCCGGCCGGGAGCAGCATCGCCGTCCGCGTCAGGAGCGCGATGGCCGCGATCGAGAGGCCGGCAATCAGCACTGCTCGCCGCTCGCCCGCCGTCGGGGCGAACGGGCGGCCGATGCAT
>JAICIL010000478.1 GCA_025924435.1 Chloroflexia bacterium | reverse complement strand
CACCTCAAGGGCCTCAGCGACGTGAAGTTCTAGACATGGAAGCCGGGGAGAACCGCAAAGACGCAAAGAGCGCAAAGGACGCGGAGAAGACCGGAAGAAAAGAGAAAAGAGTCGTTCCCCTTCCTTCCCTGCATTTCCCCTGCGCCCTTTGTGTCCTCTGCGTCTTTGCGGTTCTCCCCGGTTTCTCCGAAAGGATTGCGTAATGGCACAGCCAGCATGGGGACCGGAGGTGCGGGCGTTTACGCGGGGGATGATGGCGAAGCATCGTGTACCGGGCCTCGCGGTCGCGGCGGCGCATGACGGCGTGGACGTGTACGCGGAGGGGTTCGGGGAGCGCGAGATCGGCACGGGGGCGGCGGTCACGCCGGATACGGTCTTCGGCGTCGCCTCGGTGACGAAGTCGTTCACCGCGCTGGCGATCATGCAACTGGCGGAGGCGGGCAAACTCGCCGTGGACGATCCCGTAACGCGCTATCTGCCGGAGTTCCGCACGCCGGACTTGGAAGCGACGCGCGCGATCACGCTGCACCATTTCCTCTCGCACACCGGCGGGCTGCCGCCGCTGCCCTCCCGCTTCTTCGCCTTCGCCCGCTCGATGGAGGGCGACCCCGCCGCCGGGAGCAAGCCCGCCTGGTCCGCCGATCACGCGCCGATTGATACCTACGAGGACCTGATGGCCTATCTCGCCGAGGGCGGATACGCACCCCTCGGCCCGCCCGGCGCGCAGTTCAGTTACTGCAACGAGGGGTTCGCCCTCCTCGGCGCGATCATCGAGCGGGTGGGCGAGCAGCCGTACGAGACGTACGTGCAGCGGCACATCCTCGACCCGGCGGGGATGACCCGCAGCACGTTCGATGTGACGACGCTCCGCACCTTCTCCGATGTTGTCACCTTCCACGCGGCGCGAGAAAATGATGGGCAGCGGGAGGTCTACGCCGCGCCGAACTGGCTCTATTCGTCCGTCTGGTCGCCCGCCGGTGGCCTCAATTCGACGGTGCGCGACTTGCTGCGCTATCTGGAGATCTATCGCACGGGCGGCTTGGTGGGGGACGAGCGGCTGCTCTCCGCCGAGGGCGTCGCGCGGATGACGACGCCCCACGCGCCGCGCAGCAGCCCCGGTTCGTCCTACGGCTACGGCCTCGCCGTGATTCCGGATTATCACGGGCGGAAAGTGATCCGGCACGGCGGCGGGCGAAAAGGCATCTCCGCCGATGTGCTCGTCGTCCCGGATACGGGATTCACCGGCGCGTCAATCGCCAACCTCGCGGGCGTCCCCGTCGCCACGGTGACGCTCGCCGCGCTGAACCGGACGCTCGGCCTGCCCGTGGACGCGAAGATCGAGGAGTACACTGACATCATCTGCCCGCCCGAACGCTTGCCGATGTATGAGGGAACGTATCGCGCGGGGGAGGGCCAGAACATCGTCGTGACCGCCGAAGACGGCGCGCTCGTTTATGCGTTCGATGGGAAGCGGCACGTCGCCCGGCCGGTCGGCGCGCACGCCTTCGTCCTCGACACCGAGACGGGCGAGACCTACACGCGTTTCGTCGTGGCGGATGGCGCGACCGCAGCGGCGGTGGCGATGGGCAGCCGGATCATCCCGCGAGAGGAGAGACCATGATGGACGCGCACATTCGCCAGGCACTGGCCCGCGACCGGACGATTGACATCACCACGATCGGGCGCGCGAGCGGGCGGCCCCGGCGCATCGAGATGGCCTTCCACAATCTCGACGGCGACATCTACATCACCGGCACGCCCGGCAGGCGCGACTGGTACGCCAACCTGCTCGCCCACCCGGAGTTCACATTCCATCTGAAGCAGAGCGCGGCGGCGGACCTCGCCGCCCGCGCCACCCCGATCCCCGATCCGGGCACGCGCCGCGCCATCCTCGCGCGCATCCTCGATAAGATCGGACGCTCCGGCGATCTCGACGCCTGGCTGGCGGGCAGCCCGCTGGTGAAAGTCGCCTTTACCGACGATTGACGACGCTAGGTGCCACTGTGCCGCCGCCTCCCTCGAATGGTAGGGCGGGCTTTCCCGCCTGCGCGGGGGCACGCCGGGGGCAACGCCCGCCCTACCGGGTTCGTTCCCTTCTCGAATGTTCGCTTATCCCAATTGACAGCGCGTGCGTTGCGATGATAGATTCGCGGCGTCATACCAAT
>JAICIL010000477.1 GCA_025924435.1 Chloroflexia bacterium | reverse complement strand
CCGCCCCCGTAGTCCGGCCCGACCGTCGCGCTCGACCAGCCGATCTCCGTGAACCACCACGATTTGCCCGTCCGCTGCTGGATATCCTTGAAATGGGCGAGGTCAATCCGCTGATAGTCGCCACTATCAATGCTGGAGCGCAATGCGTAGGGGTGGAAGGCGAGGACATCGGTGTACTGCGCGCCGCCCTGGTTGAGGAAATCGTTGAACCAATTCAGGTCGAGATTCGAGCAGGCGCCGTTCATCACGGTGGCGGTCGGGTCAATGGCTTTGATGGTGGCGTAGGTCTCCCGGAGGAGGGCGACGTAGTCGGCGACGGAGCCGCTCCAGAAGTAGGGGACGTCCGGCTCGTTCCAGACCTCCCACGCGTGGATCTGCCCCTGGTACCGCCCGACCACCTGCGCGACGTAGTTCTTCCACAGGCCGATATCCGGCATGCCGTAATCCACGACGCCGGCCGTCTGGGCGGAGTTGTTGTAGCCCAGGAGCCCGAGGATTTGCAGGTTGTGGCCCTGCGCGTCCCGCACCATCTCGTCGGTGAAGCCCCAATCGTAGTTGCCGAGCGGATGCTCGACCCAATCCCAGCGGATCTCCTCGCGGATCCAGCCCGCGCCGGTCCCGGCGGCGATGTCCATCGGCTGGTTCTCTTGCCCGAAATGGCCGAAGCGGGTGGCGATATGCGTCACGACGCCGAAGCGCGCATTCTGCATCGCCGGGGACCCCGCCGGGGTGCTATCGGCCGAGACGCTCCCCCACATCGTCGCGAGCAGCGCCATCGAGAGGACAACACAGAACCGACGCATCACCCGCGCAATCCTCATCACGGCATCTCCGTTCTCGCGTACGACTGCCCACGACAGGCCGGAGAGTGCGACCGGCACGGCCACCCGCCGGCACAAGATCATTAACTCGAAGCAAAAAATATGCCAGCGTGCGGTTCTCGCCAATTCCGCACGCTGGTATATCGCGTCTGTTGCCGGACAGCGCGACGAAATTTCCCCATCATACGAATGGGGATCGAGGGGGGAGATTATCCCCCTACTCCGCGCATGCGCGGATCGTGTTGAGCACCGAGGCGAGGCCGGGCCGCGCCGGGACGATGCGGACGAGCGCGACATCCAGCCCCGTCGCCAGGCGGCGGAATGCCGCCGCCGCGCCCGCCGCCGGGCCGTAGTAGCCGACCATCCGCAGCAGATCGCGCGGGAAGGCCTCGATCACTTCCTCGTTCGATGCGCCGCCATCCCGCCGCGCTTCGAGGTCGGTCAAGGCATCGTCGAACCCCATCCGCGCGAAGTGGGCGCGGTAGCCCTGCTCCTTCGACGCGCCGGGCCGGGCGAGCGCGTAGCCCATGATCGCGCGGGTGAAGGCGCGCCGCGCCGCGTCCTCGTCCTCGTCCACGCAGATGCGGATGTACTCGACGATCTGAATGTCGGCGGGGTCGCGCCCGGCGCGTTCCGCGCCCTCCGCGACGCGCTCCCGGCTCCAGGCGATCTGCTCCGGCGTGCACCAGTTCAGGGCCGCGCCGTCCGACGCCTCGCCCGCCAGCCGCAGCATCTGCGGCCCGAGCGCGCCAAGCAGCACGGGCACGCGGGGCCGCTCCCACGGCCAGTCCAGTTGCACGCCCTTGAGCGCCACCGTCCGCCCCGTGTAGTCCACCCGCTCGCCCGCGAGCAGGCGGCGAAGCGTGACGAGGTAATCGCGCATCAGGGCAATCGGCGGGTGCGCGGGCAGGCCGTAACTCTCGCGGTAGGGCGCGCTCGTGATGCTGCCGGTGCCGATGCCGAGGCTGAAGCGGCCCCCCATCAGTTGCCCCGTCGTCGCCGCGACGCTGGCGAGCGACAGCACCGACCAGAGCGGCACCGGCACGACCGAGATGCCCGTTTTGAAGCGAGCATTCCCCGCCGCGTCGGCGGCTTCCGTCCACTGCACGCAGGTGTGGAAGGCGTCCGGCGCGAAACCGGCCGGCGTCCACGCGCTCGCGTACCCCAGCCGCACCGCTTCCGCGATCGCGTCGCGCTGCTCCGCGTAGGTAATCCGTGGGGTCATGTCCAACCCGATGCCGATCTCCATCGTCGTGCCTCCTGATACGCCGCTTGTTCGTCCGCCTCAGTGTACCGCCTCATTGCTTATTCAAAGTTTATTCATGGTCGCCTTTTGGGGAATCCT
>JAICIL010000476.1 GCA_025924435.1 Chloroflexia bacterium | reverse complement strand
TGCTCGTGGGTGGACCTGCCGGAACTCTGGGACTTCAAGGAGACGCTGGAAGTCTACGGCTCCCGCGAGCGCGTGCTCGTCTCCTTCCCGACGGGCTTCGCGCGCGGCCTGCCGTCGTACGTCGCGCTGCATGGGATGGACACCGACCGCACGGCGTGGCGCAAGGAATACGCCTGGCACGACAACCCGTTCAAACTCGAACTGATCCACTTCGGCGACTGCATCCGCACCGGCACGCCGCCGATCACGCCGGGCAGCGAGGCCGTCGCCGACATCCGTCTCGTCGGCGACATCGTCAAGACGTACCTCATGACGAAGGACTGAGGACTGAGGACTGAGGACTGAGCAGTCTTGCTCCCCCTCTCCATCGTAATGGAGAGGGGGCTGGGGAGTGAGGTTTCATGCCACTTCAGGTCTTCGATTACCGCACCGATGTGAGGAATGTCTTCATCACGCCGGAGATGCGCTCCCGCATCATGCGCATGGAGCCGGGGACGGTCAGCCCCGGCCACACGCACGACCTGGGGCACGAGGTCTTCCTGATCCTCGACGGCTACGCCGAGTTCACGATTGACGGCGAGACGGCGATCCTCGGCCCCGGCCAGCTCTGCTTCGCCCGCGCCGATCAGTGGCACGAGGTGCGCTGCGTCGGGGACAAGCCGATGACGATGTACCTCTCCGTCACGCCGCACCTGGAGCCGACGCACACGCAGTGGGATCGCGAGGGCGGCAGCAAATTGCCCTTCCGCTACGGCGCGTCCACCCGCCCGGAGCGGATGGCGCGCACGGAACCGCCGGAGCCGATCGAGACGCTTCTCGCCCGCCATCTCGCCGCCACGCGCGCCCTCGCGGACGCCGTCGCCGCGAACGCCGCCGCGCAGGAATCCGCCGCGACGGAATTACGGAACGCGCTCGGCGCGGGCGACACAACCGCCGCCAAAGCCGCCGTTGACGCGATGTGGGCCTCGATCTACACGACGTACAAGCGGTTGCAGGCAATGGAATCGGCCTGGAACGACCTCTCCCCGGCGGTTGCGGGCGAAGAGCGAGGGGCATAAACCACCAAGACACCAAGAGCACCAAGGACACGAAGATGGAACGTGTGATTGTTTCTCACGGTGTTCTCCGTGTTCTTGGTGTCTTGGTGGTTTTCGGACCCGGCCCCTATCCCAATCGCTTATTCAATCGCGGATCGAGGAAGTCGCGCAGAGTGTCGCCGAGCAGGTTGGCGGCGAGGACGGTGACGGCAATCGCCATACCGGGGAAGACGGCGAGCCACCAGGGCGGCTTGAACGATTGCGCGAGCACACCGCCGAGCATGTTGCCGAGGCTCGCCGTCGGGGGCGGCACGCCGACGCCGAGGAAGGAGAGCGACGCCTCCGCGAAGATCGCCGCGCCGAGGTTGAGCGTCGCGATGACGAGCAGCGGCGCGATGCACTGCGGCGCGACCTGCCGGAGCATGATGCGCGCGGGCGACGCCCCGACACACTTCGCCGCCTCGACGAACGCCGTCTCTTTCGTTGCAAGCACGACCGATCGCGTGATGCGCGTGGCGAGCGGGATCTGCGTGATGCCGATCGCGATAATCACGGTGCGGAGGCCGGGCCGCAGGCTGACCGAGAGGAGCAGCGCGAGGATCAGCGTCGGGAACGAAGTGAGCACCTCGATCAGTCGCTGGCTGAGGATGTCGTACTTCCCGCCGATGTAGCCGCTCGTCACGCCCCAGAGCGTGCCGACGAGGGCGCTGAGCGCGACCGAGCAGAGGCTGACGACGAGGCTGATCCGCAATCCGTAGATGATCCGGCTCAGGACATCCCGGCCGAGGCTGTCCGTGCCGAGCCAGTGCCCCGCCGAGGGCGGGTGCCGCGCCACGGCGTAGTTGTTCGTCAACGGGCTGTACGGCGCGATCTGAAACGCGAAGATCGCCACCAGCACGAGCAGGACGAGGAAAATCGCCGACGCCATCCCGAGCGGCGACGTGCGTGTGAAGCGCCGGAGCGCGTCGAAGAACGCCCGCCCGCCGGTCGGTTTCGCCGCAACGACGGTGCGTGTCGTGGGAATTGATGTCGCCTGGGCCAATCTACCTCACCCCCCGGCCCCCCCCCCCAACCCCAGGGGGGGGGGGGTAAAACACCCAAGGGGCGCCCCCCCCGGCGGCCCCCCCCCCCGCAAGGACAGGGGAATTAGTACCGGATG
>JAICIL010000475.1 GCA_025924435.1 Chloroflexia bacterium | reverse complement strand
TCGACCCGAACGGGTGGCGGGTGGTTGGGCGTGCGGAGTTTGAAGCGATGCTGGAAACATCTGGTTATACGCCATCGCATGCGGTGCCTCGATGTTTGTCGGTTGGGGCGATTCGCGAAACGCCCTTTTCGGTTTGGCACGCTCTTCACCATTCATCAAACATCGTCACAGGTAAAGAGGGCGATTCGCGAATCGCCCCTACGAAGTCCATCACCGCGCTGCTAATCGCCGGGAAGGGACATCGCGTAGCCGCCGGTGACGAGCAGCGTCTGGCCGGTGGTGTACGCGCTCTCCGGCAGGCAGAAGAAGCGGACGGCGGCGGCGATGTCCTCCGCCGTGCCGACGCGCCCGAGCGGGATCCACGCTTCGGCCTGCGCGCGCCACCGCTCCTCGGTACGCGGCGCGCCGGGGCGTTCCGCCATGTTGCCGGGGGCGACGCAGTTGACGGAGATGCCGTGCGGGCCGAGTTCGTAGGCCATGTTGCGCGTCGTCGCCTCGATCGCCGCCTTCGCCGCGTTGTAGACGAGCCGGTCGCGGTGGTTGTAGTGCGCGCCGATGGTGGAGATGTTGACGATCCGGCCATGGATGCCGCGCGCGACCATCTGCCGCGCCGCGTGCTGGCTGAGGACGAAGGTCGCCCGCCAATTCACGTTCATGGTCCATTCCGCGCCATCGTCGGACACTTCCCAGAAATTGCCCCGGCTCTCGCGCGAGGCGCCCGCGTTATTGATGAGGATGTCGAGGTGCGGCACCCGCGCGAGCACCGCCGTCGCGAGCCGGTGCATCTCCGCGACACGCGAGAGGTCCGCCGCCATCCCCCACGCCTCGACGCCCTGCCGCCGCATGAGCGCCACCGCCGGTTCGATCAGCTCTTCCTCCATGCCGTGCACGACGATGTTTGCGCCCTCCCGCGCCAGCCATTCCGCCGTCGTCTGCCCCAATCCCTTCGTGCTCCCCGTGATGAGCGCCCACTTCCCCGCCAGTCGGCCTTCGGATCGCGGTGTCTCCATCGTTCCCTCCTCATGCGGTACCGTCGCGGGCGAGGCGGCCCGCCGTATCTGGTAGCATACGCAGCCGGAGCTATCGTTCCGCGACGAGGATACACGCAAGGGGGCAATCGGTGGCGGCAAGGGACGCGGCGGGGCACGATGCGGATGGAGCGGCGACGCCCGATCCGCGCGCGGGCTCGCCCCGGTTCGCCGCATACTTCAAAGTGCGGCACTACGAGATGGACGCCCTCGGCCACGTCAACAACGCGGTCTACCTGCACTATCTCGAACAGGCGGCCTACGAGCATTCGGCGGCGTCCGGTTTCCCGGACGAGCGGACGCGGGCGCTCGGCGGCGCTTGGATCGTGCGGAAGCATGAGATCGAGTATCTCCGCCCCGCGTCGGCGGGCGACGTGCTGCAAGTCGTCACCTGGGCCGTCGAGTTCAGGGGCGCGCGGGCCGTCCGCGATTACGCGATCTTCCGGCACGAGGGGCAATCCGATGATGCGCGGCATCTCCCCGCCGACGGCTTCCTCGCGCCCGGCCACGAACTGCCCGCCGATCCGCTCGTGCGCGCCCGGACCCTCTGGGTCTGGGCCGATCTCGCCACCGCCCGCCCGCGCCGCATCCCCGCCGCCCTCTATCCCGCCTTCTTCGGCGCCACGGAAACCGGGGAGAACCGCAGAGACGCAAAGAGCGCAGAGGGCGCAAAGGAATACAAGGAAGAAAGAAGAAAGATCAGCGAAGCCGGGCCATGATCGTATTCCCTCTCTTTTCTCATCTTTGCGTTCTTTGCGTCCTCTGCGTCTCTGCGGTTCAATCGGTTTCGATGGCGATGCGCCGCGAGCGGACAGCGGCCGCGAGTTCTTCGAGGACGGGGACGGTCATCGCCCAGCCCATGCAGGCGTCGGTGACGCTCTGGCCGTAGACGAGATGGGCGCGATCCACCAAATCCTGCCGGCCGTCCACGAGGAAACTCTCCAACATCAGGCCGATGACGCCCCGCTCGCCCCCTGCGATCTGCGCGGCGACCGTGCGGGCGGCGAGCGGCTGGCGGCGATAATCCTTCTCGCTGTTGCCGTGGCTCGTGTCAATCATCACGCGCGGCGCAAGGCCCGCGTCGCGCAGGCTCGCCAGCGTCTTCTGGACGCTCTCCGTGTCGTAGTTGCTGCCGCTCCGCCCGCCGCGCAGGATGACGTGGCAATCCTCGTTGCCGTAGGTCGCGACGATGCCCGCCAACCCCTGCTCGGTGACGCC
>JAICIL010000474.1 GCA_025924435.1 Chloroflexia bacterium | reverse complement strand
TGTTCCTGCTCTCATCCAGCACCCGCGCGACCTCGCGCGAGGCATTCGCCAGCGCGGCGTGCGCCGTCGCGAGCGCGTCCGCATCCGGCGCTCCCAGGGAGAGGCGGTCGAGATAGTGTTGCACGCGCTGTTCCAACTCCCGCAATGAGGCATTGACCGGGGCGAGCAGCGCATCGGCCTGTTGCGCGTGGAGATGGTACTTCGGCAGATCTGCCATCGGACGGTTCTCCCTTCGTTATCGCGCCGCTTCGCCGCCCAAACCGGGCGGATGCGCGGCGGCGACGATGTGCTGCAAGAGGGCGATATCCTCGCGACCATCGCGTCCATCGGTGAGCGGCGTGTCGCCCGTTGTGACGCAGTGGTGGAAGTGGAGCGCCTCTTCCATGAACGCCTCGGCGTAGGAGACGTTGACGCGCTTGCGCCACTCCGCGACGCCCTCCATGCCCTGCACCTCGACCGGCGTCGGGAAGTGCTTGAGCCAGGGCGAGGGAAACTGGATGCGCACGCGCCCCGATTCGCCGATGAATGCCAGTTCCTCGAAGTAGTCGCGCAATGCCGAGAGGTACGACCACGTCAGCACGACGCGCGGCCCATCGTCGTACGCGAGCACAGTAGTGACGGTCGGGTGGATCGTCTCCTCCGGCCAGATCGTCGTCAGGAGTGCTTGCCGGGGCGTGCCGAGGATGCCGCGCAGCGCGTTCGTGTCGTGGCACATGCTGCCGAGGACGACATCGCGGTAGAGTTGGCGCATCAGCGGCGGCACCTCCCCGATCGCCTCGATGGTCAGGCGGTCGTCCTCCGCCGAGAGCGCGGCGAGCGTTTCCGGCGGGATGTCGCGGAACCGTTTAATGCGGTGATGCGCGTAGTACAAATCCGGGTCGGGATGGAGGACATTGATCTGCACGTAGCGCAGGTCGTCCATCGCGCGCGCGGCATCGCGCCCGTAGCGATAGCCGGGGTCGTACCGCTTCATGTAGGAGACCATCATCTGTTTCCCGGTGCGCTCCGCCGTGGCGATCATCGCGTCCGCTTCGCGCAGCGTGAAGCACATCGGCTTCTCGACGATGACATGCTTGCCCGCCTCCATCGCAGCGATGGCGGGCGGCGCGTGCGACCCGGCGGTCAGCACGATCACCATGTCGAGGTCCTGCGCGACGAGGTCGCGGTAATCCTCGAAGCGGCCCGCGACGCCGAAGTAGTCGCCGACCGACCGCAACAGGCCCGGCGAGAGGTCGCTGATCGCCGTCACCTCGAAATGGTCGTCCAGCTCGCGCAGGTTCGGCAGCCACATGATCTGCGCCACCGTCCCGCAGCCGATCACCCCAACGCGCAAACGTGCCATGCAACCTCACCCCCCGGCCCTCTCTCCATCGCGTGGAGAGGGGGAGCCACTTCAAGCAGCGATGATCTTTGGGGAACGCCACCGCATATCGCGTGCGTCTCCCCTCTCCATCGCGATGGAGAGGGGCCGGGAGGAGGTTCCCCGCCCCGCTCCATTGTCGCAGATGCTCGACGCCGCCGAAACGGGCGATGTACACTAACTCCCCTAGCGTCCGCATTTTCTCTCCCTCTCCTTTGCCCCAGGCAAGGGAGAGGGGGCCGGAGGGTGAGGTTCCATGAGCACCGTTTCGATCTGGCAGGACACGTCCGTCTGGCCCGCGCTGCCGCACCGCCGCGAGGAGGCGGATGTCTGCATCATCGGCGCGGGGATCGTCGGCAGCACGCTCGCGCACTTCCTCGGGCAGGCGGGGAAATCGGTCATCGTCCTCGAAGCGCGGGATGTCGCGCTCGGCGCGTCCGGGCGGAACGCGGGGCATGTCTCGGCACACGGCAAGGCCGGGTACCACACCGCCGTCGAGAAGTTCGGGCGCGCGGCGGTCAAGGAGGCGCGCGACCTCGGCTTCCGGAACCGCGAGATCGTCAAGGGGTTCCTCGATGCCTACGGCGTCTGGTACGAGCAGCCGGGGAGCCTGACGCTCGCCTGGGACGAACAGGAGGCGAAGGAACTGGAAGCCTCGGCGCGCGCCCTGATTGCGGACGGCTACGAGGTCGAATGGTACGACAAGGATCCGACCGGGCGCGGCTTCTTCGGTGGCATCTACCAGGCGGGCGACATGGCGACGCAATCGTACTGGCTGACGACCGAGGTGATGGCGCACAGCGGCGCGACGGTGATCCCGAACTGCGCCGTGCGGAAGATCGAGCAGGCGGGCGGCATCGTCACCGTCCACGGCCAGCGGGCGACGGTGCGCGCGCCGCT
>JAICIL010000473.1 GCA_025924435.1 Chloroflexia bacterium | reverse complement strand
ACCTCACCCCCGGCCCCTTCCGTCCCCCGGCGCGGAAAGGGGTGACTCTTCGCGATACCGAGGCGTTCCCCAAATGCCCCGATCTCGCAGAGGCTCACCCCCCTTCCCACGCCGGGGGACGGAAGGGGCCGGGGGTGAGGTCCTTTCGCGGTATACTGCCCACCGGCATGGGAACGGTGAGGGGCAAAGAAGGGGAGTGACATGGACGCACCGACATTGCGGGACATCGAGCGGGCGCGGGCGCGGATCGCGGGCACGGTCCACCGCACGCCGCTCTTCACCTCGCGGACGATGGGGGAGCGGCTGGGCGTGGAAATCTATCTGAAGGCGGAGAATTTCCAGAAGACCGGCTCCTTCAAGGCGCGCGGCGCGTACAACAACATCGTCCAACTCTCGGAAGATGAGAAGGCGCGCGGCGTCATCACCGTCTCGTCCGGCAACCACGCGGCGGCGACGGCGTGGGCGGCGCGGGCGGCGGGCGTCCCGGCGACGGTCGTGATGGCGGAGACGGCGAATCCGATCAAGGTCGCCGCCTGCCGGGGCTACGGGGCGGAGGTGATCCTGCACGGCCCGACCGCCACCGAGGCGTTCGCGGAGATGTACCGGCTGCGCGAGGAGCGCAACCTCACCTTCATCCACCCCTTCGACTCGGATCGCACGCTCGCGGGGACGGGCACGATCGGCCTCGAAGTGCTCGAGGACGTGCCCGATGTGGACACGGTCGTCGTCGGCATCGGCGGCGGCGGGCTGATCGGCGGCATCGCGACTGCCATCGGGGAGGGGAAGCCGTCGGCGCGCGTGATCGGCGTCGAGCCGACCGGCGCGGACGCGATGACGCGCAGCCTCGCGGCGGGCGAAGTCGTCCATCTCGACCGTGTGGACACGATTGCGGACGGCCTCGCGCCGCCCTTCGTCGGCGAACTGCCGCTCGCCCAGGTGCGGCGGTACGTGGAGCGCGTCATCACGCTCACGGACGACGAGATCAAGGAGGGGATGCGCTTCCTGATCGAGCGGTGCAAACTGGTCGCGGAACCGGCAGGTGCGGCGGCGACGGCGGCGATCCTGCTCGGCAAAGCCGCCCTCCGCCCCGGCGAGAAGGTCGCGCTGATCGTCAGCGGCGGCAATATCGCCCCCGCGCAGTTGAAGGAATGGCTTTAAGAACCTAACCCCGGCACGTCCACCATCACCAGTTGCCGCTCGACCGAGACATCGTACGTCTCCGCGACGTAGGGGCCGGGCTCCAGACCGGGGGCGGGGGGCGATTCGTCGGTGGCGGCGCTGCCCGGCGCGACCGTCACGTCGTAGCGGCGGACGCGCACCTTCGCCGGGTCGAACCACGATTGCCCGGTGCGGATGTCGACCTCCCAGCCGTGCCAGGGGCAGCGCAGGATTTCGCCCTGGCGGCTGTATCGGTACTCGCCGGGCGTCTCGGCGATCACGAAGCCGGAGACGCGTCCCGTGCAGAGCGGCCCGCCCTGATGGGGGCAACTGTTGCGCATCCCGAAGAACTCCCCACCGACATTGAAGACGCCGATAGATCGCCCCGCCACCTCGACAATTTTGTTCCTGCCCGGCGGGATTTCGTCCACGGTGGCGACAATGTGCTTAATCTTCCTAACCCCCACTGCCCAGAGGGCACCCGCTTCCCAAAAAGGAAGGGGTGACTCATGCGAATGCCATGCCTTTCCCTCGATGCCTCGATTGTGTGGAGGCTCGCTCCCCTTCCCTCGGAGGGAAGGGGCCGGGGGTTAGGAAAACCGATACAGCCGCTTGGCGTTGCCCGCCATGATGCCCGCCTCGACCTCGGGGGCGAGGCGGGCGGGGATCGCCTTGTCGGGCGCGTCGAAATCCCAGTGCGGGTAGTCCGTCGCGAACATCAGGTGGTCGGCCATGCCGAGGTGGTCGAGTAACTGGACGAAATGCTCCGGCTTCTCCGGCTCCTCCATCGGCTGCGTCGTCAGCCAGACCTGCTGGCGGATCTGCTCCGAGGGGGCGCGGCGGATGTCCGGCACTTCATTCTTCAGCCGTTTCCATGCGGCGTCCAGCCGCCACATGAGCGGCGCGAGCCACGCGAAGCCGCCCTCGATCAGGACGATGTTCAGGCCCGGAAAACGCTCGAAGACGCCCTCGCAGACGAAACTCGCGATCTGCGCCTGGAAGACTTGCGACGTGCCGCCGTGATCCTCCAGATAGAAGGAGGGCCAGCCCGCGCCGGTGAAGGAGTTGCCGCCCGCGCCGCCGAAGTGGATGCCGACGGGCAGATTGT
>JAICIL010000472.1 GCA_025924435.1 Chloroflexia bacterium | reverse complement strand
GCCGCCCGCAAGGAGTACCTGCCCGCCGAACTGCGCGACGCGCTCGATCAGGAGCCGATCGTCCTCCCGGCATGGGACCCGATGGGCGCGCTCGCCCGATAAAATTAACCTCACCCCCGGCCCCTCTCCGTCACGCGGAGAGGGGTGCCGCATACAAAGCGCCTTCCTTTCCCCAATATCGGGCTCTCCTGAAGGTTCGCTCCCCTCTCCATCGGAATGGAGAGGGGTTGGGGGTGAGGTCCCTCCCGCTTGCCGTGGCGACGATTTCCCCGCATCATGCGCAATGGGTGATCGCCGCCGTCGGGAGTAGGGATGCCAGCAACAACGCCACGGGCGCGATATCGCGAGGTCTTGCGGATTCTCGCGCGGCATGGATTCGGCTTCGCCGTCCGGCCGCGCGTCTGGCCGTTCGGGGGCGGTTCCTACGACGTGCCGGAAGCGGAGGAGTTGCGCCGCCCGGCGGAACTGCGGCGGGCGCTGGAAGAACTCGGCACGACCTTCATCAAGCTCGGCCAGATTCTGAGCACCCGCCCGGACCTCCTGCCGCCCGTCTACATCGCGGAACTCCAGAAATTGCAGGACGCCGTCCCGCCCGCGCCGACGGCGCTGATCACCGAGCGGATCGAGGAGCAATTGCGGCGGCCCATCGGGGAACTCTTCGCCGCGTTCGACCCCGTGCCGCTCGCCGCCGCCTCCATCGGCCAGGTGCACGCCGTGACGCTGCCCGGCGGGATTGACGCGGTGGTGAAGGTGCAACGGCCCGGCGTGCGCGAGCAGGTCGCGCTCGATCTCCGCATCGCGGCGCGCATCGCCCATCTGATGGAATCCCGGCTGAATATCGAGGAGCGCACCGGCATTGATGTGCCGGGGCTAGTGGACGAGTTCGCCTGGACGCTGCGCAACGAACTCGATTACCTGCGCGAGGCGAAGAATGCCGAGGTTTTCCAGCGCAACTTCGCCGCCAACCCGAATGTCCGCGTCCCGGCGATTTGCTGGGAGTACACGACGACGCAGATCATCACGATGGAGCGGATGCACGGGCTGCGGATAGACGATGTCGCGGCGCTCGAAGCCGCCGGGTATTCGCCCGCGCGGATCGCGGAGCAGAGCGCGCGGATTGTGCTGCAAGAGGTGTTCGAGGACGGTTTTTTCCACGCCGACCTGCACCCCGGCAACCTCTTCGTCCTCGACGGCGGCGTGATCGGCGCGATTGATTTCGGCATGGTCGGCACGATTGACGAGGCGATGCGCACGAACCTGCTCTTTCTCCTGCTCGCCATCGTCGGGCAGGACGCGGACCAGATCGCGCGCTACCTCTACCGGCTCGGCGTCGTCGGCGGCGTGGGGGCCAATCACGCGCTCCTGCTCCGAGACATCCGGCGGCTGATGGCGCAGTATTACGGCAGCACGCTGGAAGAACTGGATGTGACGACGCTGCTCAACGACCTGCTCGCACTCGTGCGGCGACACCACCTCCGCCTGCCGCCCGACCTTGCGCTGCTCATGAAGATGCTTGTGATGATCGAGGGGTTGGGGCGGCGGCTGGATCCGGGCTTCAACGTGCTCGCGGTCGCGCAGCCATTCGGGCAGGAGGCGATTGCGCGGTTGCTCGCGCCGGAGCGGTTGCTTCGCCAGGCGCGGCAGGCGGCGATTCAGTACGGCGAGATGGCGATCGAGTTCCCCGGCCGGCTCGACCGCCTGTTCACCCAGTTGGAGCAGGGCGAGTTGGTGCTGCGCGCGGCGGAGCACGCGACCGGGCGGGCGGTGCACGCCCTGCATATCATCACGAACCGCATCGTCCAGGCGATCGCCACGGCAACGATCCTGCTCGCCCTCGTCCTCATCCTCATCACGATGCGCCGCGAGAACGGCGGGGATCTCCTCCTGCGCGCCGTCTTTGTCGGTGGGGCTGGCGTCGTGGTGCTGCTGGCGATCTGGTCCGCCGTCTCGTACTGGCGGTCGCGGCGACTCTGAGCGCATTGCCGACTCCGGCAATGCTCCTGGTGGCAGCGCAGGCGTTCCAGCCTGCGATGCCATCCTATGTCAAACACAGAGAAGGGGAGCGCGAGTGCCGCGCTCCCCTCTGAATTCGCGTCCGCCGCTACTCGGCGGTGGTCGGTGTCGCCTTGCCATTGACGACGATGCCGTCCTTCTTGCCCGGCGTGGCCTGTAAGCCCGGAAGGGACTTAATCAAATCGGCGATATTGATGCCGCTCAATGCCTCCACGAGCGCGGGCACTTGCGCGACCATCGTCGCGACATCGTTCG
>JAICIL010000471.1 GCA_025924435.1 Chloroflexia bacterium | reverse complement strand
GGCGGCACAAGCGCACCGAGCACCACCGGCGAGGCATAGGCACTCCCCTTGAGCGCGGTCTTCATCGCCTCTCGCCGCGACACCGACTGCGCCTCACCTGCCATCTCGGCCACCTCACGATGATGGTTCCGCACCGGACGATTCGCGTCGAGAGTATAGCATCCGGACGATAGAAGGCAAGGGTTGGACCGCCGCCCCATGGCGTATGCCTGCTCGCAAAAAGCCTTTCACCACCGCCCAAACCTGCTCAGAGGGCGCCCGCCACTCCCCGAAGCGGGGAGGAAGCCCGAAAGTCCCCCACCCCGCGTCGGGAGAGGCAGGGGATAGGTAGCCCCCGCGAAACATGAGCATGCATACGCCCTGAGGGTTAAGGGTAATCAGGATACAGACGGGCTCGGCGGGACTGATTCGGATGCGTCCTCATGGGCAATCGGTTCCGTGCGGGCAACCGGTACCCCATTGCCAGCGGGCGTACCGGGCGTCCATTGGGCGGGATACGCCCCTACCGCTCCCCCTTCCCGATACGGGAAGGGGGCAGGGGGATTAGGTACATTCCCCCGCTCCGGCCGCGTGACGACGTAACCGAGGATCAGGGCGAGGCCGACGAAGAGCGGCACGAAACCGGCGAGCATCCACGGGCCGAGGCCGAGCGGGAAATTGACGCTATTGCCGCTGGCGCTGTTGGCGATGAAGCCGATCGGCCAGAGGGCGAGCGTCAGCGCCAGGCCGATGGCGGAGAGGACGAGGCCCCAGATCAGCGTCCCGCGCCCCGCGCCCTCGTTCCGCTGCGGCACGACGACCGGCGGGCGCGGCATCATCGGCGGCGCGGGCCTCATCGGCGGCGGCGGCGGCAATGGCGGCGTGATGCCGTGCTGGATCATCGTCAGGGTTTCCCGGTATTTCAGGTAGCGCGAGAGCAGGATGAAGCCCAGAATGACACCGGGGAAAAGGACGAAAATGATAAACGCTACCAGCACGCCAGTCATGGAAGAAGCCTCCTAGATTTCTTGCTTCGTCAGGGTAATCGAACCATTGCCGGTATGCACGGTGAGATTGGCGTCCGGGCGGTTAATCACGCCCTGCACCGCGTTGCGTTTGTTCTCGCCGCTCGCCGCGACGGGGAAGCCGTCAACATTGACGCTGCCGTTCCCGCTCCGTAGGTCCACGCTCAGCGCGCTATCCGGCGGCAGGGTGATCGCGACGGAGCCGTTGCTCGTCTCGACGCTGTTCTTCGAGCCGGGCGCGAGCGATCCGGCGAAGACGACCCGGCCATTCGATGTGTGCAGATCGAGCCCGCCCGCCTGCACATCCCGCACCTCGACGATGCCGTTGCTCGAACCGAGCCGCAGTGTGCCGCGCCCGCCCATGACGCTGACGCGGCCATTCGCTGTCTGCGCCGAGACCGTGCCGTCCACATCGCGCGCGGTGATGATGCCGTTCGACGTGCTCAGATCGAATTGCCCGGCGATGCCGGTGATGTCAATCCGGCCGTTGCTGCTGTTCACCGGCCCGAGGTCGGCGCGCGCAGGCGCCTGGATTTGATAGTCTACCGCCATCCCGTTGTGCCCGAAGAAGGCGAAACCCGAGGAATTATCGCCCGTCGTCTCGATGATGATGTGGTCGCCGTCCTGCCGGATGGTCGCCTGGAGTTTCGCCAGCAGTTCGTCCGTCGCGGCGCGCTTGATGGCGTGGACGACGACGCTGTTTTCCGCGCCGCGCGTGACGGTGATCGTGCCGTTATGATTCTGCACGCTGATCGTCGGCGCGCCGCTCACCGCGAAGGTCTGATCGGTCGTCGCCGTTTTGTTCAAGTCGCCGATGTGGCCGATCACGCCGCCCGCCCCCGCAACGGAGACGACCATCCCGACCGCGACCAGCGCGAGCGCGAGCGATAAAAGGATGATGCCAATTCGCTTCTCCACGTCCCAATCACTCCTCATTGCGCGATGCATTATGCGCCATAGCCCGTACACTCAACTCTGACCGCGCAACCACCGCCGATGTTTCACGGAACGGCGAAACCCGGGATGTGGCGGCGCATCCGGTCGGGGCGTATGCTGGTCTTCCGCCGCTTCCCGCGCGGTTTGCTCCCGGTACGGCGGTGAAACTTCCCCCGCGCATCGAGCGTCAAAGGGAGTGGGGGCGGGCCGTACTCTCGCCGATCGAATCCGGTATCCGCGGGCGGCCGCGATCATCAGCCGCAAACCGGAGGGGGAACGAGCGTGTTCACAACCTGGGGACGGATCGTCTATCGGCGGCGGTGGCTGGTGCTGCTCTTTT
>JAICIL010000470.1 GCA_025924435.1 Chloroflexia bacterium | reverse complement strand
GTCGCGGGCTACGGCGCCCAGAGCCACGTCCATACCACCTCCATCCTCCGCCTCTCCGAGGACCTGCCCGTCGTGGTCGAGTTCGTCGATCAGGCGGATCGCATCGAGCAGATGCGCCCGCTTGTCGCGACGATGGTGCGCGAGGGACTGGTGACGATTGATCCCGTCGAGGTCTTCATCTACCGCAGCCGCTAGACGAATCGCCCGGCGACGACGCCGAGATAGACCGCGACGAGGCCGACGACCGCGCTGCCCGCCACATTGACCGCCGCCCGCAACAGATCGCCCGCCTGCACGAGTTGGAACGATTCGAGCATCCACGACGAAAACGTCGTGTACCCGCCGAGGAAACCGGTCGTGAGCAGCAGGCGCACCTCCGGATTGATGAGGTTGCGCTCCACCGCGAGCGTTGTGACGAGGCCGAGCGCGAACGCCCCCGTGACGTTGACGACGAAGAGCGCGAGAATGCTCGGCCCCGTCCGTTCGAGGATCCACCCTTGCAACAGATACCGGCCGACCCCACCGAGCGCGGCCCCCACGGCGACGATGAGAACGCGCACATACCCTCCCGTGCGATGAACAAAATCGCCCCTACCCGGCGCGGTGCCGGGAGAAGCTATCGGCCGCGGGATGTCCGGGGCGGGTCGGTCTCGCGTGGGAGACACCGGCGAGCTTCATCGCCGCGCGAGGTGTACCACGTCGCCCGCCGGGGCGTCAATCAACGCGTCGCTCGCGGCCGCACGCGGTTAATGACAGGGCGCGGGCGGTGTAGTATCCTGTCGCGGGGTCGTGGGTAGAGGGGAGGTGCCGCCGATGCAGCGCCGGCGTATCGTCGCCATTGTGCCAGCATATAACGAAGCCGCATCGCTGCCGCATGTTGTGCGGGACTTGCGGAGTAGCCCGCTCGGCATGGACATCGTCGTCGTTGACGACGGGTCGAAGGACGACACGTCCGCCGTCGCGCGGCAACTCGGCGTCGCGGTCGTCACGCTCCCCTTCAACCTCGGCATCGGCGGGGCGCACCAGACGGGCTTCCAGTACGCCGTCGCGTGGGGCTACGATATCGCCGTGCAGTTCGACGGCGACGGCCAGCATCTGGCGCGCGAGATCCCGGCGCTGATTGCGCCGATTGAGAAGGGCGGCGCGGATGTCGTCGTCGGGTCGCGCTTCGCGATCAAGGGGCACGGCTACCGGGGCGCGCGCAGCCGCCGCGCGGGCGGCGTCATGCTCTCCGCGCTGATCCGCCTCCTGAGCGGGCACGTCTATACCGATGTCACCTCCGGGTTCCGCGCCCTCAACGCCCGCGCCCTCCACATCGCGGCGGCCGATTACCCGCAAGACTTCCCGGAGCCGGAAAGCCTGCTCACATTCCGCCGCTACAATCTGCGCGTCGGCGAGGTGCATGCGGCGATGCAAGGGCGCGTCGGCGGCATCTCGTCCATCAACGTCTGGCGCTCCGCGTACTACATGATTAAGGTGACGCTCGCGCTCTGCATCGAGCGGCTGCGCGCGCCGCTGCGGGGCGTCTAGTCATGGGCCGGATTGATCTCGTCGCCGTTGTCGCCTCCGCCCTGCTGCTCGGGTACATCGTCGAGTCGGTGCGGCGGCGGCGACTGCGCGAGGAATACTCGATCCTCTGGCTGGCGACGGCGGCGATCCTCCTGCTGCTCTCGCTCGTGCGGCCCGCGCTCGACATCATCGCCCGCGCGCTGGGGATCGCGGCGCCGGTCAACGCGCTCTTCGTCGTCGGCTTCGCCTTCACGACGATCATCCTGCTCCACTTCTCCACGGTCATTTCCCGCCTCTCGCGGGAGAATCGGGAATTGGCGCAGCGATACGCCCTGCTCGTCTACCGCCTGCAACAGGATCGCGACGCATCGGAAGCGGCGCGGTCGGAGCAGGCGGTTCCTGTGGGCGGCGCGCGCGTCGCAGTCGGTCACGGCGACGCGGAATAACGCTTCAGATTCGAGCAGACAGCGGGGGTGCGATGCGGTTCACGGAAACCCCACTGAAAGGCGCGTACATCGTTGACGCGGAGCAAATCGCCGACGAGCGCGGCTTCTTCGCCCTCACCTGGGCGCGCAACGACTTCGTTGGGCGCGGGCTGAACCCGGACCTCGCGCAGTGCAACCTTTCGTACAATCACCGGAAGGGCACCGTGCGCGGGATGCATTGGCAGGCCGCACCGCACGCCGAAACCAAGTTGGTGCGCTGCACGCGCGGCGGTATCTACGACGTGATCGTGGACATCCGCGAAGATTCCCCGACGTACCTGCAATGG
>JAICIL010000469.1 GCA_025924435.1 Chloroflexia bacterium | reverse complement strand
GCGGGGAAACGGAGACAGGAGGGGTTGATCGGGGCAATCGGGGCGGCGTTGGGTACCGTGACGACCGGAGATGCGGCGGGGTGGTTCGCCCACTGCGGCTACCCACCCCACCAGGATCAGTCTCTAGGAAGTCCGCTCTAGGATGTTCCGACAATACATAAAACCTGCCGTATCCACCGGCTACTGGCTTCCGACTACTGACTACCGGCTACCGGCTGTCGTACACTGATGGCATTCCTGATCGGACCCGCCGCACGCGCGTGCGATGGATCGCCATGCACCGGCGGGCAGAGAAAAGCGAGGACACGATGGCACTTGCGCTGTACGACGAACGGCTCTCCTATGTGCATGGCGCGAGCGACGTGCCGCTGATCGGCGCGCCCATCGGCGACCTCTTCGACCGCGTCGCCGCGCAGGTGCCGGAGAATGAGGCGCTCGTCTCCCGCCATCAGGGCGTGCGCTACACGTACCGGGAATTCCGGGCGCTCTGCGACCGCTTCGCGCGCGGCCTGCTGGCGCTCGGCATCGGCAAGGGCGACCGCGTCGGCATCTGGGCAACCAACCACGCCGAGTGGGTCGTCGCGCAGTTCGCGACGCCGAAGATCGGCGCGATCCTCGTCAACATCAACCCGGCCTACCGCGTCTACGAACTGGAGTACGCCCTCAACCAGTCCGGCTGCGCCGCGCTGATCATCGGGCCGGCCTTCAAATCCTCCGACTACGCCGCGATGCTGCGCGAGACGTGCCCCGAACTCGACGGGGCCGAACCGGGCAGCCTCCACGCGGCGCGCGTCCCCGACCTCCGCACGGTGATGACGTTCGGCTGCGAGACGCCCGGTGCGTACCGCTGGGACGATGTGCTGGACGAGGCCGAAGCCGTCTCCCCCGAGGAACTGGCGCGCGCGCAGGGCGAGCAGCAGTTCGACGACCCGATCAACATCCAGTACACCTCCGGCACGACGGGCTTCCCGAAGGGCGTGACGCTCTCGCACCACTCGATCCTCAACAATGGCTTCTTCATCGGCGAGTACATGCGCTTCTCGCCGGACGACCGGCTCTGCATCCCCGTCCCCTTCTACCACTGCTTCGGCATGGTGCTGGCGAACCTCGCCTGCGTCACCCACGGCGCGACGATGGTCATCCCCGCGCCCGGCTTCGACCCGAAGAGCACGCTGGAAGCGGTCGAGACGGAACGCTGCACCGCGCTGCACGGCGTGCCGACGATGTTCATCGCCGAACTGGCGCACCCGGAGTTCGACTCGTTCGATCTCTCGTCGCTGCGGACGGGGATCATGGCGGGGTCGCCCTGCCCCGTCGAGGTGATGAAGCAGGTCAACGCGCGCATGCACATGACGGACGTGACGATCTGCTACGGCATGACCGAAACCGCCCCCGTCTCGTTCCAGAGCGCCACCGACGACCCGCTCGACAAGCGTGTCAGCACCGTCGGGCGCGTCCATCCGCACGTCGAATGCAAGATCGTTGACCCCGAAAGCGGCGCGGTCCTCCCGCGCGGCGCGACGGG
The DNA here is from genome assembly GCA_025924435.1 of Chloroflexia bacterium. The sequence goes on along the minus strand of JAICIL010000469.1, from coordinate 766 downwards.
CGAACTCCTCTCGCGCGGCTACATCGTCATGCTCGGCTACTGGAACAACCCGGAGGCGACGGCACTCGCCGTGGACGCGGGGCGCTGGATGCACACCGGCGACCTCGCGACGATGGACGACGAGGGATATGTGAACATCGTCGGCCGCTCCAAGGATATGATTATCCGGGGCGGCGAGAACATCTACCCGCGCGAGATCGAGGAATTCCTGTACCCTCATCCAAAGATTCAGGATATTCAGGTGATCGGCGTGCCGGACGAGAAGTACGGCGAGGAAGTGATGGCCTGGGTGATCCTCAAGACGGGCGAGGAGGCGACTGAGGACGAACTGCGGGAGTACTGCCGCGCCCGCATCGCCCACTACAAGGTGCCGCGCTACTGGAAATTCACCGACGCTTTCCCGATGACCATCACCGGCAAAATCCAGAAGTACAAGATGCGCGAAACCGCCACCGAAGAACTCGGCCTGCAAAATGCGGCGGCGGTAAGGACGGCGTAGAAAGCGAGGCAGACGTCTCGTCATGGGATGTCGTGGAATCGGTAGGGGCGCACGGCCGTGCGCCCCTACCATCACTCAATTTTCCACGATCTAATGATGCGGTATATGAGCCATCAAAGGTCGGCAAGGCGGTCCTTCCACGGGGTCGCGCGCTCGTAGGCGTGCGCGACGCGGAGGCAGATCTCCTCGCCGAGGGCGGGGCCGAGGACTTGCAGCGCGATCGGCAGTCCGTCCGCGAACCCGCAGGTCAGCGAGATGCCGGGGATG
>JAICIL010000468.1 GCA_025924435.1 Chloroflexia bacterium | reverse complement strand
TGATCTGCTGCACGATCACCCGCTCGATCATCCGGAGCGTGTACAGCTCGCGCGGGGCGACGAGCGTGAACGCCTCTCCCGCCCGGCCGGCGCGGCCCGTCCGCCCGATGCGGTGGACGTACGCCTCCGGGTCGGTCGGGATGTCGTAGTTGATGACGTGCGAGACGTCCGGGATGTCTAAGCCGCGCGCCGCCACGTCCGTCGCGACGAGCAGGTCCACCTGCCCGTCGCGGAAGCGGCGCATCACGCGGTCGCGCGTGCTCTGCGGCAGGTCGCCGTTGATCGCCTCCGCCGTGTAGCCCGCGCCGCCCAGGCGCTCCGCCAGTTCGTTCGTCTCGTTCTTGGTGCGGCAGAAGATGATCGCGGACTGCGGCGTCTCGACATCGAGGATGCGCGTGAGGCCGTCGAACTTGTTGCCGCCCGGCAGTTCGTAGGCGGTCTGCGCCGTGTTCGCGACGGTGACGTGCGCGACGCTGACGCTGACGCGCTGCGGATTGTGCAGGTACTTGCGGGCGAGGGCGGTGATGCGCGGCGGGATGGTGGCGGAGAAGAGCGAGGTCTGCCGCTCGTCGGGGATCGCCTCGAAGATGAACTCGATGTCCTCAACGAAGCCCATGTCGAGCATCTCGTCCGCCTCGTCGAGGGCGACCATCGTGATGTTCGAGAGGTCGAGCGTGCCGCGCCGCATGTGGTCCATCACGCGCCCCGGCGTGCCGACGACGATCTGCACGCCGTGCGCGAGGGCGCGCAGTTGCCGGTCAATCGGCTGGCCGCCGTAGATCGGCAGCGTCGTCGCGTGGTGGTAGCGGCCCAGTTGGTGCATCGCCCCGGCCACCTGAATTGCCAGCTCGCGCGTCGGGCAGAGGACGAGCGCCTGCGGGTCGCGAATCTCGCGGTCAATCCGTTCGAGCATCGGCAGGGCGTACGCCGCCGTCTTGCCCGTGCCGGTCTGCGCCTGCGCGATGACGTCCTTGCCCGCGAGCATCAGCGGGATCGTGCGCGCCTGAATCGGCGTCGGCTCCTCGTAGCCGACATCGGAGATCGCCTTGAGCGTCTCGGGCGAGAGGCCGAGGTCGGCGAAGGTGGGCAGCGGCGCGGGTTCGGCGAGCGCCTCAAGCGCGGGCGGCGTCTGATCGCCCATCGCCAGATTCGTCTCGGTCTGGCGGCGCGGGCGGCGCGGCGGCCCGCCATCGCCGCGCGAGGGGCGGCGGGGGCGGAAATCATCGCGGGGGGGACGGGAAGACATCGGTACGTACTCCTTGATAAACCCACCCCCCGGCCCCCTCCCGACACGGGAGGGGGTGATTTGCGCCGAACATTCCGCTCATTGGCGAGCGGGAGGCGGTGATTCTTCTCATCGTCAGTATCCCACACTGCGGCAAATGGTGGGGAGAGGGGGTTTTTGGGACAGGGCATATTGATTGTCGGGGGATCCTATCCCCCTGCCCCTTCCCTCCCAGGGAAGGGGTGACTCATGCGAAGGCCGTGCCTTTTCCCGTATGCCTCGCTCTCGCGGCGGCTCGCTCCCCCTTCCCTCGGAGGGAAGGGGGCTGGGGGGTTAGGATTCCCCGACAATGAAGAACCCCCGGGTTTTTGGGATGCATCACTTTCGGATTCGAGCGGCGACCCGATGCGGTATACTGCGTGAAGATGTTCGCGGCGAGCTGCGAAGCGTACGGATGACGTGCATGACTGCTATTGATGAGACCCTCGAAATCATGACCAGCCGTATTGTTGCGGGCTTCCAGCCGGAGCGCATTATCCTCTTTGGCTCGTACGCGCGCGGGGAAGCGAACGAACAGAGCGATATTGACCTCCTCGTGGTGATGCCCGATGGCACCGACCGGCGGACGACCGCCATCGCCGTGCTCGGTGCGCTCGGTGGTCTCGGCGTCGCCAAAGATGTCGTCGTGACAACCCCGGACGAGATTGCGCGCCGGGGCGATCTGGTTGGCACCGTACTCCGCCCGGCGTTGCGCGAAGGCAAGGTTCTCTATGAGCGAGCAGGACGAGGAAGCGCGGCAGTGGCTGCGATACGCGGCTGAAGACCTCGTCACTGCGGAGCGGATCGCGGCATCACGAACGATGCCACCACGGAACGCCTGTTATCATGCCCAACAAGCAGCGGAAAAGGCGATCAAAGCCGCCCTCGTGTTCCTCCAGATTCCCTTTCCGTTTCGGCACGATCTCGATTTCCTGCGCGATCTCCTGCCAACGGGCTGGCGCGTGAAGACGCAACACCCCGACCTTTCCGCCCGAACGATCTGGGTGGCGGAAGCACGCTATCCCAGTGGTTCCCCCGATG
>JAICIL010000467.1 GCA_025924435.1 Chloroflexia bacterium | reverse complement strand
TGATCTTCCAGGACCCGATGACCTCGCTCAATCCGGTGCTCTCGATCGGTTTCCAACTGACCGAGCCGCTGATGCTGCACCTCAAGATGTCCAAGGAGGAGGCGCGGCAGCGGGCGGTTGAACTGATGAAGCAGGTCGGCATCCCCGGCGCGGAGGAACGGCTCGACTCCTACCCGCACCAGTACTCCGGCGGCATGCGGCAGCGCGTGATGATCGCCATCGCCCTCGCCTGCAACCCGAAACTGCTGATCGCGGACGAGCCGACGACGGCGCTCGACGTGACGATCCAGGCGCAAATCCTCGATCTGATGCGCAAACTGAACGAGGAGACGGGCACGGCGATCATCCTCATCACGCACGACCTCGGCGTCGTCGCGGAGATGTGCCAGCGCGTGATCGTCATGTACGCCGGGCAGATCATCGAGATGGCGCCGGTTGAGGAGTTGTTCAGCCACCCGCGGCACCCGTATACGCTCGGCCTGATGAACTCCGTGCCGCGCATCGGCGAGGATGTCAAGGTGCCCCTCCATCCCATCGCCGGGCTGCCGCCGGACCTGCGCGACCCGCCGAAGGGGTGCCGGTTCCGGCCGCGCTGCCCGCGCCGGACATCGCAATGCGAGGAGACACCGAAACTCGAAGTGATGGGGCCGTATCATCTCGCGGCCTGCTGGCACCCGATTGAAAACGAGCAGTGAGTCGAAAGTAACGAGTAACAAGTCGAAAGTCAAAAGTAGGTTTCAGTCGCGCGTCAGCAACTCCTTGTTACTTTCGACTTGTTACTCGTTACTCGACACTCTCTGAAGGAGACCACGTTGGCACAGGAAGTTCTGGAGGCATCGCCGAAGCCAATTGAGGACGATGCCATCCTCGTCGTGGACGACATCAAGAAGCATTTCAGCGTCGGCGGCTTCGGGCGCAGCGCGACGATCCGCGCGGTGGACGGCGTCTCCTTCTCCATCCGCAAGGGCGAGACCTTCGGCCTTGTCGGCGAGTCCGGCTGCGGCAAGACGACGCTCGGCCAGACGGTCATCCGGCTCTACGACCCGACGAGCGGCAAGGTCACCTTCGACGGGCACGAGATTTCGCACATCAACGGCAACGAACTGCGGAAGGTCCGTCGCGGCCTGCAAATGATCTTCCAGGACCCCGCCGCGTCGCTCGATCCGCGCATGACCGTCGGCTCGATCATCGCGGAGCCGCTGAACATCATCGGCATCGGCACGAAGGAGGAACGGCGGGAGCGCGTGCGCGAACTGCTCCGCGTCGTCGGGCTGAACTCGTACTTCGTCAACCGCTACCCGCATGAATTCTCCGGCGGGCAGCGGCAGCGTATCGGCATCGCGCGCGCGCTCGCCCCCAACCCGCAACTGATTATTTGCGACGAGCCGGTCTCCGCGCTCGACGTTTCGATCCAGGCGCAAGTGCTCAATTTGCTGCGCGACTTGCAGCGCCAGTTCGGCCTCACCTATCTCTTCATCGCGCACAACCTCGCGGTCGTCGCGCACATCTCCGACCGGGTCGGCGTGATGTACCTCGGCAAGATGATGGAGATCGGCGACAGCAAGACGATCACGGAGAATCCGTCGCACCCGTACACGAAAGCGCTCATCTCGGCCATCCCGGTGCCCAGCCCCGGTTTGAAGCGAAACCGGATGGTGCTCAGCGGCGATGTGCCCAGCCCGGCGAACCCACCATCGGGGTGCCCGTTCCACACGCGCTGTCCGATGGCGCGCCCCAACTGCGCCACGGACGTGCCGCTGCTGACGCCGCGCGAGAACGACCATTGGGTCGCCTGCCACTACGCATGACGATTGCAGCGAGGCGGTAATTGCGCGACCGAAGGAGGTGATTGGACGGATTGCCCGTCACTGTCATACACTGCGCCTGATGTGCGTCATCGGTATTCGGTAACCCAAGGTGCGTAGCGACAATGCCATGCGTTCATGGCAACGCACGAAGGAAACATGGAGGGAACCAACAAGATGGAATCTCGGGACAATTGGGATCAGCAACAGGTGCTGCGGGACCCGGAAATGCTCGCGCGATTAGAGCGCAACCTGCGCGGGGCGGGGATGCAGCGTCGGACCTTCCTCGCGATGGCGAGCGCCGTCGCCGGGTCCGCCGCCCTCGCCGCCTGCGGCGGCGCCAGCAGCCCAACGGCCACCAGCGCGCCCGCCGCCACGGCGACCAAGGCCCCCGCCGCCGCGTCGTCCGCCGCCTCGACCACCGCCCCGGCGGCGTCGAGCGCCGCGCCGACAACCGCCGCCGCCGGTTCCGCCGCCGCAGGCACGCGCGCACCGGCCGCATCGAGCGC
>JAICIL010000466.1 GCA_025924435.1 Chloroflexia bacterium | reverse complement strand
CGGCGCGGACGGCGGTGTCGCCGTAGATCGCGCCGCCGGAGGAGAAGAAGACGAAGCGGCCCACGCCCGCCCCACGCGCGCAGCGCAGCACATTCTCCGTGCCGACGAGGTTGACATGGCGATCAAAGGCCGGGTCCGCCACCGAGCGCGGCACCGAGGTCTGCGCCGCGCAGTGGACCACCGCGCCGAACGCGCCATCCTTGAAAACCCGCATCAGCGCGGGATCGGCGATATCGCAGGCGACGAGCGGCACGCCGTCGGGCAGATTCGCGCGGTCGCCGCCGGAAAGGTCATCCACGACCGTCACGTTCCATCCGTCCCGCACGAGCGTCTCGACGACGTGGCTGCCGATGAAGCCCGCGCCGCCGGTGACGACGATTGTCCGTCCTTCTCCCGTGGGCATCGCTCAATTCCCCTTCGCCGGCGGGAGGCCGAGCATTTCGCTGATCATCACGAACCGGTAGCCGCGCGTTTTGAGCGTTTCGATGATCGCCCGCACCGCCGCCGCCTGCTGGCCGCGATCCGTCCCCAAGCGGGTGTTGTCGCCATCGTGCAGGAGGATGATGGAGCCGGGCTGAACGCGGTCCACCGTCCGCGCGACAATCGTCTCGACGCCGGGTTCGTCCCAGTCGTTCGATTCGACATCCCAGCCGACCGCGCGCATCCCGTGTTCCCCCACCGCGCGGAGCGACCACGGCGTATGGAAGCCGTTCGGCGCGCGATAGAGGCGAGGCAGCGTGCCCGTGATTCCTCGCAGAATGTCACTCGTGCGCGCCGCGTCGCCGTAGCGCACATCGAGCAGCGCATCCCGCTTGCGGTGCGCGTACGAGTGGTTGCCGATCTCGTTCCCCTCGGCGGCGATGCGGCGCACCGTCCCCGGCTCGCGCTCCGCGTTCATGCCGACGCAGAAGAAGGTCGCGTGCACACTTTCCTGCTTCAACACATCCAGAATTTGCCCGGTATACGGGTCGTTCGGCCCGTCATCGAACGTCAGCGCGACGACCTTCTCCGCGCGCGGCCCGTGCGTGTAGATGTCGCCGAACAGTTGCGACGACGGCGTCCGCGCCGCGTATGCCCCATACGCGAGCGGCGCGAACACGACGAGCGCCATCAGCCAGACAAACCGCGCCTTCGGCGTCAGCAGCCCGTGCGACGGCGCGCGGCGCGTCCGCGTCCGCACGGTCATGTGGCGGGGCATCTACCCACCCCCAACCTCTCCCGGCGCGGGAGGGGAGTTTGGCTTGCCCGCTATTGGGGCAAGCGAATCTATTCCCCCCTCCCGCGCCGGGAGGGGGGCTAGGGGGGTGGGTTCCCCCGCCACCCAGAACGGGCGCACGTCGTAGATGACGTACCGCTGCGCCGGGTCGCGGTAGATGGCGCGGGCGAGATCGCGCTGCGTCAAGGCGTCGAGCAGTTGCTGCTCATTCGTGTGGTACTGCGCGAGGTAGCCGCGCTCGATGGAGACATAGTCAATCCGCTTCTCCGCCAGGAAGTCGCGGTATTCCCCCTCCGTCCACGAGCGGCGGAACATGCTCTCGGAGAAGAACTCGTTGGCGAGGCGCGCGCCGTGCCGCAGGAAGTAATACTGCCCGTCCTCATACTGGTTCGGCTCCATCACGCGGTAGGTCGCCTGCGGGTCGAACTGCGCGGAGGCGAAATACGGGGCGTAGATATCGTGGGACTGCGTGAACAGCCCGCCGTAGCCGCCCTGCGCGTAGCCGAATGCGCCATTGACGATGAAGAGGGTGAAGATCAGCCCCGCGACCCAGACGGCGAAGAGCGGACGATACCAGCGGCGGACGGAGACGACGAGCCACGTCGCGAGGAAGGGGAAGGCGAGCACCGTCGCGCGGCGCACGAAGCCGTCCGCGATGGACGAGGCGATCACGCGCGCCGAGTTCTCCGCGAGGGCGGGCGTGCCGCGCGCCAGGAGGAGCGCGGGCAGGCTCGCCAGCCCCGCCGCCGCGCCGATGACGAGGAAGCGCAGCCGCCGCCCCGGCTCGGTGAAGAAATGCGCGGCGAGGTAGCAGAGCGCGCCGATGCCGCCCGCCAGCGGGTGCGTCGTGACGCAGAGCCAGAGCAGCACACCCGCCGCCACATCCCGCTCGCGGTCGAGGGCGATCACGAAGAGGAAGAAGAAGAACGCGGACCAGAGAAACGGGAACTGAAAGGCGAGCACGCCGTCAATGTAAAACGGGTTGAGCAAAAAGAGCAGCAACACCCACGGGTCGCGCATCACGGGCCGGGCGACGCACGCCGCGACCGGCGTCCCGACGGCGGCGACAACCATCAGGAGCGTGACGCCCCAGGTGTGG
>JAICIL010000465.1 GCA_025924435.1 Chloroflexia bacterium | reverse complement strand
CTTCGCGTTTCAATTCGGGGTCGGGAGTTATTACGTGCGGGCGGCCGTTTGGCTGCTTGTACTGCCTCCGCTACCACATCAAGACCGCTCGGCTATTGAACGGCAGCCCGTGTCATTCCACAGCGGGCGGCGGCATTTCCTCATCTTCTTCGAGCAGCACGGCGTCGAGATCGGCGTTTGTCCAGTCCTCGGCGGCGGCATCATAGGCCACGAGCGCTTCCGCGAGCGCCCACCACCCGGCGGCGGCATCGCGCTCGCCCGGCAGCGGGAACTGCCCCGGCTCGTCCGCGTGGTGATGCAGCCACCGCTCGATAATGTGCAGCTCGTCCACATCGTCCTGCGGGATAATCGGGACCCTCGCCCCCGGCCCCTCTCCATCTTCGTGGAGAGGGGTGTCTCGCTTGCGGCGCTTCGATGTTCTCGTATCGCCTTCATCGCCCAATCCGGCTCCCCTCTCCCCTTGAGGGAGAGGGGCTGGGGGTGAGGGACTTTCCGCCGCCCGCCGGTACGCGGCCATCAGCCATTCCGCGACGAACGCGGCCGGTTCGCCGATTTTGACGCGCCGCTGCGCCGCCACCCGGCCATGCACGACCAGGAGCGCCTCGCTGTGCCCCGGCTCGGCGGAGGGGAGCGCGAGGACGAGATTGCCGGTCTCGACCTGCTTGGCGAGCGTCTGGTGAACATTCGCGACGCTCGTCACCGTCCGCAATGCGTCGCGCAGACGGGCGGCGTCCTCGAAGTCGAGCCGCTCCGCCGCCGTCTCCAGTTTCGCCTGGAGCCGGTTGCGGATGCCGTCGCTCCGCCCTTCGAGGAAAGCGATCGCGTCGTCAATGAAGGTGAAGTACTCCGCCGGGTCGCCCTGCCCGACGCAGGGGCCGAGGCACTTGCCCATGCCGAGGCGCGGGCAGGGATTGCCCCACTTCTTCGGATTCGAGAAGCCGCGCGTGCAGGTGACAAGCGGCAGCACTTCCGCGAGCACATTGACGGTGCGTTCGGCGGCGCTGCGGGAGCGGAAGGGGCCGAAGTAGCGCGCGCCGTCCTCCTTGACCGCCCGCGCAAGGCGGATGCGCGGCCACGGTTTCTGCACCTCGATCTTGATGTACGGGTAGAGCGCGTGGTTCTTCATCGCCCGGTTGTAGCGCGGCTGATGGCGGTGGATCATCCGCGATTCGAGCAAGAGCGCCTCCAACTCGCTGCCGACAACCTCCACCTCGATGCGCGCCACCGCTTCGAGCAGGCCGTCCATCTTGCGCGTCAGCCCCAAGTGCTGCGAGTAGTACGACGAGACGCGGTCGTGCAAATCCTTCGCCTTGCCGACGTAGATGACGCGACCATCCTCGTCCAGCATCCGGTAGATACCCGGCGCGTGCGGCACCGTGCGCAGCCACGCGCGGTCGAGGTACGCCTTGCCGCTGCCGACCGCCTCGACGCCGCTCGCGTTGCCACGCGGCTCGGCGGTCGCGGGGATGGAGAGCGCCTGCATCGCTTCCAGCGTCGGCAGGCCCGCCCGCTTCGCCAGCGGCAGGAGGCGGTGGAGCGCCTCGGCAGTCAGGCGCGCGTCCCCCTCCGCGCGGTGGCGGTGGGTGATCGGCACGCCGAGCGTCGCGGCCATCCGTTCGAGGTTCGGTTTCTTCAATCCCGGCAAGAGCCGCACGGCGAGCGAGAGCGTGTCGAGGCGCGGATTGACGAGCGGCGGCTTGCCGACGCGCGACAACTCCGCGTTGACGAACGAGATGTCGAAGCGCACGTTGTGTCCGATCACCAGCCGCTCGCCGATGAAGCGCAGGAGGCTATCGGCGACGGCGGCGAAGCGGGGCGCGTGCTGCACCATCTCCTCGGTGATGCCCGTCAGTTCGATGATGAAACCGGGCAGCCGCTTTTCCGGGTTGAGCAGCGTCGAGAAGGTGTCAATGATCTCGCCCTCGCGGATTTTCAGGGCGCAGACTTCGATCAGCCGCTGTTTGAAGGGGCGCAGGCCCGTCGTCTCGGTGTCGAGGACGATGTACTCGCCGACCCCCGCCAGGTCGTCCAGCGTCGCGGGGACGGCGATCTCCTCGACGAGCGACCAGTGCATGTCGGGGCGCAGGCGGAAGGTCGCCGGTACGTCCAGCACGGTGCGGATCAGCGTCCGCCACAACGCGGGCGGCCCGCCCGACCCGAAGACGTGCCGGATAACGGCGTCCTCATGCGCCGCGCCGCCCTGCTCGCGCAGATAGACGAACGTCCGCTGCCGGAGCCAGGCGTACTGGTTGCCCTCCTCGACTCCCCCGGCTGTTTCGCTGTTCACCGTCTCATCATCGGCCATCGCCGCACATCAT
>JAICIL010000464.1 GCA_025924435.1 Chloroflexia bacterium | reverse complement strand
TTGATCGAGCCGCCGAGGTCCGTCAGCAGGCCGCCGAGTGCGGGGAGCAGGATCGGCGTCGTGATGCGGAAAACGCTCGCGATGAACGTGAACGTGAAGATCGCCTTCAGCGCCTCTTGCACCCCGCACTCCCTCCCAGGGACGAAACCGATTGAACCGCAAAGGCGCAAAGAGCGCAAAGGACGCAAAGGAGAGAAAGGAAGAAAAGGGGTTTACCCCATATTTTCTCTTCTTCGCGCTCTTTGCGCCTTTGCGCCCTTTGCGTTAATCCGGTTTCAATTCCCGGTGCCTGGTAATTTGGCATCTGCTAATCCGCTTCTGTCGGCACGGTGGCCGTGCTGGTGATCGTCTCCGGGGCGGACATCGGCGGCAGTTCCGGCTCGTCGCGGCCGCCCCGCCGTCGGCGCAGCCAGCGCGTGAGCGCCTCCGCCGAGATGAGCAGGATAATAATCGCCTGGATGACATTCGCCATCTCGAACGGCACATCGGTGCCCTGCCCCATCACGTCCGCGCCGACGCGCAAATAACTGTAGAAGAGCGCGGCGGGGATGACGGCGAGCGGGAAGTTCCGCGCCAGGAGGGCGACGACGATCCCGTCGAAGCCGTACCCGGCGGAGGGCGCGGCGTTGACGCGCCCGAAGGTGCCGAGCACCAGCCCCGCCCCGGCGATCCCCGCGATGCCGCCGGAGATCGCCATCGCCAGCATCACCGTCCGCCGCGTGTTGACGCCGCCGTACTCCGCGAAGCGCAGGTTGAAGCCGCTCATCCGCAGCCCGTAGCCGAACGTCGTGCGATAGAGGAGGATGTGGGTGAAGATCGCCGCCGCGATGGCGATGAGGGCCGCGACGGAAATCTGCGTGTCCGGGATGAGCGGACGGAGCCGCCCGGTCGGGCCGAAGACGGCGAAGACCTTCGAGTTGTTCGTCCCCGCGCCGGGCGGCTTGAGGAACTGGACGAGGACGAAGGCGTAGACCGCCGTGGCGATCGCGTTGAGCATCAGGGTCGAGACGATCTCGTTCGCGCCGAAGTACGCCTTGAGGTAGCCGGGGATGAGGCCGAAGAGGAAGCCCGCCAAAATGGCGACGAGAAAGGCGACCGCCGCGACGATCGCGGCATTGCCGGGGAAATGGAGCGCCGTCACGCCCGCCAGCAGCGCGCCGAGATAGAGTTGCCCCTCCGCGCCGAGCGAGAACTGCCGCGCCTGGAAGACGAGCGCGACCGCCAGCCCCGTGAAGGTCATCGTCGTCGCCTGGACGAGCCAGTTGCTCACCCGGTTCCGGCTCCCCGCCGCGCCCGTGATGAACTCCTTGAACGCCTCGCCCGGCTGCTTCGAGACGACGAGGATGACGAGGAAACTGATCGCCAGCGCCACCGCCACGACGATCACCACCCGCGCCAGTTCCAGCAGCACGGCCCGCTGTTTCATGCGTCGCTCCGCTCCGAGTGGGCAGTGGAGAGTGGGCAGTGGGCGGTGAGCGGTGAGCGCCGAGCACGGCAGGCAGAGGCTCGTATGTCGGGACCGCTGTTCGAGGCAGACATTGTCCCCTGCGCCCTATGTACCGCCCACCGCTCACCGCCCACTGCCCACTCCCTCTTGCCGCTTGACGCCGAGCATATAGTAGCCCAACTCCTCCTCGGTCAAGGAAGGCACATCGGTGAAGAGGGCGACGATTTCGCCGTTATACATCACCGCGAGGCGGTCGGAAAGCGCCATCACCTCGCCCAAGTCCGCCGAGACGAGGATCACCGCCGTGCCCGCATCCCGCGCCGCCACCAGTTGCCGGTGGACGAGTTCGGTCGCGCCGATGTCAATGCCCCGCGTCGGCTGCGCGGCGAGGAGCAGTTTCGGGCGGGCCGAGAGTTCCCGCGCGACGACGAGTTTCTGCATGTTGCCGCCGGAGAGGCTGCGCGCCGCCACCTTGGCGTCCGGCGTGCGCACGTCGAAATCCGCGATCGCCTGCCGCGCGTTCTCCGCCTCCGCCCGGAGATTCAGGAAGCCGCCGCGCGAGTACGGCGCGCGGTAATAGCGGTCAATGATGAGGTTCTCCTCGATGCTCGCGTCCGCCGCCAGGCCGAGTTCGAGCCGGTCCTCCGGGATATGCGAGACGCCCGCCTCGCGCGTGCCGCGCGCGCCGTCGCCGGTGATCTCTGTGCCGTTGACGACGATCCTTCCGGCGGCGGGGAGCGTCAGGCCCGCGAGCACCTCGATCAGTTCGGTCTGCCCGTTCCCCTCCACGCCCGCGATGCCGAGGATTTCGCCGGCGTATGCGTCGAGCGAGACGTCCGCCAGCGCGCGCGTGCCGTCCGGTGTGTCGTAGTTGAGGTTCGTCGCTTC
>JAICIL010000463.1 GCA_025924435.1 Chloroflexia bacterium | reverse complement strand
GTTGGTCACCGGCCCGCCCGCCGTCGTCTGCTCCATCCGCCCCTTGTCGAAGTACTGCACCAGGCGCTGGCCGCCCGCCGGGCCGCCGCTCGCCTCGCGGTAGGGTTCGGGGAAGACGTTCTGGTAGGCGGGGCCCCAGAAGTTGGGGACTTTGGGCTCGATGCCATTCCACTGGGCGGCGAAGGCGGGGGAGCCGAAGGGGATGGGGGCGGCGCTGCCGCGCGCGAAGGCCGGCCCCGCGATCAGCGCCGCCACCAGAAGCAGCCCGACTGCCATGACGATCACCGGACGCACCAGCGGGGATGATACGGATCGTTGCAACCGTTGCATTAGAATCACGCTCCCAATTGCGACATTGTGCGGAGTTACCTTACATAATAACGATGCGAGCAGTCTATTTGGTACGGGGCAGGAATGCAATCCCCCCGGGGTATCCATGACCAGGCGCTCTGCCCGTCGCATTCTCTTTTTCACGGCCAAAGGTTTGCAACCGGGCGCCTCGCTCTACCGATACCCCGACCGCCGCCATCGGGCGGCGCGGTCGCGCCCTCTCCCCCGCCGTCGCGGCCATCCGCCCGGTGAGATCGCCGCCCCGTCTCATCCGCCATCAATAGGACTGCTCCAGCGTGTCGAGATAGACGGTGAAGTCCATCCAGCCGGGGGAGTGGCCGTACTCGGTGAGGATGGCGGCGACCTCGCTGCGGTGCTGCGTTCCGTGATTCACCTGATGGAGCATCAACTGCCAGAGCGGATGGGCCATCGGTTCGTCCCGGCTGTTCACGTAGCGGCACGTTGTTTCGAGCGCCGCTTCATCCAGCCCGGCGACAAAGGCGTGCGTCTCGCCGTCAATTGCGGCCCAATGCCGCCGCACCGCGCCGACATCGGGGTATGCGGCGGGGTCGAAGCGCGGCGGATTCGGCTCGCCCCGCCAGCGCAGCAGCCAGTTCCACTGCGCCCACATCGTGTGGACGAGCGTGTCCCGGATCGAGGAGAAACTGGCGCTCCCCGCCGCGACGAATTGCGCGTCGCTCAACCCGTCGCACGCCGCGAGGATGCGCTCGTTCGCCCAGGTGTGGTAATCGGAGAAGATGCGGATCACATCGGTTTTCACGGCGGTTCCCCTCCCCCGGATTATTGCTCCGTCCGCGCCGTGCGGGGCCAGGCAGAGACGGCGACGGCGAGGCCGCAGATCGCCAGCACCGCGAAGAGGAGCGAGTGCTTAAACCACGGATGGTTCTCGACAATCGCCACCCAGTAGATGAAGTTGCCGAGGCAGACGACGGCGATGATCAACGCCACCACGGCGATGATCCGGCGCTGCTGCACGGTCAAGCGCTCCATACCCCACGCTCCTTCCCGCTTTCCCCGCCTGTTCCGGCCCCATCATAGCCTATGCGCGCGGATGAGCCGCGGCAACCATGGGTACGTCTTTCCTCGCCGCCGCACCCGACCCACAATTCAGGCTTCCCGCTTCCCGCCCGATAGGAGCGATGAGATGATGAAGGCGACGGGCGCGTTCGTCAGGTAGGCGGTGGCGAGGGCGTAATCGAGCGTCCGTTCCAGCGTGTCGGGGCGGTCGAGGGTGTGGTGTTGAATTGCTAATGCGTCCAGCATCCCGGTGATGCCCCGGCCCATGCCGCGCTGCGCGGGGTTGAACTCGTTGAGCGTGCCGCGCCCGGCGATCACCATGACGAGCGGCAACTGGTACGGCACGACGAGCGATCCGAGCGCGTTCGGGCAGTTGCCGAAGCCGCTCGTCTGCATCAGGAGCGCGCCGCGCGTCCCGCCCAGAAGCCCGCCCGCGACGATGCCGACGCCCTCCTCTTCGCGCGTGCAGGAGACGGTCGTCACCGCCGCGTCCGCCTCGAAGCGGCGGATGATCGGCGCGACGATATTGTCCGGCACATGCGCGACGAGCGCGATCCCCGCCGCCCGCAACCGCTCGTAGACTACTGTGCTCCAGATCGCCTCGACCATCCAATCCTCCGGCTCAAAGACGGGATCGCGCGGCCCTTCTCCCGTGCGCGCTGCCTGCCGACCGTCCGCCATCATACCGCGCCGCATCACGGCTGGCGACCACATGCGCCGCTATTCGACCGCCGCCCGCAACGATCAAGCAATCGTGGCATCGAAATTGCGATACCCCTTGCAGCAGGCCGAGAGGCCCGCGACGAGCAGCAGAATGGCCCGGCATACAGGCCTTGGCACCGATGTTGCGCTACACCGAACAAACCCTCTTCCCCTCCCCCGGGCCGGCGCGGTCCCCACCCGCCCGGCCCCCTCCTTTTACGGGGCGAGTATGGTGTAACGAGACTGGGATCGGCGACTGTCGTTAATCTTTACTCGCTACTCGTTACTCGTTGTTGGTGG
>JAICIL010000462.1 GCA_025924435.1 Chloroflexia bacterium | reverse complement strand
CGCGCTGCAGGCGCTCGCCTGAGCTCGACGGTGCAGCCGCTGCTCCCCGTCGACCGCGGCCGCTCGGGCGTTCAGGCCACCTGGACGCGTCGGGTGATCTGCCCGTTGCTCTCCCAGTAGGTCAGCTTGTTGGCGATGCTGGGATCGTCCATGGCGGGTTGGACGTTGCCGTCCGCGTCTATCGCCCGCGAGGTGATGGCGTGCTCCCCCGGTGCGAGCGGCCCCCATGACAGGCTCCACAGCGTCCAGGCGAAGGGCGACCCCGCCCCCTCGTCCAGCGTCGCCGGGAACCACGGGCCGCCGTCCACGCTCACCTCCACCCGCGCGACCGGCGGCCCCCACGCCGCGCCGATGATGCGGTACTCGCCGTTGTTGCGCACCACCTTCGCGGGCGCCGACTTCAGTAGATCGTGACCGACCAGCGTGAAGCGCGTCACGGTGTCGCTGCCATGCTGCTCCGTGCGCATCGTCACGTAGTCCCGGCCCATGAACCGCCCCTCGTACCGCGTCGGCAGCACCTGGATCCGCTCCAGCCATTTGACGTTCGCCACCCCGTACCAGCCCGGCGCGATCAGCCGCACCGGGGCGCCGTGCATCACCGGCAGGGGCGCGCCGTTCATCTCGTAGCAGAGCAGGAGATTGGGGTCCATCGCGTCCGCCACCGACATGCTGCGCGCGAACTGTTCGGTCACCTTCGCGTCGCGTACCGTCTCCTCGCCGGTGTCGCCGCCGAAGAAGACGACCTCGATGCCCCGATCGAGGATGCCCGCCTCCTGGAGCACCGGGGCGAGGGGCGTGCCCGCCCAGGTGGCGGTGCCGACGGCGCCGGTGAGCCAGGGGAGGCCGTGATTACCGGAGCACTCGAGTGTGAAGGTGACCTCCTGGCGCGGGCGGGCGCGCAGGTCGTTGAGACTGAGGGAGAGGGGTTTATTGACCAGGCCGTCGATTTGCAGGTGCCAGCCATCGGCCGCGATGGTGGGCACGGGGTAGTGGTGGACGGTAAAGAACGCGTCGTTGGGCGTGAGGTAGGAGTCGAGTTGCTCCCAGACGAGCTGGGTGCCGACGACCTCGGGGGCGGCGTTCGGCGGCGACTGGTCGAGCCAAGGGATCACCTCGTCGCCGGACGCCGCGGGGAAGGCGAGGGCCACCTCGGGGAAACGGCTGGCGAGGGCGGCGATGCCGAGCGCCGCACCGGCGCGCAGGGTATCGCGCCGACTCAAGAGTGTGGATGTCGCTGTGTGCTGTGCCATGACAATCCCTCCCAATGATGTGCGCCATGAGCAGTCTGAGGATGCCCGTGCGTTCTTCCCCCTTTCCGTGGCTGCGCGCCGATTCCTGCCACGACTCCGGACGTTTGCGGGCCGGTGGGCGACCGACAACGAGAGCGGCCAGGCGCGTGTTGCCTGGCCGCTGGCATCGCCGCCCGTTCGGACGTTAGCGCGGGTGGCCGGGGAGTGGGGTCAGATCCTCCGCATACGGGGACGACGCCCCCTCAGCCAACATCGTGTTCACTTCCCAGAATCGCTGCTGCGCTTGCGTCGTGATCGGCGATGACATGCTCGCCGCGACTGCACCGGGCAGCGTCGTGGTGTTCGCCTCCAGGAATCGCTGCTGGTTGCTCGTGACGGCGATCGCACCGCTCTCCGCCGCGACCGCATTCGGCAGGTTCGTCGTGCCGAACTGCCGCGTCTCCGCACCAGTGGCGGCGCGCGGGATCGCCGGTACAGCCGCGTGGGATGTTGAGCGATTGTGCAGGACCACGCTGCCGACCAGCAGGAGGGCGAGGGTTGCCGCGATCACACCGACCGCCCCGATCCGCGGCACCCGCCCCTGACTGCGCTTCGCTCCCGTACCAACGACCGTCGTGCCCTCGACCCGCATCCCCGTCATGTTCGTCGCCATCTCGGTGCTCCTTTGTGGTTCCTGCCTCACGACCTTTCGACACTCCCCACTCTAGGGCGCGCGTGACGGCGGCACATCTGGCGGACTGCATATTCGGGCGCGGGCTGTTTCGGCAGGGACTATAGGGTTCTCTATAGTGTGCGCCAGGAGGAAGGGTGGGGCGATCAGGCGAGGCCGTGGTCGCGGGCGAAGGCGGCGGCCTCGGTGCGGTTGGTCGTGTTCGTCTTGGCGAGGATGTGGGTGACGTGGATGCCGACCGTGCCGGGGGAGAGGAACAGGGCGTCGGCGATCGCGCGATTGGAGCGCCCGGCGGCGACGAGGCGGAGCACCTCGACCTCGCGCGCCGAGAGTCCGGCAGGGTAGGCGGGCGGCGTGTCCTCCATCGCGGCCAAGCGCGCCGCGATGGCGTCGGCGCGGTCGAGTGTCGGCTTTGCGTCGAGGGGGGCGCAAATGGCGCGGGCCTCGTCGAGGCG
>JAICIL010000461.1 GCA_025924435.1 Chloroflexia bacterium | reverse complement strand
GTCGTCATCCCCGCCACCGCGTACGACGCGAAGGGGCTGATCCTCTCCGCGATCCGCGACCCGGACCCGGTGATGTTCTACGAGCACAAGAAGTCCTACCGCCGCTACCGCGAGGAAGTGCCGGACGGCGACTACACCGTGCCGATCGGCAAGGCGAAGGTGCAGCGCGAGGGGACGACGCTCTCCGTCATCACCTACGGCGTCGGCGTCCACTGGGCGCTCGAAGCGGCGCGGACGGTCGAGGGCGACGGGATCAGCGTCGAGGTGCTCGACCTGCGCACGCTCAGCCCGCTCGACCGCGATGCCATCGCGGCGACGACGGCGAAGACGGGCAAGGTGCTCATCCTGCACGAGGACAACAAAACGATGGGCATCGGCGCGGAAGTCGGCGCATTCATCGCCGAAAACTGCCTCGATTCGCTCGACGCCCCGATTGTCCGCATCGGCGCGCTGGATTCCCACATCCCGTACTCGAACGAGCAGGAGACGGCGATCATCCCGAACCCCGCCATCGTCACCGAGGCGGTCCGCAAACTCGCGGCGTACTAACGAAGGGCCGAGGGCTGAAGACTGAGGACTGAGCGGGGAGCATACCCGCTCAGTCCTTTCTTTCTCCCCCTCTCCACCGCGATGGAGAGGGGGCAGGGGGTGAGGTTCAATGAAAATTACGGCGGTCACGGGGTTTCCGGTTTGGGTCGGGCATCGGGATTGTTTCATCGTCAAGATCGAGACGGACGAGGGGATTTCCGGCGTCGGGGAGGGCGGTATCTCCGGGCGCGAGCGGGCAATGCAGGGGATGCTGGATCATTTCGGGCAAATCCTCGTCGGCAAAGACCCGCGCCAGATCGAACATCTCTGGCAGACCCTGTATCGCGGCCACTATTTCGAGGGCGGCAAGATCGCCGGGGCGGTCGTCTCCGCCGTGGACATCGCGCTCTACGACATCCTCGGCCAGTCGCTCGGCGTGCCGGTCTACCAATTGCTCGGCGGCGCGTGCCGCACCGCGATCGGCTGCTTCGCCACCCCGGCGGCTTGACGGGGCCGGACGTGGTCGAGAAGGCGCGCGAGGCGGTCGCGGAGGGATGGCGCTTCCTCCGCTTCGGCCCCGGCATGCCGGACAAGGACTGGGCGGGCCGGGACGGCGTGGCCTACGAAGGCTGGACGGGCGGCGACGGCGCGATCTACGAGCCGACGGAGTCCATGGCATTAGCCGCGCACTGGATTCGCGAGGTCCGCAACGCGGTCGGCCCGGCGGTCGGCCTCTCGATTGACTTCCACCACCGCCTCTCCGTCGCGGAGGCGGCGTTGTTCTGCCAGCAGGTGGCGGATGTCAATCTGATGTTCCTCGAAGAACCGATCCGCGCGCAAAGCCCGGAGGCGTATCGGCAACTGCGGACGATGACGCCCATCCCCCTCGCCATCGGCGAGGAGTTCGCCAGCAAGTGGGAATTCCTGCCCTACATCGAGCAGGGCATCCTCAACTTCGCGCGCATTGATATCGCGAATGTCGGCGGATTCACGGAGGCGAAGAAGGTCGCGGGGTGGTGCGAGGCGCACTACATTGACGTGATGCCGCACAACCCGCTCGGCCCCGTCTGCACGGCGGCGACGATCCACTTCTGCGCCGCGATCAACAACTTCGCGCAGTTGGAGTACTCGCACCGCAACGCCGCCGCTTGGGCGGAGGATCTCTTCCCGACCTTCCCGAAGATCGCGGGCACGGCTTTCCCACTCCCCACCGCCCCCGGCCTCGGCGTCACCTTCGATGAGGCGGTGGCGGCGGAGAAATACCCGTTCGGCTACTGGGACGCCCCGAAGTGGCGGCGGCGGGACGGGCAGTTCACGAACTGGTGAGAACCTCGCACCCGCCCCGACCGCGGAGAGGGTGCGCACTGCCCACCCGTTGTCGCCGCCTTCGCGCTCGTCCGTCGCGACCGTCACACCAAGCCGGCCGGCCCGCCCTCAGTTCGCCGCTCTCTTCACCAGCGCGGCGATCCGCGCCGCGACGGCAGGGGTCAACTCCGTCAGCGCGAATTCGACGGGCCACATCGCGCCGTCGTCGAGGTTCGCCGCGTCGCTGAAGCCGAGCGTCGCGTACCGCGTGTTGAACTTCTGCGCGCATTTGAAGAAGCAGACGACCTTGCCCTCCCTGGCATACGCGGGCATCCCGTACCAGGTCTTCGGCGCGAGGGCCGGCGCGCTCGCGGTGATGATCGCGTGGAGCCGCTCGCCCATGGCGCGATCCGGTCCCGGCATCGCGGCGATCGCCGCGCGCACGGCGCTTTCCCCGTCTGCCCTGTTTTTGTCCGCGCGCGCTTCCGCCTTCTGCTCCTGGGCGCGCGCCCGCATCGCGGCGCGTTCCGCGTCCGTGAATCCCCGGGACTGCTCGCCGCTCGCGGTGGCGCTCGTGGCGGAC
>JAICIL010000460.1 GCA_025924435.1 Chloroflexia bacterium | reverse complement strand
TGGCCTGCCGCTGGGCCACCCCCCCGCGCTACCGATTCCTCGCTCAGTCAACGGCCTTTTCGGCCTGCTCCCCGTGCTGGACGATGTCGCCCTCCTTGAAGAGGATGTTCCGCATCTCCGCGCGCCATTTCGGCTTCTGGCGGAGCAGAAATTCGAGGTCCATGCCGAAGTGCTTGAACTCCTCCTGCTGCGCGTTCGCCATGATCGCCTTCGCCTCGGCGTTCTTCTCGACCGCCATGCGCTGCTCGTACCAGTCAATCGCCTCCGCCTCCTCGACGAGCGAGAGGATCATCCGGGCGAAGGTGCGCGTCTCGTCCGGCAACTCGCTGGCGGGTTCGTGGTACTGGTCGAAGGGCATCGAGTTTTCTCCTCGTGGATCGTCAATTGCCGTCGAAAAGATCGCTCGCATGAAACGCGCCGCGACTGTCGGCGGCACAGCCCCGCGTGCATGGTCGCATTGGCCATGCCACGCGCGGACCTATGCGACGACTTCCTTGCGCGGGGCGTTCGCGCGGTGTAGGGTGTTGCCGCCAATCGAACGGAAACAAAGGAGGAAAACGATGATCGCGGCGGATTTGGCGGAGCGGGAGCGGGCGGGCGGGCCGATTCGGGTCGGCATCGTCGGGGCGGGGAAGTTCGGGTCGAGCGTCGCGCATCAGGTGTCGCGCATGCCGGGGTTGCGCCTCGTCGCCCTCGCGGACCTCTTCCCGGACAAGGCGGCAGCGGTCTTTGCCCGCAACGGCATGGACACGGACGATGTCGTGCAGGCGGGCGGCGCACGGGAGATCGCGCGGGCGATGGAGCGGGGGAAAGCAGCCGTCACGGACGATCCGCTCGCGCTCTGCGACGCGCCGCTCGATGTGATCGTGGAGGCGACGGGCGTGCCGGAGAACGGCGCGCGGATCGGCGCGGCGGCGATCGCGCGCGGCAAGCACATCGTGATGGTCAACATGGAGACGGATGTCGCGGTCGGGTCGCTGCTGAACACGCGGGCGCGGGCGGCGGGCGTCGTCTACACCGTCGCGGACGGCGACCAGCCCGGCTGCATCATGCGCCTCGTGGACTGGGCGCGGGCGCTCGGCTTGGAGGTCGTCGTCGCGGGGCGGGGGACGCGCCGGTTCCGCACCGACCGCGAAGGAGACCCGGACGAAGCATTCGCGCGCTACGGCTACGACCCGCAACTGGTGGCGGAGCAGCAACTGAACGCGCAGATGTACAACTCGTTCCGGGACGGCTCGAAATCGCAGATCGAGATGTGCAGCGTCGCGAATATGGCGGGCCTCGTGCCGGACATGCGCGGCATGCACGAGCCGAGCGCGACGATCCCCGACCTCGCGACGGTCTTCAGCCTCCAGGCGACGGGCGGCGTGCTGAACGAGTTCGGCGTCGTCGAATTGGCGAACGCGGTCGCGCCGGACGGTGTGACGGTGCTGCCGCACCATCTCGACATCGGCGTCTTCATCGTCGTGCGCACCGACCATCCGCGCATCGCGCAGGATTTGGGCTTCTACGGCCTGAAGATGGGGCCGGACGGCACGACCGCCGCGCATTACCGCCCCTACCACCTCTGCGGTATCGAGGCGCCGATGTCCATCGCGGAAGCGGGGCTGTACGGCAAGCCGACGGGTGCGCCCATCGGCGCGCCCGTCGCGGATGTGATCGCAGTCGCGAAGCGCGACCTCCGGGTGGGCGAAATGCTCGATGGCAGCGGCGGCCGCACCGTCTACGGCCTGATCGAGCGCGCCGAAATCGTCCGCGCCGAGAATCTCTTGCCCCTGACGATGACGAACGGCGTCCGCCTGACGCGCGCGGTCGCCGCCAATCAGCCAATCACGTACGCGATGATCGAACGCCCGGCCGATTCGTTCCTCTGGCAATTGCGCGCCGAGCAGGATGCGATGTTCGCGGATGCGCTCAGGGCATAGAAAGAAACCTCACCCCCGGCTCCTCTCCGTCGCCCTGAGATTGGAGAATGAACCAGACCTGTCCGGCGAAGGAGGGGAGAGGGGAACACCTATGATGCGTCGTGGCGTTCTCCCATCGTCCCATGCATTCCGTATCTCTCCCCCTCTCCTTTGCTGCCAAGCAAAGGAGAGGGGGCCGGGGGTGAGGTTTCCCTACTCCCCGATGTCCGCGCCCGTGATCGGCAGTTGGATAGGCAGGCCGGTGCGGGAGGAGTGGTAGATGGCGAGGATGATTTCGAGCGATTTGCGCGCCTCCGCGCCGGTGACGGCGGGCGGGCGGTCATCGCGGACGGCCTGGAGGAAGTCCTGAATTTGCAGCGTGTGGAAGTGCGGGAAGCCGCTCCGCCGCTCCTCGACGCCCTCCCAGACGGGGATGTACTCCTCCTCGCCGCGCACCGTCCAGATGTCGTTGATGCCCTCTTTTCCTTCCGGGAACTCCCAGACGCTCGCCGTC
>JAICIL010000459.1 GCA_025924435.1 Chloroflexia bacterium | reverse complement strand
GTCCGCGCGGATCGGCTGCTCGATCCAGACGGGCGCGGCGGGCGCGATGGCGCGGATGGCGCGGATCGCCGTCGCCGGGTCGCGCCATCCCTGATTGGCGTCCACCATCAGCGCGACCGCCGGCCCGACCGCTTCGCGCACCGCCATGATCCGGTCCACATCATCCTGCAAACGCGCCGCGCCGACCTTCATCTTGATCTCGCGATGGCCCGCCGCGACCGCCGCCCGCGCGTCCGCCGCCATTTTCGCCGGTTCCCCGATGGAGAGCGTCGCGTGCCAGAGAAGGGAATCATGCACCGGCCCGCCGAGCAGCGCGGCGACGGAGAGGCCGGCATGCTTCCCGGCGATGTCCCACAACGCGAGATCAATCGCCGCCTTCGCGCTCGGCGCGCCCGTCACCAGCCCGTCGAGGCGCGCGTGGATCGCCTCGCGGGCGAGCGGGTCCCGGTCGCGGAGCAGCGGCAGGAGGTCGTGCCGCAGCATCGCGTGCGTGCCCGCCCAACTCTCGCCGGTCACGTACGGGTCGGGTGTCGCCTCACCCCAGCCGACGAGGCCGGTATCGGTCGTCAGCCGCACGAGAACGCTCTCGACGTGCGCATACGTCCCGTACGAGATGACGAATGGCGTGATGAGCGGTAGCCGCACCGCGTAGCATTCGATGCCGGTAATCTCCATCCGCGCCTGCCCTCCCCGTTCGAGGTTCGAGGTTCGAGGTTCGGAGTTCGGGGTCGGATTTCCTCGAACCCCGAACTGACTCCGCACTACTCGTGTGGCATGGTAGCAGATTCCTCCGCACTCCAATCCCTTTCCCGCCGAACGGAGGGAGAGCGGAAACCAATCCCTCCGACTTTTCGTCTCATCCGTGCGCCGTGCTGATAGAGTACGAGGAAAGAGGGGCGGTTCGCAGTGCATAGTGCGGAGACCCACATCGAACGCCGAACATCGAACAAGGAGAGGGCGATATGGTGAAGCAGATCGTGGCAATCGGCGGCGCGGGACTCTCCACGGAGGGCGATACTCCCCTGCTGGAGACGTATATCCTCGGACTGGCGGGCGCGGCGACGCCGAAGATCTGCTTCCTCGGCACGGCGAGCGGCGATACGGAGACGTCCATTGACCGCTTCTACGACGCCTACACCCGACTCCCCTGCACGCCGACGCACCTCTCGCTCTACAAGCCCTCCACCAACGATCTCGCGGGCCTGCTGCTCGACCAGGAGATCATCTACGTCGGCGGCGGCAGCACGCGGAACCTGCTCGCCCTCTGGCGCGAGTGGGGTGTGGATACAATCATGCGCGACGCGTACGAGCGGGGCATCGTCCTCTGCGGCGTCAGCGCGGGCTCGATCTGCTGGTTCGAGCAGGGGACGACCGATTCCCTCTTCGGCCCGCTGACGCCGATCACCTGCCTCGGCTTCCTTTCCGGCAGCAACTCGCCGCACTACGACAGCGAGCCGGAGCGCCGCCCGACGTACCACCGCCTGATCGCCGCCGGCGAGATCGCGGACGGCTACGCCGCCGATGACGGCGTCGGCCTCCACTTCGTTGACGGCGCACTGTATAAGGCGATCAGTTCCCGCCCGAACGCCCGCGCCTATCGCGTCGAGCGCCACGGCGACGGCGTGACCGAGACCGAGATCGTCCCGATCTATCTCGGCAGTGGGCAGTGAGCGGTGGATAGTGGGCGGTGGGCAGTTGATGGTCTGCCCACCGCCCACTACTCGTGCGGCACGGTGAAGGTGGAGACGACCATCCACTTGCCGTCGTCCTGCAACTCCCGCACCGCCCGTGTGCTCGGTTCCGGCGTCGCGCACGATGCGGAGTCGTAGGCCGCCTGCACGCACGCGCCGTTCGGGTGGCGCAGCGTGTGGAAGTGCGGGTCAATCCGGCTCGGTCGGGCGACGGCGACCAGCGTGAGGAATGCCCCGGCGGTGACGACGAGCGCGAGCAGCATCAGGGTATGCTGCCGCCCGAGCAGGCGGGCGTAGACGAGTTCCTGCACCTCGTTGTCCGGCAGCGGCTTGCGCGGCAGGGCGATCAGGCTGCATAGCCAGCAGGTGAGCGCGACGGCGGCGAGTGTGATCATCGGAACGCTCCTCTCCCCTGGGCGACCCATCCGGCATGATGCCACTGAATGAACGCGGCGAATCGGGACTTTCGCGAGATGCGGGGATGCTGTCGCCGATACATCGTTGCCCTAGGATAGGGAGCGGCGGCGTTTCCGCCTTCGACAAAAGGAGTTATTCGAGCAGGGAAATTTGTTGCATGGCCGATACGCCGAATTGATGAGCGGCCGGGGCGCATGATTACTGGTGGGTCAGGCGAGGCCGTGCTGAAAGGCGAACGCCGTCGCGCCCGCACGGTTGGCGGTGTGCGTCTTCGTGAGGATGGTGCGCACGTGGACGCGCACGGTGTGCTCGCTCAGGGAGAGCGCCCCCGCGATCTCCCGGTTCGTCCG
>JAICIL010000458.1 GCA_025924435.1 Chloroflexia bacterium | reverse complement strand
TTCGGAGGCCGCCACCCGGTATTTTGTCGGGGCTGCCCCACAAACCACACTGTGCCCCTGTGCGCGGCGCCCCCCCTTAATGGGGCCCCCAACAAGTACAACGAACACGGCGCCCCTTAATGGGGCGCCCTACATGTTCAACGAACTCAACTTCAGTCTTGTAGGGCGGCCCTTTATGGGCCGCCGGGAGCCGCCGGGGTGTAGGGCGGCCCTTTATGGGCCGCCGGGAGGGCTACTGGTTACCGTCTGGAGCGGCCGCGCGGGTCGCGAGTGCGGCGGCCATCTCTTTCAGAACGGAGTCGCGGCCGGTCTTGAACGCGGCGAGTTGCACGCCGGCAATGGGGTCGCCGGGCGCCTGCCGTGCGTGTTCGGCGACCGGATTGACGAACACGCCGTTGCGCTTGAGCCGATAGTCCAGGTGCGGCCCGGTCGCCGCCCCGGTGGCTCCGACGCGCCCGATCACTTGTCCTTGTTCGACATGCGCACCCGGGCGGATGCCGCTCCCGAACGCGGAGAGATGCAGGTAGTACGTTTCGACCCCGCCGGCGTGTTTCAAGTGGACCATGTTGCCGCCGGCGCCGCTGTAGGCCGCCGAGAGCACGGTGCCCGCCGCGACCGCCACGACGGGCGCGCCGGTCGGCGCGCCGTAATCCACGCCAAGGTGCGCCTTGTACACGTGATCGATGGGATGGAAGCGGCGTGTCGTGAACCGCGAGGTGATGCGGGGTTCGAACTTCAACGGAGACTTCAGAAGGAATCGCTTGAGCGACCGGCCCTCCTGGTCGTAGTACCCCACGTGCCCGGTCGCGGGATCCTGCCAGCGGAAGGCGCTCATCGAACGGCCGTCGACCGAGATCGACGCGCCGAGCACCGCACCGTAGCCGGAGAACGCCCCATCGTGCGACGTCTTCTCGAACAGCACCTTGAAGCTGTCGCCCGGCTGCAGTTCCGTCTGAAAATCGACCTGGCCGCTGAAGATGTCTGCGAGCTCCATCGCGAGCTGCACGCGCTCGCCGCTTTCGTCGATTGCCGCAATGAGCGATGGGTGATCGCTATCGATGCGGGCGTCGATGCCGCTGACCTCCACCGTCTTCTCGTACGGCATCACGCTCGCGTCGAGCGCCTCGGGGTGGTTCCTGTCCCGGTTGATGATGCGGAGGACCCGATCGGCGTCGATTTGATACGTGAACTCGCGCAGCAGGCCGTCGAGGGATCGGACCAGGCGGTACGGGCGGTCAGCCCGCAGCAGCCGCGGATTGAAAACGGAACGCGCCGCGCCGACTGCGGCGGACACCAGGTTGTCGGGCAGCTGATTGCCGCGAAGCAGGCTGTCGAGCGTCGCGTGCGCAGGGACGGTCGCCTGGATCGTTTCGATGTCCGCCGCAAGGCGGACGTCGGCGCCGCGCGAGTGGTGAGGCGGGGGGCCGAGCTGCTGCGCGCACGCCGCGACCACCATCAGCGCGGTCGCTGCGATGGAAAACGGTTGGGCTGTTCTCCGGAACACTCCTCCCGAGTTTACTCAGGAGGCCCCGACATCTCTACAAAAAATTGCAGGGAGCGAGGGGCTGTTTCACCCGCCCATCACCCACACGTTCCATCCACCCGAGCGGCGGCTGTGAAAGGCCACCCGGTGTCCGTCCGGCGCCCACGTGTATTCCTCGGCCGTGGGATCGTCCAGCACCTTGCGCACGCTGCCGTTTGCCAGATTGAGCAGCCACGCGCCGTCCCGCGCAACCTGGAAAATGATGTGGCGGCCATCGGGCGACACGGCGGGGGTGCCGAGTTCACGGTTGGCCACGGGCGCGCGAAACGTCCGGACGGCGTCGACGTCGATGTCCTGCACGACGATCGCGTCGCCGCGGCTGTACGCGATCTCGTGTCCGTTGGGGAACCAGGAGCCGCCAAGCGGCTGGCCGCTGGTATTGAACGTCACCTGCCGCTCCCGCCCGGTGGTCAAATCCGCGACCCACAGGTTCCACACGTCGGGATGATCGGCGTCGGCCTTCACGAAGGCGACGCGGCTTCCGTCAGGCGACCAGCTCGGAACCGCCGCAAAGCCCTCGCCGCTGATGCGGTGCACGTTGTGTCCCGTGTTGTCGGCAACGAAGACGCCCCGCGTCCCTTCCCGATCGGAGTCGAAGGCGATCCGCGTGCCGTCGGGTGACGGCTGCGCGTGGAAATTCCGCGAGCTGTCGTCCAGGACGCGAGTAATCTTCAGCACCGGGCCGCGCGGCGCGCCGCCGCTGCGCACGAGCGCGCTATGCGCGCCTGCCTCGTCATCGTCGGTGAAGAACACCGCGCCGCCTTCGCTCGAAAACGCGGGACCGACGACCGTTGCCGGAACCGTGTGTGCGCCGCGCTCCGCGGTGTCGGCGTCCGCCGCATTGACGCGCGTCGGGGCTTTCTCGAGCGTCGGCGTGCGTGTGGGCGCCTGGGCATGCACTGAAGAATCCTGCGCACCCCGCGACGGC
>JAICIL010000457.1 GCA_025924435.1 Chloroflexia bacterium | reverse complement strand
TTTCCCTCGCAGGCTGGAAAGCCCGCGCTACCGATATCAATCGTCGGCGGCGAGGGAGGGCGCGGGCGGGCGCGGGGCGGGAGGGGTCGCGCCCGCCATGCTGCCGACGATGTTGAAGAGGTCAACCGGGATCGGGATCACCGTCGTCGCGTTGCCGACGCTCGTCATCTCGGTGAGCGTCTGCAAGTAGCGCAGCTGGATGGCGATGGGCGTCTGCCCCATCACGAGCGCCGCGTCGTGCAACCGTTGGGAGGCCTCGAACTCGCCCTGGGCATGGATGATTTTCGCCCGCTTCTCGCGCTCCGCCTCCGCCTGCCGGGCCATCGCGCGCTGCATCGTCTGCGGCAGTTCGACATCCTTCAGTTCGACGATGCTCACCTTGACACCCCACGGCTCGGTCTGCTCATCAATGATCGTCTGGAGGCGATGGTTGATCCCCTCGCGCTCGGCGAGCAGTTGGTCGAGTTCGACCTGCCCGATCACGTTGCGGAGCGTCGTCTGGGCGATCTGCGAGGTGGCGCGGACGAAATCGGCGATCTGCACGATGGCGCGCTGCGGGTCGAGGACGCGGAAATAGGTGACGGCGTTGACGCGCACGGTCACATTATCCTTCGTGATCACTTCCTGGGCGGGGATGTCCATCGTCACGATGCGCAGATCCACCTTGACCATCCGCTCGACGTACGGGATGAGCAGGATGACGCCCGGCCCGCGCGCCCCGACGAGGCGGCCAAGTCGGAAGACGACGCCGCGCTCGTACTCCTGCACCACTTTGATCGCGGCGAGGATCGTCACGACGACGATGATGACGACCGCGACGATCACCGCGAGCGCTGCCTGATTCATGATTGTCTCCTCGCTGTTGATGATGGGGCATCGTACGCGCCGGGGAGGGGCGGCAGCGTCGTCGCCGTCTCCGGCGCGGCTTCGACGACAAGGGTTAAATCGTGGACGGCGAGGATGCGCACCGGCGTGCCGACGGGCAGGATCGCATCGCCCTCCGTCGTCGCGCGCCACCGCTCGCCGTGCACGAAGACCATCCCGACCGGCCGCAATTCCTCGCGCACGACGCCGATCTCGTTCTCCAGCCCGCTCGCGCCCGTCGTCACCGGGCGATGGCGCGCCATGGCGACCTCGAAGACGGCCAGCGCCGCGAAGGCGACGAGCGCCAGCGCGAGCGCGACGATCAGCACGACGGGCACCGCGCTCCCCGTTCCTTGCGCCAGCACGATCAGGCCGACGACGAGGATCACCAACCCGCCGACGGCGACACTGCCGTGCGTGGGCGCGAAGAACTCCGCCGCGAAGAGCAGCAGCGCGAGGGCGAGCAGCACCCCGCCGGCAATGTCCGGGCCGTAATCGCTCAGTTTTGCAAAGAGTGGGATCGCGACGACCAGTGTGCCCATGGCCCGCCCTCCTGTGGCGGCACCGCAACATCTCCCCGCATCAGTATAGTACAAATGGATAGAAGCAGGGAGTTACGGCTCGCGCGCCGCGATCATCTCCGCGATCTGCGTGATGTAGCCGATGCGCTGCCGCCACTGGCGGATGTCCACATTCTGGCGCGCGTGCCAGGCATCAATGCCGCCCGCCGCCGCGATCTGGTCTTCGTAGCGATCCGCCGTCTCGTATTCCAGCCCCTCGCAGGGCAAATACCCGCAACGCAAATCGGGCGTGTCGCGGGCAATCAGCGGCCACTCGGCGTGGAAGCCGATGTCGGTGACGCGCGAGCGGGCATGGAGCGCCGCGATGCCACGCCGCGAGAAGCCCCATGCGCCGGTGCAGATGTCAATGAGTGTGTTGGGTTCTTCGCCGAGCCGCCACGGGTCGAGGCCACCGGTCGTGCGGGCGAAGAGGAGGTTGATGAGCCGCTCCGTCTCCCGCTGCGCCTCGGGGAGGGTCGCCGTCGCCCGCGTCGTCCGGCCGAGCAGGAGGAAGTCGTAGGCGGCAATCGTTGCGTTCACCGCGTCGAGTTCGTCCGGCCATGCGCGCGCCCAGTGGAGCGCGCTATCGAAGTCGCAGAGGTGGACGTGTTCCCACCCCGCGTGGGACGCCATCACGCCGAGCGCGTACGGGCGGGCATTGACGGGAATATCCGCGCCGCCGATGACGGTCACGCCATACGCGCGCAATGCCGCGACGGTGGAGGGGAGCGTTGCCATGCCACAGATTGCGAACATTCTGGCGTAGTGACGCCGCAAGCGCGGCAAATCGGCGGGGAGGAGCGCGGCGATGCGCCCCTCCGGGTCGTGGACCATGCCGAGCAGGACGACGTCGCTCATCGCCCGGC
The DNA here is from genome assembly GCA_025924435.1 of Chloroflexia bacterium. The sequence continues at coordinate 204 of JAICIL010000457.1, read as the reverse complement.
TTTGAGCATCCGGGCGCGCTCGTTGGCGTCGAGATACCGCTTGCGCAGGCGCAGATTGAGCGGCGTCACTTCGAGCAGTTCGTCGTCGTTGAGGAAATCGAGCGACTTATCGAGGCTCATCTCGATCGGCGGCGTCAGGCGGATGGCGATGTCGCCCGTCGAGGAGCGCATATTCGTCAGTTTCTTCTCCTTCGCCACATTGAT
>JAICIL010000456.1 GCA_025924435.1 Chloroflexia bacterium | reverse complement strand
GCGCGGACGTGATGCCCGGAGGGTCTTGATCGGATCAATCTCTGACTACCGGGAAATGACTACCAGTCCACTGACGCCTGCGTCCCAGCCGCCGGGATGCACCGTTCTTATACCACAGATGACCATGCATATCCGGCGAAATCGCGGAGCGAGCATCGAACAGTGCGGGCGGCATTTCCTCTCGTTACTCGCAACTCGCGACTCGTTCCTCGTCAGCGATCCACCTTCTCGATCCACGGGTAATCCCAGGTGGAGGGGACGCGCCGGTAGACCTGCACGCCCTGAATAATTGCCGCCAGTTCGTAGCGGCGCGCGAGGACGGGCCGCAGGCGATCGTGCGCGCGCTGGAAACGGGGGGCGTCGAGGTCCACGATGAATTCCGGCCCGGCGGGGGTGTCGAGCGTGGCGATCAGGCGGTCGAAGGTGGCGGGGTCGTTGAGGATCGGCTGCCGCCAGACGACGGGGAAGGCGCTCTGCCGCTCGCTCAGGTAGTAGATCTCCGGCGCTTCGAAGGCGATGTAGACGCGGTCGTTCGGGCGCGAGTTCGCCTTCAAGTACGCGACGAGCGGTTCCTGCGCCTGATAGGCACGGTCGTGATAGAGGCCCCATGAAATGTCCGCCGGTTGCGCGACGAAGTAATGCCCCGCGTAGGCGGCGGTGAGCATGACGCTGAGGCTGAGGAGGGTGACGAGCCGCACGCGCCAGAGCGCCGCCCCGCCCCGCACGAAGGCGGCCCGCACGCCGAGCGCGGCGTAGATCGCCAGCGGCGGGAGCAACTGGAAGAAATAGTGCGTGAACCAGTTGCCGCCGAGCGCGATGCCGCCGAAACTGGCGGCGAGCCAGAGCGGCGCGAGCCGCCGCGCATCCTCCGAGAGCGACAGGCGATAGACGGTGAGCGCGAGCGCGGTAAGGATGACGAGCGGCAGCACATCCCCGCCGACGACGAGACTGTTCCAGAGCGAGAGGCCGAGCCGCCCGACGGCATGGCGCGAGACGATGGATTCCGTCGCGCCCCGATAGAGGAATACTTGCCGGATATAGGCCCGCCCGTCCCGCGCGAAGCCGTCCGCGACGGCGGGCAGGACGCCGACCGCGACGCCCGCGCCGAGAATAGATTGGCGGCGCAGGCGCGCGCGCCACGGCGCCCCCTCCCGGCGCGCGGCGAGGAAGAGGAGGAGCGCGGCGGTCGCGACCGCCGCGCACTCCGCCGGTTTGATGACGACCGCAATGCCCGCGCACAGCCCGCTCAGGAAGATGCGGCGGGTCGCGGTGCTATTCTCGCGGGCGAAGAGGCGCGCGCCCGCGTCCATCCGCGTCCGTTCGGTGGGCAGGAGGAGGGCAAGGCTGGCGAGCGCGGGCAGGGTCATGAAGAGTTCGGCGTTCGCGGTGAACCCCTGCACATGCGGCATGGCGGAGAAGAGCGCGAAGAGGAAGGCCGCGAGGAGGGCCGTCCACTTGTCCGCGAGCCGCCGCCCGATCGCGTAGACGAGCAGCGCGGAGCCTGCGTTGTAGAGCGCGGCGAAAAGCCGGATCGCGACGATGCTGCTCCCGAGCGTCTGGAAGATCACCCGATAGACCCAGAGGATGCCCTGCGTCCGGTCGAACCAGAGCAGATGATAGAGCGTCCTGCCGCTCAGGCCGTAGTGGGTCGTGTAGGCGTAGCCGCCCTCGTCGGCGATCAGCGGCACATGGAGGAAGGGCATCCGCACGAGCACGGCAACGAGCAGGATCGCGCCGAGCGCGACCCGCCATGTCAGGACCCGCCGCCAGAATCGTGTTGGATTCGCCGCGTCCGCACCCGGCCGCGCGCGATATCGTGCCGCCATAACGCTTCGGATTACTCCCGTCGCCGTTGCCGCCCGCCTTCTCGGTGGTATACATCCCCGCGCCATGCGCGCCGTCGGCGCACAATGCTCCCAGCACGGTCCGAATGCGGAAAAGATACCCCTCCGCACATGAACGGCGCATGAACGGGCGGCGCCACCTTCCCGGTGGTGGCGGGCTTCGGCCTGCCACAGCGGCGGATGCGCCAAAGCCCGCCGCCATGCTCGTACGAGTGACGCGCGGGTATGCCGAATGATCCTCCTCTCCCGTATACTCATCGGGCGAGGGGCGATGGCGTGCGGAAGGAGCGAGGGGATGCGGACACACCGGATTGCGGTCATGCCGATGGACGGCATCGGGCGGGAGGTGATCCCGGCGGCGGTGCGCGTCCTGCGCGCGGCGGAGCGGGCGGTCGGCGGCTTCGCGCTCGCGACGACCGATTTCGACTGGTCGGCGCGCACGTCGCTCGAAATGGGCGGGCCGATCGTGCCGCCGGGTGGCTTCGACACGCTGCGCGGCTTCGACGCGATCCTCTTCGGCGCGCACGGCGGCACCCCCGGCGTCCCGGACGATGTCGCCTTCGCGGAGACGCTCTTCGCTTTCCGCCTCGCCTTCGACGAGTACATCAACCTGCGCCCCTGCAAACTGCTCCCCGGCATCCCCTCCGTGCTG
>JAICIL010000455.1 GCA_025924435.1 Chloroflexia bacterium | reverse complement strand
TTGCCATTCCGTTGTGCTCCCATCTGTGCGAACGATGACCGGATGCGCCCCGACCGGCGATGGCCGGGAACGCTCCGCTCCGGGCGGTCACTGTGCATGTTCCGTCAGCACGGCCCCTCAATGCTACCGCGCCCTACCGAGGGCGTCAACGCGCACGCGGCATGGTATCGTTGAATGGCGGCGGGTATCGCACGCTGGAAACGGGCCACGCACAAGGAGCGCATCGCATGATTCATGAGTTCGATACGGTTGCACTGCTGATGCCCGTGAGTGCGGACAGACTCTTCCCCTCGGAGTTGCCGGAGGGCGTGGGGCTGGTGGCGGGCGATACGGGGGTGGTTGTTGATGCGATGCACGCGCCGACGATCTACACCGTCGAGTTTTTCCGCGACGGGAAGACGGTCGCCATCGCGAATGTGACGCCCGATCAGATACGCCTCGCGCGATGTCATACTCCCGCTTCCCCAGAACTGATCCACCGCACGGCATCAAGATGAACGGCCTGCCTTGACCGGACTGATCCTGATTCGGTGGACGCGCACATTTTGCGAATGAGCGAATCCATGGGGAGGGAGAAGTCAACTCCCAATTACCGTTATGGCACCTCGGGCGGGGTGCCGACGACGGCGGGCGCCGCCGGGGGCGATCCGATGGGGGCCGTCGGGGTCGTGGGGGCGGACTTCGTGGCGGTGGGCTGCGGCGGTGGCGGCGCGCCCGCGCGCGGTGTGGCGGTCGGCGGGTGGGCGGCGGTCGTTGGCGTCGCGGTGCGCGCGCGGACGGTGGTGGCCGTGCCTGCGGCGGTCGCGGGCGGCTGGCTCGGCGAGACGGTGCGCGGTGTGCCACTCGGCGTCGCCGCCGGTGTCTGCGCGGGCGTCTGGACCGGTGCGGGCGTGCCGTTCGGCGTCGGCGTCGCCGCAGCGTCGGGCGTCGGGCTGGCCGGGATGGTCGGCAGCGCGATGGGCGCCCCGCCGGGTGCGTCTTGCAGGAGCGTCCCGACGGTCGTCCCGCCGCGTTGGGGCGGCGCGCTGCCGACGAGCGCCGCGACCGGCCTGCGCGCCGCCACCTCCACGACGGTGATCGCGCCCATCGCGAGGACGAAGACCAGCCCCGCCACCCCGGCCACCCTCCCCCAGCGGATCGGACGCCGCGCGCGCGGCGTCCGGATCACGACGCGCTCGATCGCGCCGGTGTGCGGGTTGAAGCGCGTCTGGATGCGGGCGCGCGCCCGATGGAGCGAGTGGGTGTAGAGCGCCCCGCCGACGCTCGCCACGATGCTGGTGATCGCCGCGCCGAGCAGCGTCCCCTTGAGGCCGAAGGTCGAGGCGACCAGCGCGGCGGAGACGGACGCGAGCGCCCCGGCGATAATCTGGACAACCGATAACTGGATCTTCGTCTGCTCGCGCTCCCGCATCCTACCCCTTCCCGAATCCATCCCCGCCGCACCCGCCCCCTGCCGTGCCCGCTCCCTGGCGGCGCAAACACGCCAGCGACATGTATGCCCTGATGGTGGCGTTATGTCAACGTTCGTCGTCCGGCATCCGTGCGGAAGGCGGTTTTCCCGGTGGTGGCGGGTTTCAGGCTTGGCCCAGGCGCAGGCCGAGCGTCTCCGCCATCGCGCGGAGCGCGGCGCGGGATTCATCGGAGGCACGGCCTGCATCCCGCATCGCCTCGACGAGCGACCGGAAGGCGGCGATGGCGGCGGGGGTGTCGAGGTCGTCCGCCAGCGCGCCATCGAAATCGGCGAGGAAGGGTGCGGCATCGAGCGACGCGCCCGCGTCGGCGGGCGACGCGAGGGCGTCCGCCGCCCGGCGGACGAGCGGCAGGAAGGCGGCCGGGCCGTCGTCCTCGTACTCCCACGGCGTGCGGTAGTGGTGGTTCAGCAGGTAGAGGCGGATGGCGTCCGCGTCGTATTGCCGGAGGGCGTCGCGGACGAAGACCATGTTGCCGAGCGATTTGGACATCTTCTCGCCCCGGTAGCGGACCATCGCCGTGTGCATCCAGACGCGCGCGAACGGGTGGATGTCCGTCGCGCATTCGGACTGGGCGATCTCGCTCTCGTGGTGCGGGAAGATCAGGTCCGCGCCGCCGCCGTGGATGTCCACCGTCGGGCCGAGGAAGTGCATCGCCATCGCGGAGCACTCGATGTGCCAGCCGGGTCGCCCCCTGCCCCAGGGCGATTCCCACGCCGGTTCGTCCGGCTGCTCGGCCTGCCAGAGCAGGAAATCGAGCGGGTCGCGCTTGCGCGGGTCGTCCGGGTTCCCGCCGCGCTCCGCCGCAATCGCCCGCATCTCCGCCCGGCTGTACCGGCTCAAGCCGCCGTAGTCCGGGTCGCTGGCGACGGAGAAGTAGACATTGCCGCCGGAGGCGTAGGCGTGCCCCTTCGCCATCAGCGTCGCGATCAGCGGGATCATCCGGTCAATCTCGTCCGTGGCGCGGAGGAAGTGCGTCGGCGGCTCGATAGAGAGGGCGCGGCTGTCCCGCTCGTACTGCGCCGTCTGCTCCC
>JAICIL010000454.1 GCA_025924435.1 Chloroflexia bacterium | reverse complement strand
GGAATTCATCGCGACGTCGTTAGGCGGATGCTCCTACCGGTGGGCGCGAGCACGAAGCCGGAGACGCGCGCCGTCGCCCACCGACTCGGTCTCGAGCTTGTTGCGGAGAAGACCGAGAGCCAGGACATCTGCTTCGTCCCGGACGGCGACCACACCAAGATCCTCCGGCAGCGCCTCGGCGCCGACGCGCCAGCGCTATCGAGCGGACCGCTGTTGCTGTCGGATGGGCGGCAGGTCGGCACGCACGAGGGGTACGCGCGCTTCACCATCGGTCAGCGGCGAGGGCTTCCGGGCGGCTTCCGAGAGCCGATGTACGTCGTCGACATCCGGCCCGCGGAGCGCGCCGTGGTGATCGGTCCGCGCGGCGAGCTGCTTGGACGTGGCGTGGTAGCGCGAGAGATGAACTGGCTCGGCGAGGCGCCCGCGCTCGGGGCGAACGTACTCGTCCAGGTTCGCCATCGGGCGACGCCGGCGGCCGCCGAGGTCGTACGCCTTGCCGAGGACGAGATCGAGCTGGCGCTGGACGAGCCGGTATCGGCGATCACGCCGGGCCAGTCGCTCGTGCTCTACGACGATACGCGTGTGCTTGGCGGCGGGATCATCGAGGCCGCGCGCCGAGTGCGGCCGTCCCTCCCGATTCTGGCCGCGTAATTGGGGCGTACCGCGGCCGGCCTGACGAAGGCTGCCTAACGATCCTGGTCCTCGCGCCGGCGATGCTCCGCGGCGCTGGACTGCACGGCGTTGGCGAGGCATTGCTCGAGGGCCGGCGCCGCGAAGGCGCGCCAGTTCTCGGGGATGGGCGTGTACCGCCGCCGCTCACCGAACTGCGACTCGAAGAGGAGCCAGCCCTGCCGTCGCTCCGGATGCGGGAGGAGCGCCATCACTCGCTCGGAGAAATCCATCCGCGCGATCTCGGAGACGGTCCACACGGTTCCACTCGCGTCCGCGAAATCGAGGGCACCGCTCGCGTGTCGAATGACGGAATGGGAGGACATAGACCGAGTACTCCTTGTAGTTAAGAAACGGCGCGGAATGCTGAACTGCGGATACGCGTGACCTGCGGGAACCGCATGAGCTGCGGGAACCGCATGAACTGCGGGAACCGCATGAACTGCGGGAACCGCATGAACTGCGGGAACCGCATGAACTGCGATTGGAATAGGTATGCGGGCGCTTCGCGCCCGCAAGTCCTTTTTCGCACCGCCGTTCACGGGGTACCCGCCTCTCACGCGGTACCCGCCCCTTACGCGGTATCCGCTCCTCATGCAGTACGGGGACCCCTCAGTATTTCAGCCCGCCGGCCTCCGCGAACTCCTTCATCGCCCGCTCCTGATCCTCGGTCAGCTTCTCGGGGACCTGGACATCCACCTGAACGATCAGATCGCCCTTGGCGCCGTCCTTCTCGATCCCCTGGCCACGGACGCGGAAGCGTTTGCCATTCGAGGTGCCGGGCGGGATCTTGATCGCGACGCGCTTGCCGTCGAGCGTTTTGACGCTGATGCGGGAGCCTAACGTCGCCTGCGCGATATTGATCGGCACCGGGGCGATGACGTCGAGTCCCTCTCTCTTGAAGAAGCGATCTGGCTGGACCTGAAAGGTGATCACGAGATCACCCGGCGGGCCATTGTGCTGGCCGCGTCCTCCCTGCCCCTTGAGACGGATACGCGTGCCGCTGTCGGTTCCGGGCGGCACTGTGATGAGCACTTTCTTACGCGTGCGCACCTCGCCCGCTCCACCGCAGGTCGGGCAGCGCTCGGTTGGCACCTGCCCGCGACCGAGACACATCGGACAGGGGCGCTGCACGGCGAAGCCGCCCTGGCCGAAAGAGATGGTCCCGCGACCGCTGCATTCGGGGCAGGTCTGGAGCTTCGCGCCGGGTGCCGCACCCGATCCCTTGCAAGTCGGACATTCCTCGTTCACCTCGAGCTCGACCGGGACCTTGTCACCAAGGGCAGCGACCCGAAATGGCACCTCGAGCTGCATCTCGACGTCCTGACCGCGCTCGGGCCCGCGACTCCGCGCGCGCGCGCCGCCGGTGGTGCCGCCGCCGAACATCGAGCTGAAGATGTCGCCGAGGCCACCGAGCCCACCGATGTCGAAATCCTCGAATCGGAAATTGCCACCGGCTCCGCCCGGAAAACCGCCCGCTCCGGGTGCGCCAGCACCTGGTCTGGCCCCAGGCCGCGCGCCGCCGCCGAAGCCACCGAATGCGCCGAGCTGGCGCATCTGGTCATACTGCTTGCGGCGATCCGCGTCTCCGAGAACCTGATACGCCTCGGAGATCTCCTTGAACCGGTCTGCTGCCTTCGCGTCGTTCGGGTTCTTATCCGGATGGTAGCGGGCCGCGAGCTTTCGGTACTGCTTTTTAATCTCGTCCTGCGACGCGGACGCGGATACACCGAGAACCGCGTAAAAGTCTTTATTTTGCGCCATGGCGCTCAGTACGTCCTCAACCGTTCCACTGCTTCACGACGACGCGCGCGGGACGGAGCAGCTGGCCATTGAACAGATAGCCCT
>JAICIL010000453.1 GCA_025924435.1 Chloroflexia bacterium | reverse complement strand
GCAGAATACCGACCGAGAATGCACCGACGATCACCGGCGTGCGTGTATTCTTTCGGGCATAGAACGCGAACAATAAGAGTTGATCCCAGGCGAGGAAGGGGAGGCCAATCGCATAGCCGACCAGGGCGACGCGGATTTCGTGGACGCCGTCGGCGGTCGCCTTACCGTGATTGAAGAGGAGATTGACGAGCGGCCACGAGAGGGCGATCAGGCCAAGCGTCGCCGGTAGGACGAGCGTCGTGACGAGCCGCATACCGAGCGCCAGCGTGCGTCCGAAGGCCTCTTCGTCCAGTTCGGCGGCGGCGCGGGCGAGGCGCGGCAGGGTGGCGATGCTGATCGCCGTCACGACCATCCCGACCGTCAGTTGCTGCACCTGGGTCGCGAAGCGCATCGCGGCGATGCCATGTTCACCGGTCGTTTCGGCGAGATTGCGGTCAATGATGAGCGCCCACGAGTTGAGCAGCAAGCCGAGAAAGACGGGCAGGTAGAGCGCGCCGATCCGTGTGATCGCCGGATCGCGCCAGGCGAACGACGGCCGGATGCGTAGGCCCGTGCCGCGAAAGCCCGGAATCTGGAGCGCGACGAGCAGCACGGCGCCGACGAGAACACCGACGACGAGGCTATGCACGCCGAGCGACCGCCCCAGCACGAGCACCGCCAGAACGACTGAGCCGTTCCGCGCGGCGAGCGACAGCGCGGGCATCGTGAACCGCTGCAGGGCGTACAGCGTGGATTGCAACACGGAGGCGATGCCGAGCAGCAGAAGGGCGGGGAGAATCCAGCGCGTCAGCGAGACGATCAGCGCGCGGTCGTACGATGTATGGTTCCCACCAATGCCCGTCATCGCCCACGCGACGCCCCGCACGCCCAGTTCGAGGATGAGCAGCATCACGCTGCCACCGACGACGACCAGTGTCAGCAATTTGCCGACGAGCACGCCGAGCCGGTCGCGCTGATCTTCCCCGACGAACTCGGAGAGCACCGGCACGAGCACCGCGCTCGCGATGCCGGAGAGCAGCAAATCGAGGAAGATGGTCAGCACATTCTCGGCGATGGTATAGGAGTTGGTGACAACGGCATCGCCGAACATGCTCGCGATCAGGGACTCGCGCGGGATCGCCACGACCCGGCTGAAGATCGTGCCAATCATGACGATCAGCGCCGCGCCCGCGATGCGGCCCGTCGTCGTCTGATCGCGGGCAGCGGCGATGCCTGTGGCCTCGGCTGCCGCCGTCTCATCCACGTCTATAGGCTCAATTGCCTTCGCCATGCGTCTCTTTCGCTTCGATGCAGCCGTGCGCGCGGAGGATGGCGCGCTCAATATCCGTCGTACTCCGGCCGGGCGACAGCGGCACCGTCACCACCGCGCCACCATAGGCGCGCACGAGCGGCGCTTCGGGGAGCCGCGTTTTGCCTGCCTGTTCCTCCGCGTCGGTGATTGCGTAGTCGCCGCCTTTGACATAGAGATCAGGCTGTAGCAGCAGAATCGGCTCGTCGGCGGTCAGGCCCCCAAAGGGGACGACCGCATCAACACAGCCAAGCGCGGCCAGCACTTCCGCGCGCTCCCCGGCGGGGATGATCGGGCGGAACATCCCCTTGCGCGCAGTCGTGCTCGTATCGTCATTCAGCCCCACGACGAGCAGATCGCCCAGCGCACGCGCCGCCTGCAAATACCGGACATGGCCGATATGGAGCAGATCGAAGTGTCCGTTCGTGAATACGATCCGTTTGTTCCGCGCGCGTCGCTCCCGCCCATACGCCGCGAGGTCCGCCAGTTGCAGAATAGCGCCCATGCTATGGCCCCTGCGAATCAGCAGCGAAGATCGCGTCGTCCGCCTCGAGGATGGCGCGCCGCAATTCCTCCGCCGTAACGACGGCATTACCCAACTTGCGAACGGCGACACCCGCCGCGAGGTTGGCGAGATGCGCGCCGACCGCCAGCGGCAGCCCCGCCGCCAACGCGAGTGTCAGCACGACGATCAGCGTATCCCCCGCGCCCGTGACATCATAGACATCCACGCGGTGCGCCGGAAGATGCCCCCTGCCATGCGCCGCGTCAAGATACACGAGGCCCTCATCGCCGAGTGAGATAACGATATTCGCGGCGTCCAATCGCTCCCGCAGGCGGGGCAAGGCGGCGATCACGGCCGTCACGCTGTCGAGCGGTTCGCGGAGATAGTCGGCGGCATCCGCGCGGTTATCGCGCACGAGCGTAAAGCCGTGGTACGGGTCGAGGCTGCCTTGCGAGTCCACAGCGGTCACCGCGCCGCCTGCCGCGCCTGCCGCGCGTACCGCCGCCGCAACGGTGGGCGTGATCGTCCCGTAGCGATAATCTGAGACAAGCAGCGCGTTAGTGTCGGCAATCGCGGCAATCGCAGCAATCACGCCGCTCTCCGCATCCGGGGGGAGGGTGGCGCGCGTGCCACGGTCCACGCGTGCGACCTGCTGCGGGAAGCGGAAGAATCCCTCGGCAAGAAATCGTGTCTTGCGCGTCGTCACGCGGTCGGGCACATACTGAACG
>JAICIL010000452.1 GCA_025924435.1 Chloroflexia bacterium | reverse complement strand
GATCGTCGCGGTGCCGGGGCCGCACACCTCGATCATGGCGGGGCTGAACTGCGGCATCCCCTCGCTGCTCGCCTGGCCCGTCGTCTCCACCGGCATTGACCTTTTCGTCGCCATCGAGGACGAGTCGGCGCGGGAGGCGATGCGCCGGATGGCGGCGGCGGGCATCATCGCGGGGGAGACGGGCGCGGCGGGCATCGGCGGCCTGCTCGCGCTCCTCACCGGGCCGGAGGCGGCGCGCGTGCGCCACCTGCTCGGCATCACGCAGTCCACCCGGGTGTTGGCCTTCTGCACCGAAGGCGCGACCGACCCCGCCGCCTACGCGCAAATCATCGGGGAGAAACAGATTTGAACCGCGAAGGCGCGAAGGGCGCGAAGATAGCAGAAGGAAGATAGACGAAGACACGCAGGGTCATGCTGTGCGAATATCCATATGCTCTACTCTCTTCCCTTCGCGCCCTTCGCGCCTTCGCGGTTCAAAAGGAGTTTGTTATGGCGGTGACATCGTTGGAGATTCGGGCGCGCGGGGCGTACGCGGACGGGGCGGCATTCGGGCAGGCGGGGTCGTACGAGCGCATTGATGGGACGATCCACTTCGCCGCTGATCCCGCGCACCCGGCGAACGCGCTGATCGTGGATCTCGACAAGGCGGCGCGCGACGACGCGGGCCAGGTGCGCTTCGCGGCGGATTTCTGCCTCCTGCAACCCATAGACGCGGCGCATGCGAACGGGCGGCTGCTCTTTGAAGTCCTCAACCGGGGTCGCAAACTCGTGCCGCGCATGCTCAATCACGCCGCGCCGACGGCCACGCCGACCGAGGCGATTGACCCCGGCGACGGCTTCCTGCTCCGCCATGGCTGGACGCTCGCATGGTGCGGCTGGCAGTGGGACACAATCCGCAGCGCCGCGCTGATGGGCCTCGACGCACCCGAAGCAGTGAGCAGTGAGCGGTCGGCAGTCGGTCTTCTCAGTCCTCAGTCCTCAGGCCTCAGTCCTATTCAGGGCCAGATCGTGCTCCAATTCCAGCCGAACGAGCGGAGTTACAACCGGCTGCTCGCGGACCGTGTCCACCAGCCGTATCCCGCCGCCGATGTGAATGACCCGGATGCCGTGCTGACCGTCCGCGACTGGCCCGGCGGCCCGCGCACGACGATCCCGCGCGACGAGTGGCGGTTCGCGCGCGGCGGCAAGGACCCCGCACCGGACGACACCCACCTCTGGCTCGGCGCGGAGTTCCAGCCGGGCAAGGTCTACGAGGTCGTCTACCGCACGCGCCGCTGCCCGGTCGTCGGGGCGGGGCTGCTCGCGGTGCGCGATTGCGTCTCCTTCCTCCGCTACAGCGACGCGGCGGACAACCCGTGCACGGGGCACATCGAGAAGGCGTACGGCTTCGGCATGTCGCAGAGCGGGCGATTCCTGCGCTACTTCCTCTATCTCGGCCTCAATGTGGACGAGGCGGGGCGGCAAGTCTTCGACGGCATCAACATCCACGTCGCGGGGGCGCGGCGGGGGGAATTCAATCACCGTTTCGGCCAGCCCTCGCAGCAACACACCCCCAATTTCGGCCACCTGATGCCCTTCGCCGACGACGACCAGACCGACCCACAGACGGGACGGACGGACGGCCTGATGCGCCGTCAGCGCGCCCTCGGCGGCGTGCCGAAGGTCATCGCGACGAACACCTCGGCGGAATACTGGCGCGGCGATTGCTCGCTCGTCCACACGGATATCGCGGGGACGCGCGATGTCGAGCCGCCGGAGGACGCGCGCGTCTATCTCTTCGCGAGCACGCAACACGGCCTCGGCGCGGTGCCGCTCGTGGATACGGACACGAACACCGGCGCGCGGGGCGTCCACGGCTTCAATGCAGTGGACTACGCGCCCCTCCTTCGCGCCGCCCTCATCGCCCTCGACCGCTGGGTGACAGACGGCACGCCCCCGCCGCCGAGCCGCTTCCCCCGCCTCGCGGACGGCACGGCAATTCCGGGCGCGTCCGTCTTCGCCGCCTATCGCAACATCCCCGGTGCGACGCGGCCCGACCCGGAATTGCTGCCTGCGATCCATCGCCTCGACCTCGGCCCCGACGCGGCGCGCGGCATCGGCCGCTACCCGGCGACGGAGGGCGAGCGATACCCAAACTACGTCTCGGCGGTGGACGCGGATGGGAACGAAGTAGGCGGCGTGCGGATGCCCGATGTCGCCGTGCCCGTCGCGACCTACACAGGCTGGGACCCGCGCCACCCCGCGACGGGCGGCGAGGGGCAGATCATCCCGATGGAAGGCTCGACCTTCCCCTTCGCGCGGACGGCGGAGGAGCGGGGACGCACCGGCGACCCGCGCCCCTCGCTCGCCGAGCGATATGCTAATCGTGCCGACTATCTCGCACGCGTCCGCACCGCCGCCGAGGAATTGGTGGTCGGGCGCTATCTCCTGGCGGAAGACGTGCCGCTCGCGCTGGAAATCGCCGCCGAGCGATACGACTACGTGACCGAAACCGCGCACGGCTGACGGATGGTGGCGCGGGCTTTCCAGTCTGCGGGCAGGACGGGGCTGGAAAGCCCGCGCCACCCGTCTCGCTCCCCCGCTCCATT
>JAICIL010000451.1 GCA_025924435.1 Chloroflexia bacterium | reverse complement strand
GGGCGACGCCCGCCGCGATCGCCTGCCCGTGCGCGACGCCGTCCTCCGGCGCCGATCCCGCCGACCAGAGTTCGGCGGACTCAATTCCTTTCGCCGCGTCGCCGTCGCTCTTGTAGCGCGCGAAGCGGTATTGCGCGAGGCTCAACCCCTCGACGACCGCGCTGACCGCATCCGCGTCCGCGCCGTCCGGCAGCATGGCGGCGACGGTGCGCGCCCCCTGCTCCTGCGCCCGCTTGATCGCCGCGCCGTATGCCCGGCGTAGCGAGTCGCCGCGCAGCGTCGGGTCGTCCCCGCCGCCGGTGCCCGCGAGCACGAGCGTGCGCGCGGGCAGTTTGCCGAAGGTCGGCACCGCCGCCACCTGCCCCGCCTTGCCGGTGAACCCGGTCGCGTCGAGCACGGGGGCGAGTTGCCCGGCGAAGCGGTCCTTGCCGTCCAGCCCACCCGGCACGCCCGCCCCGGCGGCGACCGGCAGGATCAGTGCGTCCGCGCTTGCCGTCAGCGCGTCCCCGGTCTTCGTCGTGATCGTCAGCGCCATCGTCGCGTCCCTTCCTCTCCCTCTATCCCGGAAAGCCAACCTTGCAGGCAGGTAGTATGACACAAGGGCAGACGAATGTGGACTGCCGCCACACGGCACTCAGAGATTTTGCGTTGACGCATGGATGCCAAGGGCGAGGGCGATTTCCGTGGCAGTAAATCCCGCTGGCCGATAGCCCTGATGCAACAGCGTTTGAAAATCACCCCAACGAAACAGTGTGCCCTTCGGCGTGGAGAAGGTGGCAGCCCATGCCACCATCAGTGCGCAACGGATGAAGAAGCGATCAGGGGCTTGGTCATCTTGTGGGACGGTGATGATTCCACCATGCGATTCACCGCGCTGATGAAACTCGCGGTGCCACCGATGATAATGCTTCCGGTTTGTCGTCAGGACGACCCATCCCCGCGCCGTCGCGTAGCGAATCTGTTCGTCGTCGGGATCGGTATTCGTTCCTTGCGATTGCGCGGTGATGACGGTATGTCCCCACGCCGTAAGCAGGGGAGTAACGGTATTGTTCACGCATTCATCGAGGTAGATGGAGAGTCCACGTTCAATCATGCCTGCTACAGAGGATCGTCGTCATCGGATGCATCGTATGCTATCCAGGCGGCGATCTCATCGGGGTTCTCCCGTTGGTAGCGCAAAGCGAGAGAGATATCCGCAAGCGAAAGTGTGGGCAACGCATGTTGCACCGCCGCGAGATCACCGCGATAACTCTTCGCCATGAGATACACCGAGCGCACGGGGATGTGCGTGCCACTGATAATTGGCTCACCGCGGAGGATCGTTTCGTCATGGATGACCGTTCGTGCGGGCTTGGTGGTGACCATCGTCGTGTCCTTGCTCAACCAGTTCGCTCCTGTACAGTATAGCGGACGATGAGCGGCGCTGCTCGCCATCGCGACGAGAATGAAACGGCGGGGAGGAAAAAGCATGTACCTCGGTGAACAACTGCCGAAACCGACCGACGCGCGGCTGATGCTGGCGGCGCAACTCGGCGTCCAGCACATCGCCGTCGAGATGGGGAGCGAACTCTACGACGCGAGCGAGACGGGCCGCTGGGATGCCGGGCGCATCCGCGACTTGCAGGGGCGCGCGGCGGCGAACGGGATCAGCGTGGATGTGATCGGCCTCGAGATGGGAGCGCTCCTCCTCGACATCATCCGGGGCAACGCGGCGCGGCGGGACGCGCAACTCGCCGTCATCGTGCACAACATCCGCGCGGCGGCGGAGGCGGGCGTGCCCTGCCTGAAGTACGCGCTGCATATGATCGGCATCCCGCGCACGGGGCGGACGCCGGGGCGCGGCGGCGCGCTCTATTCCCATTTCGACATCGCCGGGGCGACGGACGACGCGCTGGCGGCGTACACCGGGGCCGCCCCCGGCCAGCGCCGCGCCGCCGACGTGGGGCCGGTCTCCCCGCAGGAGTCGTGGGACGCCTTCGCGTGGTTCCTCGAGCGAATTATCCCGGTCGCGGAGGAGTGCGGCGTCTTCCTCGCCTTTCACCCGCAGGACCCGCCGCTGCCGCACGACGGCGGCCTGCGCGGCTTCCATCACGTCCTCGGCAGCGTGGACGGCCTGAAACGCTACCTCGACCTCACGCCGAGCAAATCTCATGTGATGAATTTCTGCCAGGGCACCGTCGCGGAGATGTGCGCCGACCCCGCGACCGAGGTGCTGGACGCGATCCGCTATTTCGGCGGGCGGCGGAAGATGTTCATGGTCCACTTCCGCAACATCGCGGGCGGCTACCTCGATTTCGACGAGGTCTATCCCGACAACGGCGACGTGGACATGCACGCGGCGCTCCGGGTGTACAAGGAAGTCGGCTACGAGGGCATGATCTGCCCCGATCACGTCCCGGCCTCCGCCGTGGACCCGGACAAGGAGCGCCAGTTCGCCTTCTGCCTCGGCTACATCAAGGCGCTCCTGCAAGTCGTGGAGGCGGAGGCGTAGCATCGCTTCATCCTGTGCGACGACACCGCCACGGAGTGCAAGAATGAGACGGCGGCCCGGTGGCCGTGTGCTACAATCGCGCCGCTGTTTCACCGATTTTTCT
>JAICIL010000450.1 GCA_025924435.1 Chloroflexia bacterium | reverse complement strand
GCGACGCTGATCGAGCGCTCCCCGCCCCTGGATGCGACGACGCGCCGATTCTGGCGGGGCGCCCTGACCTTCTTCGCGGCGGGCGCCGCGGGGTGGGACCTGCCCGAAGCGGACCGGGAGGCGTGGGAGGGGCTGCGCGACCCGGACGGGCTGGACCGCTTCCTGGACGACCCGGACACGTGCCTGATCGAGGGGAACGTGCTCGCGGTGGGCCGGGTGCCGCCCGTGGGGGAGGGCTGAGGCGGGCCGCGATGCCGCGCGGGGTCCCGGTCCGCCGCACACGCCACGAGACGATCCTTGTGGTGTGCACGGCAGTTTGCCCGATCATCAAACCGTCGGAACGATGGCGGGTGTACCCCATGCCGTGCGTAGGTATGACCGGTAGCACCCTCGGTGTCTTTGCTTGACACCCCCGCGTCGCGCGCCCACAATCGGCGGACGGTTGCGGGTGTTTCGATGCTGGAGAAGGGGGAGCCACGATGCCGCATTATCGTCCGAGCGACGCGCAGGAGTCGCCCCGCTTCGGTGGCATCCGCACCTTCGCGCGCCTGCCCCATGTGACCGACCTCGACGGCGTGGACGTGGCGATCGTCGGCATCCCGTTCGACACGGCGACGACCTACCGCGTCGGCGCGCGATTCGGCCCGGCGGCGGTGCGCGACGCCTCGGTCCTCCTGCGCCCCTATCATCCGTCCGTGGATGTGATGGTCTTCGATGCACTCTCCTGCGTGGATTACGGCGACACGTCGGTCGTGCCGGGCTACATCGAGGACGCCTACGCGCGGATCACGGCGGGCATCGCGCCGATCCTCGCGGCGGGCGCGATCCCGATCGGCATCGGCGGCGACCACTCGATCACGCTGGCGGAGTTGCGGGCGGCGGCGGCGGCGCACGGCCCGGTCGCGCTCGTCCAGTTCGACTCGCACGGCGACACATGGGACGAATACTTCGGGCGCAAGTACAACCACGGCACGCCCTTCCGCCGCGCCGCCGAGGAGGGGCTGATTGACCCGCGCCGCTCCTTCCAGGCCGGGATGCGCGGCTCCCTCTACGGCCCGTCCGATTACCAGGACGCGCGCGACATGGGCTTCACGCTTTGGCCGATGGAGGAAGTGCGGCGGCAGGGCTGGGAGGAGACGCACGCGGCGATCCGGTCGGTCGTCGGCGGCGGCCCGGTCTTCCTGACCTACGACATAGACTTCGTGGACCCGACGTACGCGCCCGGCACCGGCACGCCGGAAGTCGGCGGGCCGACGTCGTGGGAAGCGTTGCTCGCGGTGCGCGGCCTCGTCGGGCTGGAGATCGTCGCGGCGGACTGCGTGGAAGTGCTGCCCGCCTTCGACCCGACGCAGACGACGGCGATGCTCGCCGCGAACGTCATCTACGAGATGCTCGCCCTGATCGCCCGCAATCGAAAGGACGGCCCGCGCCGATGAGCACGACCGAGACGCCCGATTTCACCGGACAGGCCCCCCGCGCCTACCTGACGATCCACCCCGGCGAGGCGGACACGACCGAAGTGCCGCGCGGGCAGTACATCCAGGTGACGGACCCGAACGGCGGGCAGACCGCGCCCTTCTGCGCCTTCCGGCAGGGCTACATGGAGGAATATCTCTCCACCAGCCAGACGATCGCGCACACCGGCAGCATCATGTTGCAGCAGGGTCAGACGCTCTACTCGAACCTCGGCAACGCGATGCTGACCGTCGTGCAGGACACCGTCGGGCGGCACGATCTGCTCCTACCCGCCGACGACGCCCGCTTCTACATCACGCGCGGCGTCACCGCCGCGCACCAGACGACGCGGGACGCGCTCGCCATCGCCCTCCAGCGGTACGATGTCGGCTACGACCGCGTGCCCGATCCGGTCAACCTCTTCCAGCATGTCGGCTTCAAGGAGCGCGGCGCGTGGGAGTTCCGTCCGCCGCTCTCCGAGCGGGACGACGGCATCCTCTTCCGCGCCGAGATGGACCTCGTCATCTGCGTCGCCTCCAGCGCGGACGACATCACCGACCGCAACAACCACACCCTGACGGACATCGTCGCGCGCGTCTATCTGGGATAGTTTCAATCCTCATCCGTCGTTTCTCGGATGCTAAGCGAACGGGAGTATACTATCATAGGCGACACGCGACATAGCAGAGGAGAGGGCCAGATGGACGAGCAGGAGATGGATGTCTTCGAGCACGACGAGGAGATTGACCTCGATGCCGAGGGACTGATGCCGGGCCGCGCCCGATCGTTGCACGGACAGATGCACGCGATGCGCCATCGCGCGTCCGAGCGGATGGACGAGGCGCAGCGGCGGGCGATGGCGGTGCCCCGCAAAGTCGTCTCCGGGGCCGTCGGTGCGCTGCCGGTGCAGACGCGCGAGCATCTGCGGCAGAGCGCACGGGAGAGCGTGCTGGCGGTGCAATCCTTCGTGGACGCGGTCGGTTCGGCGGGCCTGATGGCCGTGGATCGCCTCTTCGCGGACCCACGCAGCCCGCAGGAGACCGCCCAGCCGCGCCGCATCGTCATCGAGCGCGAGGAACCGCCCCCGGCGATGTGAAGCTTTGTATATCTGGTAGCGGGGGGGGTTCCACCCCCGGGGGGG
>JAICIL010000449.1 GCA_025924435.1 Chloroflexia bacterium | reverse complement strand
CGGCCGTCTGCGCCGACGAAACGACACTGCCCGCCCCCTTAAGCCCGTACGGCGTGCATAAACTCGCCGCCGAGGGGTACGTCGCGCTCAGCGGCCTGTCGCACGCGATCCTCCGGCCCGCCAATGTCTATGGCCCCCGCCAGCGCGCGGGCACGGACGGCGGCGTGATCGCCACGTTCGTGGACCGCCTCGCGCGCGGGGAATCGCTGCGCATCAACGGCGACGGCGGGCAGGTGCGCGATTTCGTCTATGTCGCGGACGTGGCGGCTGCCGTGCGCTCGGCGCTCTCGTGGAGATGTTCGGGCATCTGGAACGTGGCGAGCGGCGCGGAAACGACGGTCAACGACCTCGCACGGCACGTCGGGCGGGCGCTCGGCGTCGCGCCGACGGTCGAGTACGGCCCGGCCCGCGCGGGCGATGTCCGCATCTCGCGCCTCTCGAACGAGCGGTTGATCCGGCGGGGCGTGTGGCGACCGGAATACACCCTCGCGCGGGGCCTCGCCGCCATCGCCGCCGCCCGGCCTCTTCCGTGATCTCCCGTGTCATGTCGCCTTTTCCCGTTACCGCTTCGGCGGGAGGGGATTCGGCGGCGTGCCGCCCGTCGGCGCACCGCCGGGCCGTGGCGGCGGCAGGGCGCTTGGCGGGGTAGCGCCACCGGTCGTGGCGGGCGGCCTTGCGGGTGGTAGCGCCTTCACCGTCTCGTACGTAAAGGACGACGGGAGCGTCGCGCCCTGCCCGTCCGGATTCGTCACGACGACCGCCACGACGCCCGCCGCGTGGCGCGGGATCAGCAGCGTGATCGCCGTCCCGCCCGCGTTCACCGCGATATTCGTCGCGGCGACCCCACCGAGCATCACGCTCGCCCCCGCCTGGAAACCGGTGCCCGTGATCGTCGCGCTCGTACCGCCGACGGTCGCGCCCGATTGCGGCGCGACGGAGGCGATCACCGGCGGCGGCACATACGTGAAGCCATTCGGCATGTCGAGGGACCGATTGCCGGGGTTTGTCACGACGACGTCGGCGGCGCCCGCCGTGTGGCTCGGGCTGACGGCGGTCAGCGCCGTCCCGTCGGCATTCACCGCGACGCCCGTCGCGGCCGCGCCGCCGAAGGTGACCGTGGCGAGGGGATCGAAATTCGCGCCGGAGAGCGTGACGGCAGTCCCGCCCGCCGTCGGCCCCTTCGCCGGGGTGATCGCGCGGACGGACGGCATCACGGACGCGTACGCGGCGACGACGGTGTGCGAACCGGCGCCAACCGACGCGACGGCATTGAACGCGCCCTTGACCGTCCGCGTCTGGTACGCCACGCCGGCGCCATCAACGGTCAAACTCGTCAGCCGTCCGCCGTCGCTCGTCAGCGGCAGCATGAGGGGCATCGCATCCGGCCCGCTCGGCACGGTCATGGTGAAGGTCAGGCTCTGCCCGTCCCAACTCGGCGTCCCGAACGCCGTCCCCGCCCGCGCCTGGGTGAAGCGCAGCCAGTCGTCCGCGCTCCAGATCGGCACTCCCTTGCTCCGTGCGTAGGACATCGTGCTCTCCGCCCAGGGCGTCGCGTTGGGGTAGCTGTACCAGTCCACGCTGAACTGCGTCGTGATCGCCGCGTAGTTTCCCCCGGTCAGGCTCCCGTCAATCAACTGCTGGCTGATCGCCGCCGCCTGCGCGCCGGTCAGGTTCTCCTGCGTGCTTGCGATCCCCGACAGCAGCTGCTCGTCCACCAGCGTGGTCGCCTGCTGGTAGAGCGGGATCAGATGCCCGGTCGCGTCCATCATCCGCATCGGCAGCCCGCTGCCATTGATGTACCCGTGCGCCCAACTCCCATCCGGCTTCCGCAGCCACCGGCCCCACGGGAAGACGGTCGTGTCCATCCCGATGTTCCCGCCGCTCGCCTCGATCGTCGCCGCGTCGGTCCAGCACTGCCAGGGGAAATTGTGGATTCGCACCGTCGGCGAAGGGGGAATGCCAAATTGGGCTTGGAACCACGCCATCCCATCGGCGATGCCCTGCTGGATCCCGGCGTCGGCGCACGGAGAGGCTTGCGGGAAGTTGGCCGCGTACGGGTGAATACCCACCCCGTGGCCCGCCTGCTTCCACGTCGCCACGTCCGATGCCAGCGGCTGCGACGCCTGCGCCAGATAGAAGGTGATGTGCCCGCCGAAGTTCTGGATGCTGTTCAACTCGTTGGTGAAGTACGCGGTTGGGTTGGCGTGCGCGTCCCCCGTCAGCACCAGCACCGCCCCCGCGTTCCGGGGGAAATACCACAGACGCGGGAGCGGCGTCGCGCTCAGCCCGCTAATTGCCTTCGCCAGCAGGCGCTGCTGCTCGTCCGCCTGCGGGATCGGCACGTCGTTCAGGTCCACATACCCCGCGTAGAGATCGGTGGTCTGGAAGCCCGGATCGCCGTCGTGCTCGCCGACGTTCGGGCTGCCCTGGCGGGTGAAGAGGACACTCCGGGCGAGGTCGTAGGCCCAGAGCACCGCCTGCCCCTGCCCGACCGCCGCCTGCGTCACCGCCGGGTAGGGGGTGGGGACGGTGGCGGAGGAGGAGAGCGACGCCACCGCCGTGGCGCCGGCGAGGGTGTAATCGTCGGCGGGGGCGTGGATCTGCAGCGGCGTGGCGTTGAATCCGGCGCCGAGGCCGG
>JAICIL010000448.1 GCA_025924435.1 Chloroflexia bacterium | reverse complement strand
GAGAAGACGTACAACGGGCGCGGTATGCTGCTCGGCGGCGTGCCGGGCGTCGCCCCGGCGAAGGTGGCGATTGTTGGGGGCGGCACGGTCGGCACGAATGCCGCGCAGATGGCGCTCGGCATGGGCGCGCACGTGACGGTGCTGGAAAAGAGCATCGAGCGGATGCGCTACCTCTCCGAAGTCTTCACCGGCCACCTGACGACGCTCTACAGCACCGCCCACGCCGTCGCGGAGAGCGTCGCCGAGGCGGATGTCGTGATCGGCGCGGTCCTGATCCCCGGCGCGCGTGCCCCGCGCCTCGTCACGGAGGCGATGGTGCGCGCGATGCGCTCCGGCTCGGTCGTCATTGACGTGGCGATAGATCAGGGCGGCTGCATCGAGACGGCCCGCCCAACGAGCCACAGCGACCCCGTCTACGACGTGGGCGGCGTGACGCACTACTGCGTGACGAATATGCCCGGCGCGGTGCCGCGTACCAGCACGCAGGCGCTCACCAATGCGACGATTCCGTACGTCGTCGCGCTCGTCACCGAGGGGATGGAGCGCGCCATCGGGCGGGACGCGGCGCTGGCAAAGGGCGTCAACACCTACGAGGGCCGCTGCACCGAAGCGCCCGTCGCCAGCGCCTTCAATATCCCGTACACCCCGCTGCGCGACCTCCTCGGCGTGACGAGTAGCCGGTAGCCAGTAGTCGGTAGCCAGTGATTTACGGCCTTTTCTGACTACTGGCTACCGACTACCGGCTACCGCCCCGCCCAATTTCCGACTGTTTCGTCTTTTCGCGCATCCACGGGCGAGTTCGTACGTTTTGTAAAGTGCGGGAGAGACGTAGAACGCGGATGCGCGTCCTCCGTGGGGACTCGATCTCTTGGGTGCGGAGAAGAAGGGGTTTAGCGCGGAGGACGGGGATGGAGGAGTGGGTAGATCGGTATCTTGTGGCGCTCAGTGCGGAAATGAATTGCTCGCCGCATACGGTGACGGCATATCGGAATGACCTGATGCAACTGGTTGCCCATCTCGCCCGGAATGGTATGACGGCGTGGCGCGCCGTTATGCCCGAGCAGGTGACGGAGTATCTCCAGTCGCTGCGCGAGCGGCAGTATGCGAGCAGCACGATCGCCCGGAAGACGGCGGCGGCCAAGTCGTTCTTCCAGTACCTGAAGCAGGCGGGTGAGACCGCCGACGATATCTCGCTCCATCTCTTCGCGCCCCGCGTGGATCGCTACGTCCCGCACGCGATCACCACGGACGAGGTGGCGCGCCTCCTGGCTGCCCCGACCCGCGTCAAGACGCCCGAGAGCATGCGCGACGCGGCGATGCTCCAACTCCTCTATGCGACGGGGATGCGCGTCTCGGAGTTGGTCGCGCTCAATCAGGGCGACCTCGACCTCGCGAAGGGATGCATCTGCTGCGAGGGGCGCGGGGAGCGGCATCGCCTTGTGCCGCTCACCCCGACGGCGCACGACGCGCTGCATCGCTATCTCGCGACCAGCCGCCCGATCATCGCCCGCGCGCACGGCGCGGACAAGGAGGCGCTCTTCCTCAACCATCGCGGCCAGCGGCTGACGCGGCAGGGCTTCTGGCTGCTCCTCAAGGGGTACGCGCAGTCCGCCTCGGTGCGCAATGTCACGCCGCACACGCTCCGCCACACCTTCGCCGCGCACGCCCTGACGACGGGCCATCACCTGCGCGAGGTGCAGACGATGCTCGGCCATGTCAGCATCTCCACCACGCAGGTCTACCAGCGGATGCGGCCCGTGCCCGCCGTGCCGGCGCCTCCCGGCGCGCTGTACCCCGCCAATGTGGTAAAAATGCTGGGCGGTGGATCGGCGGCCCCGCTCCCGCCGGTGGCGGCGGGCGGGATTGCCGCCGTTGGACCCGTCGGTGGCGAGGTCGCGGAGGTGGTGGCGCACGAGGATTAATCCTCCGCCGCGACGAAAACCGCGCGCATGCCGCCCCGACGCCAGCCGCCGGGGCGGCATTTTCGACCTAACCCGCCGGCCCCCTTCCCTAAAAGGAAGGGGGAGCGGGATTCGGAGAGGTTGGGGTGTTGGGAAGAACGCCCGGATTACGAGATTGAGTAAACCCCTTCCCTTTAGGGAGGGGCAGGGGGTAGGGATGCATACCGGCGTGCGACTGGAATCCATGGAACCGATCGTCTCGCTCGCCAAGCGGCGGGGGATCATCTTTCAGGGGAGCGACATCTACGGCGGCTTCGGCAATGCGTGGGACTACGGGCCGCTCGGCGTCCTGATCGAGAACAATGTCAAGGCGGCGTGGTGGAAGGCGATGGTGCAACTGCGCGACGACATGGTCGGGCTGGACGCCGCGGTCCTCATGTCGCCGCAGGTCTGGGAGGCGTCCGGCCACATCGGCCACTTCACCGACCCGCTCGTGGACTGCACAACCTGCAAATTGCGCTACCGCGCCGACCACGCGGAGCAGACGCCGTGCGGCACCCCCGAATGGCGCAAAGAGGGCCTGACGGCGGCGACCTGCCCCGGCGTGAAGACCGAGGCGCGGCTGTTCAACATGATGTTCAAGACCTTCGTCGGCCCCTTGGAGGAGAGCGCCTCCGTCGCCTACCTGCGGCCCGAGACGGCGCAGGGCATCTTCGTGAACTTCCCCAATGTGCTGGG
>JAICIL010000447.1 GCA_025924435.1 Chloroflexia bacterium | reverse complement strand
GCGCGTCCTCGTCTCGGATGTGCCGGGCGTCTTCGTCTACCACGAGACGCCGATCCAACTGATTAAGCCGTACGTCACCGGCGCCGCCCTGCAACCCGACAAGAGCGGCAACAAGAGCCTGCACTGGCCGGGCTACGCGACGGCGGATTCCTCGCCGAGCGGCCTCTATATCACGAAAGACGTGACGAAGATGCGCAAGGGCTGAGCATTAACCTCTCCCCCGGCTCCTCCCCTAAAAGGGAGGGGTGACTCAATCCTGAGATTCGGATGCTTCCCATGATGCCCCGATCTCATGGAGACTCACTCCCCTCCCTTTTAGGGGAGGGGCCGGGGGAGAGGTCGCCCGACGGACTGCCGCATAATCTCAGCCGAACACGATCCGCGCTTCTGGAGGAGGACTCTGACCATGACGGTATCCGCTGCTTCCCCGGCCGAACTGGCGACGCTCGCCGAGCAATTCCTTGTCCGTCGGGACATCACGTTCCTCAATCACGGCAGTTACGGCGCGTGCCCCCGGCCCGTCTTCGAGACATACCAGTCCTGGCAGCGCGAATTGGAAAGCCAGCCCGTCGAATTCCTCGGCAGGCGGATTCGAGGGTTGCTCGCCGAGGCGCGCGGCGCACTCGCGGACTATCTCGGCACCGCCGCCGACAACGTCGTCTATGCGCCGAATGTCACCTGGGCGATTAACGCCGTCGCACACTCGCTGGCTCTCGAACCCGGCGACGAGGTGCTCGCCACGGACCTCGAATACGGCGCGGTTGATCGCACCTGGCGGTATTACTGCGGCAAGCGCGGCGCCCGCTACATCAATCAGCCGATCACCCTGCCCGTGACGACCGCCGAGCGGTTCGTGGACGAGTTGTGGGCGGGCGTGACGGAGCGGACGCGCGTCATCTCGATCAGCCACATCACCTCCGGCACCGCGCTCATCCTCCCCGTCGCCGAGGTCTGCCGCCGCGCCCGCCAGGCGGGCATCCTCACGGTGATTGACGGGGCGCACGCACCGGGGCAGATTGACCTCGATCTGGACGACTTGGGCGCGGATTTCTACGGCGGCAACTGCCACAAATGGCTCTGCGCCCCGAAGGGATCGGGCTTCCTCTTCGCCCGCCCGGAGCATCAGGATTCGCTCGATCCGCTCATCATCAGTTGGGGCTACGAGGCGGACAATCCCGGCCCGTCGCGCTTCCTCGACCACCTCGAGCGGACGGGGACGGGCGACCCGGCGGCCTATCTCAGCGTCCCGGCGGCGATCGCCTTCCAGCGCGAGCACGACTGGCCGCGCGTGCGCGCCGCCTGCCACCAGCTGGCGGGCGAGGCGCGCGCGAAGATTCTCGCCCTCTCCGGTCTCCCGCCACTTGCCCCCGATTCGGCGGAGTGGTGGCAGCAGATGTGCGCCATCCCCCTGCCGTCGCTCGATGCGCCACGCCTCAAAGAACGCCTGTGGGACGACTATCAGGTCGAGATCCCCGTCTCGTCCCGGCATGACCGGACGCTCGTGCGCGTCTCCATCCAGGCGTACAACGACCGGGAGGATGTCAACCGCCTCGTAGAAGCCCTCGCCGCGCTCCTCCCCAATGCCTGAGATAAGCAGAGCGTAACCGCAGAGACACGGAGGGCACAGAGGAAAAAGAGGAAGAAAGGAGTTTCACATTTTCCTCCGGTCTTCTCTGTGCCCTCCGTGTCTCTGTGGTTCAATTATCTCTCCCCTTGGTGCCCTGGCGGCTTCGCATCCGCCCGCTGCCCGCTGCACGCTTCTCCCGTGTGGTACCATTGAAGGCCGCCATTCGGGGCGGGCTGAAGGAGTGGCGGGGCGATGCTGATAGACCGGGCGAAGATTCATGTGGCGGCGGGCAAGGGCGGCAACGGCTCGGCGGCGTTCCGGCGCGAGAAATTTGAGCCGCGCGGCGGGCCGGACGGCGGCGACGGCGGGCGGGGCGGCGATGTCATCCTCTTCGTCAACCCGCATCTCAACAGCCTGCTCCCCTTCCAGTTCGCGTCGCACTTCAAGGCCCGCCCCGGCGTGCAGGGCGCGAACAAGCGGCGCAAGGGCGCGCGCGGCGCGGACAAGCGGATCGCCGTCCCGCCCGGCACGACGGTGCGCGATGCCGAGACGGGCGAGTTGATTGTGGACCTCACCGAGCCGGATGAGGAGGCGGTCGTCGCGCGCGGCGGGCGGGGCGGCCTCGGCAACACGCATTACATGACGAGCACGCATCAGGCCCCGCGCATGGCCGAACTCGGCGAGCCGGGCGAGGCGCGCTGGATCGCGCTCGAACTGCGCCTGATCGCCGACGCCGGCCTCGTCGGCTTCCCGAACGCGGGCAAGTCTACCTTCCTCACCGCCGTCACGCGGGCGACGCCGAAGATCGGCGACTATCCCTTCACGACCCTCGAACCGAACCTCGGCGTCGTCGCGCCGGACGGCGAGCGCGGCCCGACCTTCGTGCTGGCGGACATCCCCGGCCTGATCGAGGGCGCGGCGGAGGGGCGCGGCCTCGGCCACGACTTCCTCCGCCACGTCGAGCGGACGCGCGTGCTCATCCACGTGCTCGACGGCTCCGGCATCGAGGGTCACGAGCCGCTGGACGACTTCCGCACGATCAACGCGGAACTCAGGGCGTATCAACCCGACCTCGCCGCCCGCCCGCAGATCG
>JAICIL010000446.1 GCA_025924435.1 Chloroflexia bacterium | reverse complement strand
TGCGTCCGGGGCCGGTCGGTGTCCAATGCATCGAGCACGACCAGCGCCTCATCCGCCCGCCCAAGCGCGACGAGCGTCCGCGCCCGCACCTCGCGCAGCGTCACGCTCTCCGGCTGATCCTCCAGCCACTGCTCAACATATCCCAATAGCACGACGTGCTGTCCCCAGCGGTCGAGCCAGGCGATGAGGCGCGTGCGCCGGTCCCCCCGCAGCAGGCCGAGGCTGGCGTCCGGCAGATTAAGGAGGACGGAATCGGACAAGATAATTTCCCCATACCATTCGCAATTCGTACGGCGGTACACTCGATACAGTATACCATTTTCCTCGCACATGCCGGACATTTTGCCGTCAGTATGATCGGGAAGGGGGCGTGCGCCGTGTCAATCGTTGGTATGATCCGTGTGGGTGGGCGCGCACATACGAACGGACTACGGAAGAAGGGGAACCTATGCATCGTGTACGACTGGCTCGTGCCGTCACTGTTGCCGTCGTTCTCTGGGCGATGGCGGCGGTCGCCTGCCTGGTTGCCGTCACCGCCGCCGCGCCGGCACCATCGCTCGTCGCGCAGGCTGCCACTGCGGCGCCGACGGGGTCAGCAGAGGCGACAAACACGCCGGTGCCCAGCCCCCTCGCCACCGCCCCGAGCGCCAGCAGTGCCGCCGGTACATCGCTTGCCGCCACGCCCCCGATCGCCGCGACGGTGGACACCGGCTCCGCCGCCGCGCCGCCTGAACCCCTGCCGGTCGTTGACACGAGCAGTGGCCCCGATCGCGGGCAAGTCATCATCACACTGGTCGGCGTCGTTGGCGCGCTGATCCTGATTCCGCTCGGTGCGTGGGGATTGATTCGATTGATTGCCACTGCGGGACGATAATGCGTGTTGGTCGCATCGTGTGAATGAAGGACAAAGGATGAAGGCGCTCTCGGGTGAGACACGGGCGGAGCATCTGCGGCGGGTGGCGGCGGGGCGCGTTGATGTCTGCGTCATCGGCGGCGGCATCACCGGCGCGGGCGTCGCGCTGGAGGCGGCCTCGCGCGGGGCGTCGGTCGCGCTGATCGAGCGGCAGGATTTCGCGAGCGGCACGAGCGGCTGGTCCACGAAACTCGTGCATGGCGGCATCCGCTATCTGCCGCAAGGGCAGGTCGCACTCGTCCGGGAGGCATTGCACGAGCGCGCGACGCTCCTGAAGATCGCGCCGCATCTCGTCTGGCCGCTCGCCTTCGTCCTGCCGATCTACGAGACGACGCGCCGCCCGATTGGCGTGCCGGTCGCGTTGCCGCGCGGGATCGGCGTTGGGCTGGCGATGGAGATCGGCCTGACCGCCTACGACGTGCTGGCAGGGAAGCAGAACATCGCCCGCCACCGCCATATCCCGGCGGACGAGGCAGTGCGCGATGTGCCGGGCCTCCGGACGGATGGCCTCAAAAGCGCCTTTGTCTACAGCGACGCGGGCACGAACGACACGAAACTCGTCGCGACGGTCGTCCGCACCGCCGTCGAGCAGGGCGCGCTCGTCGCGAACTATGCCGAGGCGATGGGTTTCGTGCAGGAAGCGGGCCGGATTGCGGGCGTCGAGGCGCGCGATACGATCACTGGCGAGACGTTCACTATCGCGGCGCAGCACGTCGTCAACGCGGCGGGCGTCTGGGCGGAACGCGTCGAATCGCTCGGCACGCCCGACCCGCTGGTGCAGGTCCTCCCCGCGAAGGGCATTCACCTCGTCGTGGATGCCGCGAAGGTCGGCGTGACGAACGATGCCGTTGTCCTGCCGGAGACGGAGGACGGGCGGCTGATCTTCATCGTGCCGTGGCAGGGACGCGCGGTGATTGGTACGACGGACACGCCCGGCGGCGACATCGAGCGACCGCGCGCGGACGCGGATGAGATCGCCTACGTTCTCCGCACGACGAACAGCTCGATCCGCGCGCACCTCACGGTGGCAGACATCATTAGCACCTACGCGGGCTATCGCCCGCTCGTCCGGGCGCGCGATGGCGCGAAATCTGCCGCGCTTGCCCGTACGCACGCGGTGATCTCCTCCCCGAATGGCCTCGTCACGATCGTCGGCGGCAAACTGACGACCTATCGCCGGATGGCGCAGGACACCCTCGATACGCTCGAACTGCACGGCCTGAATATCCGGGCCTCCGTGACCGATCATCTGCCGCTCGCCGGGGCGGATGGCTACGGCCACTGGACGCGCGTCTTCCCGGCGCAGGCCGCCGAGCGCGGGCTGGATGCCGATGTCGCGGCGCACCTCCTCCACTCCTATGGCGCGGATGCGTCGCTGATCCTCGACATGATTGATAACGATGCGCTGCTCGCCGCGCGGATGGCGCCCGATCTCCCGGTGATTTTCGCCGAGGCGTCTTTTGCCGCACGCTACGAGATGGCGATGACGGTAGGCGATATACTCGCCCGCCGCTCGCGCCTCGCGCTGATTGACCTCGCGCACGGCATCGCCGCCGCGCCGGACGTGGCGGCGATCCTCGGCGACGCGCTCGGCTGGGACGCGGCGGAACGCACCCGCCAGGTCGAGACCTACCGCGCGACCGTCGAAGACCTCCACGTCCCCGCTCCCATACCGATGCCCTAATTCGGTGGTGGCGGGGGTACGCCAGCCCATACATGCGGTGGGCGGGGGAAGCCCCCCCCCACAGG
>JAICIL010000445.1 GCA_025924435.1 Chloroflexia bacterium | reverse complement strand
TTTGAGCTACCTCGAACTCGGACGGCTGTCAGCCGGCGCGGGCGCCCGCTCCCGGGCATCGCGGTATCTCTCGGACGCGACCGCGATCTTCGAGGCCCTGGGCGCCGCGCCGGATCTCGCCGACGCGCAAGCCGCCGCGGCCGACCTGCCTGCCGCCGCGACCGGCCCGTTCGTCGGTGTCCAGATGGACGGCGATGCCGCCATCGTCCGGCGAATCGTGGATGCCGCGGTCACGCCGGCGCTTCTCGCGCGGGAGGGGACGACCGCGCTGATGGAAGCGTGCGATGCGAGCACGGCGATCATCTTCACCGAGTCGGGAGAGAGCCTGCAGATCGTGTCGTCCAGCGGCTGCAGTCCCGATGCGGCCCGGAGCGTTGCGGCGGCGGCGCTGCGCGCCGGGACGAGTGCGGGTTCTCCGCTGGTGCTCGTCGAACCGATTGGCCGCGACGGGTCGTCCACGCGGCACGCGGTCGTGTCCAGCATGCGTCCCTTTCCGCCGACCACCGTTCATCGGTTCCGCACGCTCTCGGCGGTGATTCGCCAGGGATTCGAATTGTGCGCGGCGCGTGAACGCCCGCTCGAGCCTGCCGCGGGCGCAACGGAGCGGGCGCTCGAACCTGTCATCGAAGGGTTCGTGTGCGCATCAGCCGCCATGCAGCGCGTGATCGATCAGATTCAGCGGCTGCAGGGATCGGATCTTACCGTCCTGATCACGGGCGAAAGCGGTACTGGCAAGGATCTCATCGCGCGGGCGATTCACGCCGGATCACCCCGGCGCGAGGCGATGTTCCTGCCCTACAACTGCACCAGCGCAACGCGTGAACTTGCCGACAGCCAGCTGTTCGGCCACCGGCGGGGAGCGTTCACCGGCGCCGTTGCCGATCAACCAGGCGTGCTGCGGACGGCGGTCGGCGGAACCCTGTTCCTCGACGAGGTCGGCGACCTGCCCATCGACGTCCAGCCGAAGCTGCTCCGGTTCCTGGAGCAGGGGGAAGTGCTCCCCGTCGGCGAGACGCGCCCCGTCCGCGTTGACGTGCGGGTCGTCGCCGCGACCAATGCCGATCTCGAGCAGCGCGTGGCGGAGGGGACCTTTCGGGAAGACCTCTTTTACCGCCTGAGCGTGATCCGCATTCAACTGCCCCCGCTCCGCGAGCGGCGCGAGGAGATTCCCCACCTGAGCACCTTCTTCCTGCGGGAGGCCAGGGAGCGCCTTGGCAAGCCCGGCGTGCGGCTCAGCCCCGAAACGCTCGATCTGTTCGACGCGTTCGGGTGGCCGGGCAACGTTCGCCAGCTCCGGAACGAAGTGCAGCGTGCGGTCGCGATGGCGAGCGCTGGCGGGCTGATTACCCCGGACCTGCTGTCTCCGGCGTTCGGGGTCGCCCCCGGCCCGGCGCCGCGGGGCCGCGCCCGCAACGTGACGCTGTCGGAGGCGGTCGACCGTCTGGAGCGCGAGATGATCGTGGGAGCGCTGCAGCGCTCCGCCGGCAATATTTCGCAGACGGCGCGGGCGCTCGGACTGACGAGGCGAGGGCTGTACCTGAAGATGGACCGGCTGGGGGTCGAAGCGAATACTTAATATCCAGCCAAAATATGGTTCGGTTAGTAAGTATCCAGTTTTCGTCATCCTCCTTCAGGAGATTTAGTTCTATAAGTCGCTGTACAGCAAGCTGTTAAGCCGCGCCGTCGGCGGGTCGTCCGCGGCGGCGCGAGAGTTGATATAGCTCCGGCCGGGTGTGAACCCGGAGGAAGTCCCAATGGAACAGCGTCTCCGTCTCGTGCAGGGTGGGCAGCAGCCGCGGGGTGACAAACGGACGTCCGAGCGCCGTCGTCTCGAAGTGCCCGGACAGATTGTGTGGAAAGATGCCGGCGGCACGACCAGGTTTGCGTCCGTTGTCACACGCGACGTCAGCGAGCACGGCGTAGCCGTGCAATGCCTGAATGGCACCGCGATTCCGCGGTATCGATTGGTGTATTTCCAGATTGATCGCGAATCCCGCAACCGGCCTGACCTGCCGGCGGCGCTCCGGAAGCCCAACGTCCTCTCCGCGATTTTCCGAGTCGGACCGTACAGCGAGCAGACCGGCTCGCCCTCAGACTACGCGCTGCGCCTTCTCGTCGAACCCGCCCGCGACACCACCGCAACGACGCCGACATGGCCGACGGAGCGCACGCGCACGGCGTAAGAACGCCAGTAGCCAGCACCCCCTTTCCAGTCGTCAGTCGCCAGTAGCAAGTCCGAACTGCTGGCGGCTGGCTACGGGGTATACAGCCGCACCGAGCACCGAGCACCGAGCACCCGCACCAAGCACCGCGGACGGAGCACCAAGCGCCGCGCGCGAAGCGCGCTGCGCGCTACGCTTTTTTCATTTCGGCGATCTTCTGCTTGGCTTCCTGGACGTACAGGGATTGCGGGAACTCGTTGATGATGCGGTTGTACGCGCGCGTGGCTTCGTCCGTCTTCCCGCCCTGCGCGGCCGTGCGCGCGAGCTGCATCAGCACGCCGTCGAGCGGCAACTGCGAATTCGGGTCCGTCGTCAGTTCCTTGAGCGTCGAGATCGATTCGTCGTACTTGCCCTCTGCGGCGAGCACGTCGGCCAGGCCCAGTTTCGCGGTGCGCGTGTAAATGCTGGAGTTGCCCGCTTTTGCGATGACTTCGCGATAGCGCTGCTCCGCTTCCTGGTATCGGCCCAGATCTGACAGCGT
>JAICIL010000444.1 GCA_025924435.1 Chloroflexia bacterium | reverse complement strand
CGGTGATCAGCGGCCAGACCGGGACGGCCCCGATCTTCCAGGGAGCGGCCGACTTCGACCTCGAGCTGCTCGAAAGCCGGACGCTCGACGGCCGCATCCCAGAGCTCATCTACCGGCCCACCCTGCATGGCTGAGTCCGTCCCTGCACCCCCACCCCGTCACGCAGCCGCACCCGACCCGGAGTTCCCGCTGAGCCGGTCGCACAACCGCCGCTCGTCGCCCTTCGCGGTGGGACGGGGTGAGGCAACGCGATGTTTGACCGCCCGCACTGCCGGTGATCGGGTGTGTGGATACCGACGGGAAACCACGGCGAAATGCATTGCCGGTCGCGCAGCAGCGACCGGACGAGCGTGGCGCTGCCCGCGCTGCCGATGTCCTTGCCGGGCTGCTCCTTTTGCCACGGCGAGCGCAAACGGAGGCCGGTTTTCTCGTAACCAAGTGCACTCAGTACTCGTTACTTTTCCAGCACGCGCTGCTGGATAGCAAAGAGTTCGGTGATGCCCTTCTGGGCGAGGGCGAGCATCTGGTTGAGGGCCGTCGTATCGAAGGTGTCGTGCTCGGCGGTCATCTGGATTTCAACGAAGGCGCCCGCGCCGGTCATCACGATGTTTGCGTCCACATCCGCCGCGCTGTCCTCGCGGTATTCGAGGTCCAGGCGCGGCTCGCCGCGCACGACGCCGACGCTGACCGCCGCGACCGGCGTGCGCACGGGCGCGCGGAGCAGCGTGCGGCCGTCCACGAGCGTGCGGAGCGCGAGGACGAGCGCGACGTAGCCGCCGGTGATCGCCGCCGTGCGCGTGCCGCCATCCGCTTGCAGCACATCGCAATCCACGGTGACGGTGCGCTCGCCGAGGGCGGAGAGGTCCACGACGGTGCGGAGCGACCGCCCGATCAGGCGCTGAATTTCGTGCGTGCGCCCGCCAATTTTGCCGGTGACGGACTCGCGCGGCGAGCGGGTGAAGGTGGCGCGCGGCAGCATCGCGTACTCCGCCGTCACCCAGCCCTGCCCCTTGCCGACGAGGAAGGGCGGCACGCGGTTCTCGATGCTGGCGGTGCAGCGCACCTCCGTCTTGCCGAAGGCGATCAATGCCGACCCCTCCGCGAAGGCGGCGACGCCGGTTTCGATCCTGACCGGGCGCAAGGCGTCGGCGGCGCGGTCCGTGCGGGGGATGCTCACGATGGCGCTCCTTCAGTCGCGAGTCGTGGCTAGGCAGGGGCGGGTGCGATCACCGTGTCTCGCTGCTCGCTGCTCGCTACTCACAACTCGTTGGTCGTTCCTTCACGGAGGGCGGCGATCCGCTCCCGCCGCTCGGCGAGGCGCTGGCTGATGCGGGCCTCGACGCCGCGCTCGGTCGGCTCGTAGTAGCGGCGACCGCGCAGATTGGCGGGCAAGTGCTCCTGCGCGACGACCGCATCCGCCGCATCGTGCGCGTACTGATACCCCTTGCCGTAGCCGAGGCCCTTCATCAGGCGAGTCGGCGCATTGCGGAGATGGAGCGGGACAGGGTCGTTGCGCGTCTCGGCAACATCCGCCTGCACCGCCTTGTACGCCCGGTAGAGCGCGTTGCTCTTCGGCGCGACGGCCAGATAGATCGCGGCCTCGGCGAGGGCGAGCGCGCCTTCCGGCATGCCGATGAAGTGGACCGCCTGCTGCGCCGCCATCGCGACGACGAGCGCCTGCGGGTCCGCCAGCCCGATATCCTCCGAGGCGGCGCGCACGAGTCGCCGGGCGACGAAGAGCGGGTCCTCGCCCGATTCGAGCATCCGCCCCATCCAGTAGAGCGTGGCGTCCGGGTCGGAGTCCCGCAGCGACTTGTGCAGCGCGGAGATCGTGTCGTAGTGCGCCTCGCCGCCCTGATCGTAGACGGCGGACCGGCGCTGCGCCGCCTCCATCACCGTCTCATCCGTGATGATGCGGGTTCCATCCTCCTCGGCAACATCGGAGGCGACGGCGGCAATTTCCAGCGTGTTGAGGGCGAAGCGGGCATCGCCGTTGGCGAGGTTGACGAGCGTTTCGCGCCCCTCGTCGGTCAGCCGAATTCCGCTCCCCCCCAAGCCGCGCGCGCTGTCGGACAGCGCGTGGCCGATGATCGCGGCGATCTCCTCGTCGGAGAGGGCGTGCAGGACGAAGACGCGCGCCCGCGACAGGAGCGGGGCGTTGACCTCGAAGGAGGGGTTCTCCGTCGTCGCGCCGATGAAAATGACCGTGCCGTCCTCGACGTAGGGCAGGATGGCGTCCTGCTGCGCCTTGTTGAAGCGGTGGATTTCGTCCACGAAGAGCAAGGTGCGCTCGCCGCCCGCCGCCCGCCGCTGCTGCGCCTCGCCGACGACGCGCCGGAGGTCCGCGACGCCCGCCGAGACGGCGCTGAGCGGCGCGAAGTGCGCATTCGACTCGGCGGCGATAATACGGGCGAGCGTTGTCTTGCCCGTGCCGGGCGGACCCCAGAGGATGCAGGAGCGCACGGAATCCTGCTCGATGGCGCGACGCAGGAGGCGGCCCGGCCCGAGCAGGTGCTCCTGGCCGACGTATTCATCGAGATTGCGCGGGCGCATCCGGGAGGCGAGCGGCTCGGACGACGCGTTCGGAGTTCCGGGTACCCGCTTGCGGGTGGATTCGGCGGTGGATGTTAGATGGGTCACTACGAACACCGAAAAACGAACGCCGAAAGATCGTGTTGGTCCAGCCGCGGGTGGTTCGTCGGGGTAAGTTCCTACGCCGCGGGGCGCGTGGTG
>JAICIL010000443.1 GCA_025924435.1 Chloroflexia bacterium | reverse complement strand
GACGGCGGCGATCCGGCCGCCGTCAACCGGATCATGAATGTCTTCCTCGGTGCGCTGAATGGCCTGGGGGAGGAAACGACGCGACGCTTCCTGCGCGATAACCCATCATGGCGGGAGTACACGGCGATGATGCTCGCCACCGTTCGCCGCCAGCCGTGGGTGCTGCCTGCGCTGCGTCGGACGCTCGGCACGTGGGGATTAATGCAGTGGTTCGGGGATTACGGGCGGTTTGGCCTCACCGCGCTCGGTCGCGCCGCGCTCGGTGATCCGCTCGTTGGCGGGCGGGCGCGCATCGCCACGCTGATCGGTCGTCGCTTCCCCGCCGCCGGTCTCGCCCTCCGCGCCCGTCAATGGGAGTGGCGCGCGATGCACGGCGGGCGCGAACCGGTGGATGCGCCACCCGGCTTCCCATTTCCCGGTGGTGACGGGCTTTAGCTCGCCACCACCATCTTCTTCGCTGTTTGCAAATTATGCAGAGGGTATCAGTCCTTCGGAACCAGACGAAATGTGACCACGCGGGTGACAGGGTTCACGGTGCGTTCGATCTGCTGAGCGCGCGAAGACGGCTGGATCGCGATTGATGGCACTTCGATTTGGCCGCCGACAGTGTGGAGAACGGCGGCCAAATCGGCCTTGAGCCGCGCATGTTCGCGCTGGAGGGCATGCAGGAACGCCGCGAGCGTTTCGATCTCTTCCCGGAGCGCGGTCAGTTCGTCTTCGTCTGGCATACGTCGTTCCTCGGTTATTTCCTTGCCCACTTCCCCAATTCGTCTATTCGGATAGACGCGACTTTCGGATCACCTCAGCCCACTCGTTTGCGCGGGATGCATGGTACAATCGGACGCAAGAATTTTTCATTGAGACGAATGGCGCGCGATAAAGGCAGGGGTGCAATGGCGAGAACCCGGCAGGCGAGGCAAGCGGGCGGCACGAGTTTCCATACCCTGACGCACCGGCAAATCGTCGGCACGATGACGGGCGTGATGTTGACGCTGCTGCTCGCGGCGCTCGATCAGACGATTGTCGGCACGGCGATGCCGCGCATCATCGCCCAACTCAACGGCTTCGACCGCTATGCCTGGGTGACGACCGCCTACCTGCTCACCTCGACGGCGGCAGTGCCGATCTTCGGCAAGCTCTCCGACATTTACGGGCGCAAGTGGTTCTATCTCGGCGGCGCGGTGCTCTTCGTCCTTGCCTCCGCGCTCTGCGGGGCGGCGGGCAGCATCCCCGGCCTGCCTGGTGGCGGCATGACGCAACTGATCATCTTCCGCGGCCTGCAAGGGGTCGGCGGTGGCATCATCATGGCGATCACCTTCACGATCATCGGCGACATCTTTCCGCCCGCCGTGCGCGGGAAGTATCAGGGCCTCCTGAGCGCGGTCTGGGGGATGTCCTCCGTCTTCGGGCCGACGCTCGGCGGCTGGATCACGGATAAGTTCTCGTGGCGATGGATCTTCTACATCAACTTACCCGTCGGCATCCTCGCGACGGTCGCGCTCTTCGTCGCCTTCCCCTACTTCAAGCCGGAGGGCATCAAGCGGGTGATTGATTACGCCGGGACCGTGACCTTGCTCGGCGGCCTCGTCCCGCTGCTGCTCGCGTTGACATGGGTGACGGATTACGGCTGGGCTTCGCTGCGGGTCGTCGCGCTGCTCGTCGTCGCGGTCGTGATGCTCGTCGCTTTCGTCCTCGCGGAGATGCGCGCCGTCGAACCGATCCTGCCGCTCTCGCTCTTCCGCGACCCGATCATCTCCCTCTCGACGATCACCGTCTTCCTCAGCGGGATGGCGATGTTCGCCTCCATTCTCTTCATCCCGCTCTTCATGCAGACGGTGATCGGTGTCTCGGCGACGCAGTCCGGCTCGCTCCTGACACCGATGATGGTGATCTGGTCGGTCGGCAGCATCAGCGCGGGGCAGATCGTCGCGCGGATGGGACGGTACAAGGGGCTCGTTCTCGTCGGCCTCGCGCTCATGACGGTGGGTCTCTTCCTCCTTGGCAGGATGGGTGCGGATACCTCGCGCCTCGTCGTGGTGGGCGATATGCTGCTCGTCGGCGCGGGGATGGGCCTGACGATGCCGATCTTCACGCTGATCGTCCAGAATGCCGCCCCGCAGCGGCAGATCGGCGCGGCGACGGCGACCGTCCAGTTCTTCCGGCAGATCGGCGGCACGGTCGGCGCGGCGGTCTTCGGCTCGATCATGCTCAGTCGCTACAAGGTGCATTTCGATGGCGCGGTGCCGCAGGGAACGCCCTCGGCGGCGCTCAATGCCTTCAAGAACCCGCTGCAACTGGCGCAGGTGCTGCCGCAACTGAAGAGTCAGTTTGGCGCGTTCCCGAACGGCGCGCAATTGCTGCAAACGCTGCTCGCCAACACGGAGGACGCCCTCGTCTACGCGATCACCGGTGTCTTCATGATCGGTATGATCCTCTCCTTCGCCACCTTCATTCTCAACTTCTGGCTGAAGGAAGTCCCGCTACGCGCCACCTTCGCGCCACCGGAGACCGCGACCGCCGAGGCGGTTCTCACCGGGGCCGAAACGCCGCTCGGCGCACCCGCGCTCAGCGCGACCGGCCAGGGCGACGATTAAGAGACCGGCATCCGTGCATAACGCAGTTTTCCCGGTGGTGGGGGGGGGGGCGGCAGGGTGTAGAGAAGGGGGGGATGCGGGACCCCCCCCCCCCCCCCCCCAGGTTAGAGTTAAACCACCCCCCCCACAGGCACGCCCACGCGAG
>JAICIL010000442.1 GCA_025924435.1 Chloroflexia bacterium | reverse complement strand
TAATGGCCGATAATCTGCTCCCGCGTGGCGAGGCCGCTCGCCACCACGCCCTCGACCGAGCGGCGGTAGAGTTCCTCCTCCGGCATCGTCCAGATCTCGTCGCCGATGTCGCAGGTGATTTCGAGCGTCAGCGAGGTCTTCCCTTCCGGCGCGGCGACGGGCGAGAAGTTCTTCATCTCCGACACGCGGTTGAAGATGATGTTGTCGTCCGGGAAGTAGATCCAGTGATCGTCGGAGACCTTCGGTTTGTCCAGTTTGAGCATCACGAAGATCATCGCCCGATACTGGAGGCTCCGCGCGGTCGCCTGCACATCGGCCGGCGCGGCGGGCGTCAGGAATCGCAGCAGGAGCGGCAAGGGGAGCGTCGAGATCAGGTAGTCGCAGGCGATCTCGCGCGTCTCGCCGTCCTTCTCGTAGACGACACCGGTGACCTTGCCGTCGTCGTGCAGCACCTGTGTCACCCGCGCGCCGGTATGGACGCGGCCGCCGCACCCCTCGATCTCCTCGGCGACGCGCTCGGAAATCCGCCCGACGCCGGAGAGCGGGTAATAGAAGAGGTCCTTGAACTCGGAATGGTCGAAGCCGTTATCCTCGCGGCGCAGTTTGAACATGCGCAGGAGCAAATCCCAGAGGTCCACCACCGCCACGCGCTGCGCCGCCCAGGAGGCGGAGAGTTTGCTCGGATCGCGCCCCCAGACTTTCGCCGTGTAGGGGCCGAAATAGATGTCGTAGAGGCGGCGACCGAAGCGATTGACGACCCACGTCTCGAACGAGTCGTCGGCGTTCGGGTGCATGCGATTGCGCGCGCGCGTCGCGAGGAAGTCGAGGAAACACGCGACCGCCAGTTTTTTCGGCAGATAGCGCAACATATTCGAGGCGCTGAGCGGGTACTCGAAATACTGCTTCATGAAGTAGATATGCGTCGTGCGGTCCCGATCAATCAGTTCATCCCGCAACAGCCCGCGCACCGCCTCGAGGATCGCGGGGTTGTGCGTGTGGAAGCGGTGCGGCCCGAAGTCGAAGAGATAGCCGTCGTCGGTGCGATGGGTGTGCGCCATGCCGCCGACGTACGGTTTCAGTTCGAGCACATCGGTTTCCATGCCCGCCATGGCGGTCCGCCATGCCGCGCCCAGCCCCGCGATGCCCCCACCAAGAACGACGACCCGTGGGCTCATGAATGTCCTCCCCCTTGCGTGCCACTTGCCACTGCCCTGCGATCGCGCCGCCCGCCGCTATCGAGCGCGAAAATCTGCGGGAGTTCCACCGCGACAGGCCGATCGCGGGGCGGCGTGGCGGCGTAATCCCGGACGATCCGCGCGGGGACGCCGAGGGCGACCGTATGGGCCGGGACATCCTTCGTCACGACCGCCCCGGCCCCGATCACCGCGCCTTCCCCGACCGTCACGCCGTCCAGGACGACGCACCCCGCGCCGAGCCATGCCCCGTCGCCGATCGCGATGCCCGACGCGCGGATCCCCTGGTGCATCACCGGCACCCCGGCGAGGCCGTAGGTGTGCTCCACCGCGAGAATCTGAACATTCGGTGCGATCAGCACGTGGTCGCCGATCGTGACGCCGCCCTGGCCGCGAATCACCGTACCCTCGCCGACGATGCAGTTCGCGCCGATGCGGATGAAGGCGTGCGGGAGCGCGCGGAAGTTGTAGACGTGGAGCAGCGCGCCGTGCATCACGAAGGTGCCATCGCCGATGGCGATGCCGCCGGGCGTCGCGTGGAGATACGTCCCGTAATCGAGGTAGACGCCGTCACCGAGGGTGATGTTGCGCGTGTGCCGCAGCCGGACCCCGTGCTCGATGGCGGCGCGGCCCCGCATCCGCAGGATCGCCCGATAGGCGACCGAACGGGCAGCGATCCCGACAATGCTGGGGATCCACCCGAACGCCGCGAGCATCGCCTCCTGCGCGAGATACGCGCCCCAGCCGTCCGCCTGGCCGCGCACGTAGAATGTCAGCCGTCCCGCCATCGCCCCTCTCCCCCATCCATCCCCGTTGTGGACCACCGATTCGCGTTACCTGGTTCGCGTTATCCACTCTACACTGGGAGGGTGACGAGGCATCGTCACCTCGTCTCTCGCGGACTGACAAGGCGTTCAGTCCGCGCCCCTCCCGTTCGTGCCTCCTAGGGTCGGCTCGGCGGGAGCGGCCGCGTCGTCGGCGTGCCCGTCGTGCCGGTGGATGTCGTCGCGGGCGGGGACGACCGCGACGGCGGAATGCTGGCCGGGACGGGCGACGGCGGTGGCGCGGTCGGTGCGGGTGCAGCCCCTCCGTACGCGTAGCCGTGCAGCAGCGCCGCGCCCTGGGTACCGACGAAGACGGTCACGTCAACCGATCCCGATTTCGCGTGTGTCGGCGCCGTTGCCGTGATCTCCGTCGCGCTGACAACCGTCACGTTTGTCGCCTGCGTCTCGTCGAAGACGACGCGTGCGCCCGCCGCGAAGCCGGTGCCGGTGATCGTCACGGTGGATCCGCCCGCCACGGAACCGGATACCGGGGAGACCCTGGTAATCGTCGGCGGGTGGGCCAGTTTGGTGGGAGCCGCGAGCCGCGGGCTCTGGCTGATTTGCGCCACCGCTCCCGTTCCCCCGCTGCCGAAGGTGACGGTGACGGTGTTCACCGAGGGCGAGGCGGTCGCGCCGCCCGCGAAGGCGAGCTGGTATTGCAGGAACCGCCCCGCCGGGCTGGCGATCGCCCCGCCCGCGCCGAGCGGCTGGTACGCGCTCCACGTCGT
>JAICIL010000441.1 GCA_025924435.1 Chloroflexia bacterium | reverse complement strand
GAAGGCGCGAAGGGCGCGAAGAGGGAGAGAAAAAAGAATCGGGGGCCTTCATTCTCCGCATTCCTTTCGCGCCCTTCGCGCCTTCGCGGTTAGGCGTCTTCCCGTCGTGGCATGGGGTTGCGTGCTACGATAGGGGGAGGAAGAATCGCAGTCACCGAAGGAGCGCACCGTGACACGACAGAGCAATGGCAGCGACCCATCCCGCGCGAGCGATCTCCCCTTCCACGCGCGCGGCCCCGGCGAGCGGCGCGCCGTCGCGATGGGGCGGAGCGGCATGGTCGCCACCGCGCACCCGCTGGCGACGGCGGCGGGCCTCTGGGCGCTCGAACGGGGCGGCAACGCGATGGACGCCGCGCTCGCGGCGGCGGGCGTCTGCGCCGTCGCGCTGCCCGCGTCGTGCGGCCTCGGCGGCGACTGCTTTCTGCTGTACTACGACGCGAAGACGCAACGCGTGACCGGCGTCAACGGCAGCGGTGCGGCCCCGCTCACGGCGACGCCCGCCTTGTACCAGGAGCGCGGCCACATCAGCCGGATGCCGACGCGCGGGCCGCTCTCCGTCGCCGTCCCCGGCGCGGTGGACGCCTACTTCACGGCCTTCGAGCGGTGGGGCAGCATCCGCATGAGCGACCTCCTGCGCCCCGCCGAGCAGTACGCCCGCCACGGCTTCGCGCTCACGCCCAGGGGCGCGGCGATGATCGGCGAGATGGCGGAGACGCTGAAGGCGCAACCCGGCGGCGCGGCGAAGACGCTCCTCAAGGGCGGCAAAGACGCCCCGCACGCCGGGCAAATCCTCAAGAATGAGGACCTCGCGGACTCGATCAGCCTATTGCGGCGGCAGGGGCGCGACGCCTTCTACACGGGCGAACTGGCGGAGAAGATCGCCGCGTGGATGGCGAAGCACGACGGCCTCATCACCGAGGAAGACCTCGCCGCGTACACGAGCGACGTCTACCCCGCGATCAGCACGACCTATCGCGACCACACCGTCTACACCACTGCGCCGCCGTCGCAGGGATTGATTTTGCTGCAAGAGTTGAACGTCCTCGCCAATACCGACCTCGCGGGGATGGACCCGCGGGGCGCGGCGGCGCTCCACCTGATGATCGAGGCGAAGAAACTCGCCTTCGCGGACCGCAATCGGTACGCGGGCGACCCGAACTTCGTCCAATTCCCGCTCGACAAACTGATCAGCCCGGAGCGCGGCGCGTCCCACTTCGTCTCGATTGACCCCGCGCGCGCCCGCGTGGACGACCCCGCGCTCTCGCTCATCCCGGAGATGGTGGGGGACACGACCTCGCTCTGCACGGTGGATCAGGAGGGGAACGCCGTCTCGCTCATCCACTC
Organism: Chloroflexia bacterium; assembly: GCA_025924435.1. Next base: position 1,430 of record JAICIL010000441.1, on the reverse strand, counting down.
GCTCTCGGCGGCGTTCGGCTCCGGCTGCCTCGTGGACGGCACGGGCATCTTCCTCAACAACCGCGCCGGACGGGGCTTCTCGCTCCAGCCCGGCCACCCGAACATCCTCGCGCCCGGCAAGCGGACGATGCACACGCTCCACTGCTACGCCGTCACCCGCAAGGACGGCACGCTCGCCTTCGTCGGCGGCACGCCCGGCGGCGACCAGCAGCCGCAGTGGAACATGCAGGTGATCTCGCACATCCTCGACCACGGCATGTCCCCGCAGGAGGCGATCGAGGCGCCGCGCTGGACGAGTTTCCCCGGCACCGACCCGGCGAACCTGCCGAACCCGTACGAGGTGCGCATCGAACGCCGCTTCCCGGACGAGACGCTGATGGAACTGCGGCGGCGCGGCCACGTCGTCCATGCCGTGCCGGAGTGGGGATCGGCGGGTGCCGCGCAGGTGATCGCCTGGGAGGACGGCACCTGCTACGGCGGCTCCGACCCCCGCACCGAAGGCCTCGCCCTCGGCTTCTGAGCGGCGTATACTGAGCAACGTGCGAGATAGGACAGGGTGTATTACATGGCAACACGGAAACTGATGCAAGATGAGCCGCATGAAGAGAGTGTAGCCGACGAAGAGATCGCCGACGAGGATACCTGGGAATTCCCTTCGTCATCGCCGGACAAGAAGATACTCACGGGCAGAGCATTGCTGGAATCCGGGTTGGTCGGTCTATGGAAAGGTCGCACCGATATTGGCGATACCCTTGAGTATGTTCAGAAATTAAAGGACCAAGGGCGTAGACGGCGACAGAAACGCGTCCGCAAGTATATGCCGAGTTAGTCGGTGCGCTTACTTGATTCGGATATCATGGTAGATATTCTCCGCGACTACGTACCGGCTCTTCGCTGGCTTCGCACAGTAGTCAACGAAGAATTCGGGCTGCCGGGAATCGTTGTCCTCCAATTGATGGAAGGCTGCAAAGACAAGCCTTCCATGCAGCGATTGCAGAAACGGATTGGCCCATATCGGGTGTACTGGCCGACAGCACAAGACTGCGACCGCGCGTTGGCCACCTTTTCGCGAACGCGCCTGAGCCATCGCATTGATCTCACCGATGCGCTGATCGGGGAATGCGCCGTGGGATTGGGCGTTCCACTCTGTACTTTCAACGTGCGGCATTTCCGCGCGGTCGCGGGCCTGACGACCGAACAACCCTACGAGCGCGTATGACGGCAGCCACGACAACCCGACCGACGGCGACGAGCGCGGCGATGCGGGGGCGGCAACGATGGCTGATCTTCGCCCTCAGCGGGGCGATCTTTATGATTAACCTCGACTCGCGCGTCATCGCGCCGCTCCTGCCGACGATTGCCAACGCCTTCCACACCTCCGTCTCGTCGGCGGGCATCCTCATCACGGCGTACATGCTGCCGTACGGCTT
>JAICIL010000440.1 GCA_025924435.1 Chloroflexia bacterium | reverse complement strand
CCTCACCCCCGGCCCCTCTCGTACGGAGCCGTCAAGCGGAGAGGGGTGACTCATGTGCAGTGCCGTGCTTTTCTCCATGCGCCTCGTCTTGGAGAGGCTCGCTCCCCCTCTCCATCGCGGGTGCCCTCTGGGCAGGTGAGAGGGGGCAGGGGGTGAGGTTAGCCCGGTATACCGAGAACGCATACGCCCTGCTCGCAACCGCCCGTATTTCCTCCCCCCTCCCAATGGCGGGGCGTCTCCGGTTCGTCCGATGGCTGTGCGGAATGGCACGGGCATGTATGATGTTGACGTAAGCGTGAGATTTGGCGCGGCGGAAGGGGCGATATGACACCCACGCTTGAGACGCTGTATTCGATTGACGAAGTTGCCCGGATGACCGGGCTGACGCCGCGCACCTTACGCTTCTACGAGGAAATCGGCCTGCTCGATCCGCCGAGCCGCACCGAGGGTGGCCATCGGAAGTATCGGGACGAGGATATTCGCCGCATCGAGTGCATCAAGGAACTGAAGGAACTGCTCGGCTACTCGCTGGCGGATATGCAGACCGTCCTCGCGGCGACGGAACTGCTCGGCACGCTCCGCGCCGCCTATCACGACGACCCCGACCCCGCGCACCGGCTCGCGCAAGTCGCCGGGGCATATGCGCTCCTCTCCGAGCAGGTGGCGGTCGTGCAATCGCGCATCGAACGCCTGACGTGCGTGCGGGACGATTACCGGCACCGGCAACACCGTCTGGAAGCGGAGCGCGACCGTCTCCAAGCGATACTCATGGTGGCAAACGAGGAGGACCAATGAGCGCGGCAGCGGCACGCCCGAATGGGCAACCGACTATCCGGGGATTCCACGAGCTGGACCGGCGGCAACTGATCTGGACCGTCGCGGGTGTGCTGCTCGGCCTGCTGCTCTCCTCGCTCGACCAGACGATTGTCGGCACCGCGCTCCCAAAGATCATCGCGGACTTGCACGGCTTCAACCACTACTCGTGGGTCGTCACGGCCTACCTGCTCACCTCCACCACGGCGGTGCCGATCTTCGGCAAACTCTCGGACATCTTCGGGCGCAAGTGGATCTACATCAGCGGCATTATCGTCTTCATGTTCGGCTCGATCCTCTGCGGCGCGGCGCACTCGATGACGCAACTGATCCTCTTCCGCGGCTTGCAGGGCATCGGCGGCGGCATCATGGCTGCCAATGCTTTCGCGATCATCGGCGATATCTTCCCGCCCGCCCAGCGCGGCACGTGGCAGGGGATCACGAGCAGCGTCTTCGGCCTCTCGTCCGTCGTCGGCCCCGCGCTCGGCGGCTGGATCACGGATGTCTCATCGTGGCGCTGGGTCTTCTACATCAATATCCCCGTCGGCATCCTCGCGCTCACCGTCCTCGCCGTCGCCTTCCCGTACTTCCGCCCGAGCGGCATCAAGCGCGTGATTGACTGGGCGGGCGTCGCGACGCTCATCCTCGCCGTCGTGCCGCTCCTGCTCGCGCTGACGCTCGCAGGCGGGCAGTATGCGTGGGGTTCGCCGCAGGTGATCGGGCTGATCCTCTTCTCTGTCGCGATGTTCGCCGTCTTCGCGCTGGCGGAATCCCGCGCGGTCGAGCCGGTCCTGCCGCTCACCCTCTTCAAGAACCGCATCTTCGTCGTCGGCGCGATTGTCATGTTCGTCACCGGCCTCGCGCTCTTCGGCGCGACGCTCTACATCCCGCTCTTCGTGCAGGGGGTGATCGGGCGTTCGGCGGCGAGTTCGGGCGCGATCCTCACGCCGTTCATGCTCTCGCTGATCGTCGGCAGCACGACGAGCGGCCAGTTGATCTCGCGGCGCGGCCGGTACAAGGTGAACGCGCTCGTCGGCACCGCCGTGATGATCGTCGGCATGACGCTGCTCGCGCGGATGGGCGTCGGCACCTCGAACGGCACGGTGATCCGCAACATGATCGTCACCGGCTTCGGCACCGGCCTCACCTTCCCGGTCTTCACCATCGCCGTGCAGAATGCCTTCCCGATCACCCTCCTCGGCGTCGTCACCAGTTCGACGCAGTTCTTCCGGCAGATCGGCGGCACGCTCGGCACGGCGGTGATGGGGTCGCTCCTGACGAGCCACTTCACCAGCAGTTTCCAAGCCAATCTCCCGGCGGATGTCCATGCGGCGGTGCCGCCGTCCGTCCTCGCGCAACTCGACAACCCGCAAGTGCTGGTGAGCGCGCAGGCGCAGACCCAACTGAAAGGCATCTTCGCGGCGGCCGGCCCGCAGGCCCAGACGTTCTACGGCACCTTCGTCAGCGTCGTGCGGCATGCGCTCGCGGACGGCACGCACGTCGTCTTCACGATCAGCGTGATCGGCGCGGTGATCGCCTTCGCCTGCACTTGGTTCCTCAAGGAAATCCCGCTGCGCAAGAGCAACCGCATCGAGGCGAGCGAGGAGACGGCGACGATGCCCTCCGTCGGGCAGGTGACAACGAACGTCCCCGCCAGCCAGCGCCGCCCGTCCGGGGTCGCGACGAGCGGTCAGGGCGACTGAAGGACTGAAAGCGCGACGAGCATCAAACCGTCGCGCCCCCCGTTCATTCGTATCGGCGCATCCATGCTATCATTGCGCCCGTGAAGGAGCGATGTTCGATGGTTCGCGCCCCCTTTTCGGCGCATCCCCGGCTCGACTTATTGAGGAGTTACGCGATTCGCGAGAGCAAGCCGGTGGTGGGGGGGGGGGGGCCGCGGCGCGGGAGGAGCGCGGTGGGCGCCCCCCCCCCCGGCAACCCCCCCCCCCCCGAGAGGACGAAGGG
>JAICIL010000439.1 GCA_025924435.1 Chloroflexia bacterium | reverse complement strand
GTTCACGGGCGATAAAGTCGCGCTCGTCGCGGCGGAGAGCAAGGAAGCGGCGGCGGCAGGCGTGGCGCTCGTCAATGTTACGTACGAGGACCTCCCCGCCGTCACCGATCCGCACGCCGCGCTCGCCCCGGACGCGCCGCTCGTCCATGCGGAGCGGGGTACGAACCTCCTCCAGCGTGTGCCGATCCGCAAGGGGGACGCGGCCCGCGCGCTCGCGGAAGCGGATGTTGTCCTGGACGGTGAGTTCCGCACGTCCTGGCAGGAGCATGCCTTCCTCCAGCCGGAGGCGGGGATCGCGTACGAGGACGAGGATGGGCGGATCGTCGTGGAGACGGCGGGCCAGTGGCTGCACGAGGACCGCCGCCAGATCGCGCGGATGCTTCAACTACCGGAGGAACAGATTGTCGTCCGCTACGCCGCGATCGGCGGCGCGTTCGGCGGGCGGGAAGATCTCTCGATCCAGCACCTGCTCGCCCTCGCAACCTGGAAACTGCGCCGCCCCGTCGTGCTCGTCTGGAGCCGCGAGGAATCCATCCTCGGCCACCACAAGCGGCACCCGATCGCGGTGCGCTGCCGCTGGGGCGCGATGCGCGACGGCCGCATCACCGCCGTCGAGGCGGAGGTGATCGCCGATGGCGGCGCGTATGCTTCGACGAGCGCCGAGGTGATCAAAGTGGCGACGCTGTTCGCGAGCGGTTGCTACGAAATCCCGCATATCGCCGTGGACGGGTACGCGGTCTACACGAACAACATCCCGTGCGGCGCGTTCCGGGGGTTCGGAGCGCCGCAGGCCCAGTTCGCCAGCGAGGTGATGGTGACGCGCCTCGCCCACGCCCTCGGCATGGACCCGGTCGCGCTGCGCCGCCGCAACATCTACCGCGAGGGCAGCATCGAACCGACCCGGCGCCCCCTCCCGCCCGGCGTCAGCGCCTTGTCCGTGCTCGAACGCTGCGCCAAAGAGATAGGACTGAGGACTGAGGACTCAGGACTGAGTGGGATTTCACCTTCCCTCAGTCTTCAGTCCTCAGTCCTCAGTCCTTCCCTCCGTCGTGGTGTCGGCATCGCCTGCGGGATCAAGAATCTCGGCTACTCGTTCGGCTACCCGGAGCAGTCCACGGCGACGGTGGAACTGTTCGGCACGGGGGAGATCGCGCGGGCGCGGGTGCGGATCGGCGCGGCGGATGTCGGGCAGGGGTCGCACCTCAGCCTGCGGCAGATTGCCGCCGAGGCGCTCGGCCTGCCGCCGGAGCGGATCGCGATGGTGACGGACGACAGCGGCGCGGCGCCGGACGCGGGCAGCGCCTCCGCCTCCCGCCTGACGATCATGGCGGGCCGCGCCGTGCGCGATGCGGCGGTGGAGGCATTGGCGAAGTGGGGCGAGACGGACACCGAGGAAGTCGCCGCGACCGTCCAGTATCGCCCGCCCGCCACGACCGCGCTCGATCCCGCCACCGGCGCGGGGTCGCCGAACTACGCGTACGGCTACGCGGCGCAGGCCGTCGAGGTCGCGGTGAACACGCTGACCGGGCAGGTGCAGGTGCTCCGGGTGATCAGCGTCCACGATGTCGGCAAGGCGATCAACCGGCAGCAGGTGGAGGGGCAGATCGAGGGCTGTCTCGCGCAGGCGGTCGGCTACGCCTTACTGGAAAACCTCCAGGTGCGCGATGGGCAGATTCTCACGCCGTACCTGAGCACCTATCTCCTGCCGACCATCCTCGATATGCCGACCGAGATCGTCCCCGTCATCCTCGAACTGGCGGACGCGAACGGCCCGTTCGGCGCGCGCGGCATGGCCGAGATGCCGCTTGTCCCGTTCCTGCCCGCCCTCGCCGCCGCCATCCACGACGCCACCGGTGTCTGGCTCACCGAACAGCCCTTCACCCCCGAACGCATCCTCGCCGCACTGGAGAAGGGCGATCAAATCGCCGGGACGTCAGGGACGCCAGCGGTTCACGTCCCCGTCTGATAGACGCGCAGGGCGTTGTCGTGGAGGATGGCGCGGGCGGCGGCGAGCGCAGTGTCGCTATCGAGGATATCCCACTCCACATACTGGCCGAGGACGCGGGCGAGCGCCCAGCGCCAGACGAAAATGCTGAACCATTGGAATTCCGGCTCCATGTGGCCGTCGGTCGAGGCGAGCAGTTGGCGCGTCGGGCAGAGTTCGAGCATTTCCGCCAGCACGGTCGCCGCGCCGGGGCCGACGATGGGGATGGTCAGGCCGAGGTCCGCGTAGACATTCGGATAGGTGCAGGCGAGATAGCCCGCCTGCCGGTGGAACGGGTAGCAGTGGAGCAGGACGAGCGGCACGGCGCGGAACGGCTCGTGCGCGAAGAGGGCGCGCATCAGCGTCGGGTCGTTCTTCGTCATCACGATGTCGTCGTCCCCGAAGGCGACGTGGAACTGCATCGGCAGCCCCTGCGGCGCGGCGGCTTCCAGCGCGGTCCAGACGATGGTGTCCACGAGCGGTTTCGCCGCGATCCGGCCGGAGCCGCCACGCAGCGACGGATCCCGCAGTTCTCGATAGGCCGCCGCCGCCGCTTGTCGCTGTGCGGCGCTGGGCGGGTCGAAGGCGAGGCCGGAGCGATAGCCCGCGATGCTCTTGAGCGAGACGAGCCGCCGCGCGGGCGATGCAATCTCGCGCGTCAGCCGCTGGAGCGCATCGTCGAGCGTCGCGCACGCGGCGTAGCCCTGCTCGACGAACGTCTCGACGCGCAGCACCCGCTCGACGGGCCGCCCAATTATCTCCGCCCACACGTCTATGCTGAAGCACTGCCCGGCGGC
>JAICIL010000438.1 GCA_025924435.1 Chloroflexia bacterium | reverse complement strand
GTTTCCGCGTGGGGCCTTGCCCACGCGGGTGGGGGCGTGCTACCGCGGGCGGTTTTTTCCCCGGATCACCCCCCCCACCACCGGGAAACCCGCTCCAACTGCGTACGTCCTATCGTGCTATTAACCTCGAAGGAGAATCCGTATCGAAACGCCATATTACGAAATCGAGGGCGGCAAGCCGCTTAGGGGACGGGTGCGCATCAGCGGTGCGAAGAATGCCGCGACCAAGGAGATCGTCGCCAGCCTCCTGACGGACGAGCCGGTCTTCCTGCACAACGTCCCGCATATCGGCGACATCGCGGTCACGCTCGATGTTTGCCGCAGCGTCGGATTGACCTACGAGTGGGATTCCGTGGCGGGCAACAGCCTGCGGCTGCACACGCCGACGGTGGAAACGCCCGAAGTGCCGCTCGGCTTCAGCGGCCTGAACCGCATCCCGATCCTGCTCCTCGGGCCGCTCCTGCATCGCTACGGCAAGGCGGTCATCCCGATGCTCGGCGGGGACGACATCGGCACGCGCCCGGTGGATTTCCACGTCCGCGCCCTCGAACAACTCGGCGCGCACATCGTCTTCCAGGAGGGCCGCTACTACGCCGTCGCCGACCGCCTGCGCGGCGCGGTGATCGAGTTGCCGTATCCGAGCGTCGGCGCGACCGAGAACACGCTGTTCGCGGCGGTGCTCGCGGAGGGGACGACGCTCATCAAGAATGCCGCCGTCGAGCCGGAGATCATGGATCAGGTGATGCTCCTGCAGAAGATGGGCGCGATCATCTATATGGATACCGACCGGACGATCGTCGTCGAGGGCGTCGAGCGGCTGAACGGCGCGGAGCACACGATCATCAATGACCGCATCGAGGCGGCCTCGTTCGCCATCGCCGGGATCATCACGGGCGGCGATGTGCTGGTCGAGGGGGCCGAGCAGGCCCACATGCTGACGTTCCTCAACAAACTGCGTCAGGTCGGCGCGGGGTTCGAGGTCAAGCCGGGCGGCATCCGCTTCTTCTACCCGGAATGCCCGCTGAAGCCGATCGCGCTGGAGACGGATGTCCACCCCGGCTTCATGACGGACTGGCAGCAGCCGTTCGTCATGCTGATGACGCAGGTGGACGGCCTCTCGGTCGTCCACGAGACGGTCTACGAGAAGCGGTTCGGCTACACGGAGGAACTGGTGCGGATGGGCGCGGAAATCCAACTCTTCCGCCAGTGCCTCGGCGAGAAACCGTGCCGTTTCCGGAGCCGCGACCACGCCCATAGTTGCGTCATCCGGGGCGCGACGCCCTTGCGCGCCGCCGATATGACGATTCCCGACCTGCGCGCCGGGTTCAGTTACCTGATCGCGGCGGCCGTCGCGGAAGGCGTCTCGCGGATCAGCGGCATCCGCTACGTCGAGCGCGGCTACGCGAATATCCTCCAGAAGTTCCAGGAGTTGGACGCGAATATCCGCCTGTGTCAGTAGGTAGTAGGCGGTAGTCAGTAGTCAGAGGATTCGATCCCGTTCTGACTACTGACTACCGTCTACCGCCTACTCGCTCAGTGGTACTTGACGATCCCCGGCGGTGGCCCGACAGTGGCTGTCGCGGCGCACGCCGCCTGCTGCTGCGGGTCGTAATAACCCCGGCAGACATCCGCCTTCCCGTGGGCAAGCGTCGCCGTGCCGATCATGAAGAGGATCGAAACGACGATCAGCGCGCCGAGAAGCCAGAGGACAAACCGCTTACCCTGCATCACCCTTCAACCCTTCCGCATCATCGCCGCAACGGCGCGGCGATACGGGTATGGAACCGCCAAACCTGCCCTGCGTCAAGGGGAGACGGAAGTGCTGAGCGCTGAGTGCCGAGAAAAAATTCCCCTCTCCATCGCGATGGAGAGGGGGCAGGGGTGAGGTTATACGGCCCGCTTACGCGCCGACCATCTCACCGACCCGCTTGATGATCGTCTCTTCGTCCGGGAACTGATCCGTCTCCTTCTTGGAGTGGATGACCGACCCATTCACCGCGACCTCGAAGACGCCGCCCGTGGAGGGCACAAACGTCAACGCGCCGATCTTATTCTTGTAGTCGTGGAGCAGCGTGTCCGCCAAACTGACGGCCCGATCGAGGTATCCTCAGGCGGTGCAGTATTCGATGGAAATCTTCGTCTCCGTCGCCATCAATCATCTCTCCTTCCGACGCCGAACGGCCACAGGAACAATAACGCACGTTTCGCGCCATTGCCCACCGGGAGTGTATCACGGAAACGGCCGCTCCCCCGCGACCACGGAAAGCAATCCACCCGCGCTATTGCGGCGGTTGGATGGGCGGCGCGCCGGGTGGGTAGCGCCACTGGTAATACTGACGGCCCGCGTTGCCCATCTCCACTTGGAAGGCGGGCGTGTTCGCCGCCGTGTAGGTCAGCACGCGCCGCTCGAAGACCTGCACGACGACCTGTTTCGGCTGCCCGCCGACGACGAAGCCCGCGCGGAAGGGTTCGGAGATCGCCAGGCCGATCGTCGCGAGGCCGACGCGGTCGCGGTAATCCGCGAAGACGGAGGCGACATTGTGCCGCGTCTCCGCGTCGTAGCCGGAGAGCGTCGCGCCGGGGGCGGGCGTATCCTGCGCGATGTCGCCCGTCGCGGACATCACCGTCGTGACCGGCGCGCCCGTTTGCACCGGCGCCGGGGCGAGGATGCCGCTCGCCCGGCCGCCGAGCGTCGCGTAGGTCGGCCCCGCGTTGCTCGGATCACCGGCAATCGCGATCGCCGGCGGCGGCTTGCTGACGAACGTATCGTCGCCGAACTGGACGCGC
>JAICIL010000437.1 GCA_025924435.1 Chloroflexia bacterium | reverse complement strand
GTTCGTGAACCGCCCTCTTGCGGCGGCAGGGCGCGGTCGGAGCGGCCCGGACGAATCTAGGGAGGGCGGTTCACGAACCGCCCGTACGCAGTGATGGAAGAAGCAGGCGTATCACGACATGGCTACCGTGAAAGAGTATGAGCAGGCAGCGGGCAGCGGGAAGAGGATTCGCCCCCGTTCTGACTCCTGACTCCTGATTATTACCCCGCTACTGCTTCAGTTTCCACCGCTCGTAGGCGGCGAGGGTTTCGGCGTCCGGGGGATAGACGCCCTTGATGCTGCGACCGCTGTCAATCAGTTCGCGGATGAAGATCTCTTTCGGCTCGTACTCCGCCGCCTCCGCCGCGACCTCCGCCGCCATCGCCTGCGGCACGACGATCACGCCCTCGCCGTCGCCGACGAGCACGTCGCCGGGGCAGACCATCACGCCGCCGCAGGCGATCGGCACCTGGATGTCCGCCGCGAAGTGCTGCGTCGTGTTGACGGCGGCGTGCATGCCGCGCGCGTAGACGGGCTGGCCGAGATCGCGGATCGTCGGCGTGTCGCGGAACGCGCCGTCGGTGACGAGGCCCGTCGCGCCGCGCTTGAAGATGCGGGCGGCGAGGATGTCGCCGAGGCTGCCCGCGTTCGTGTTGCCGCGCGCGTCAATGACGAAGACCTCGCCCGGCCCGACCGTCTCGACGCCCTGGCGCTGGAGATTCGTCAGGTCGTCCAGCCCCTCGCCGCCGGGCATGTCCTCCCGCGCGGGGAGATAGCGCAGCGTGAACGCCCGCCCGACCATGTGCTTGTGCGGGTTGAGCGGCAGCACCCCCGCCATGAAGACGGAGCGCACCCCCCGCCGCATCAGCAGGCCGGAGAGCGTCGCCGTCCCGACATTCTCCAACTGCATCAGCGCTTCCGCACCGATCTCCACCCGCCGCCGAATATCCGTCGCAGGCATCCCACCCTCCTTCGGTCGAAGCCGATTGAACCGCAGAGACGCAGAAGACGCAGAGGGGCACAGAGAATACGAGGGGAGAAGAATAGCACGACGCCATCTCTCTTTCTTCCTTCCTCTTTATCTCTCTTCTTTGCGTTCCTCTGCGTCTCTGCGGTTCAATATGCTTTCGTCCCCGGTCAGTTTGGTGGCGAGGCGGCGGAGGGCGATGGCGCGCCAGCCGAAGGCGTCGAAGTGCCAGACGCCCCGGCCCCGGCGCGGTGGCTGGAGGAGGTGCGCCGGGAAGCCGTACGCCGCGCCGAACTCGATCAGCAGGTCGCGGTCGCTCGAAAGGATGTGGCAATACTCGCCGGTGCCGAAGTGCGGGTGCGACCAGCGGAAGAAATGCAGCGCGATGCCGCCCGTTTGCGCGTAGGCGACCGCCTCCCGCACCTCCCGCCGCTCGAACACCCGCACCGGCATCGCCATCGCATGCGTCATCGGAGAAGGATAAACCACAGAGACACAGAGGGCACAGAGAAAACACGAAGAAGAGGAGAGAATTTTACCTCTTGTCTCTTCGTGCCTCTCTGTGTTCTTTGTGTCTCTGTGGTTCAAATCCCTCAGATGGACGGTTTGAGTTGGCAGCCGTCCACGGCGATGTTGGCGCCGGTGACGAGGCTGGCGCGGTCGGAGCAGAGGAAGACGCAGACATTGGCGATCTCCTCCGGCGTGCCGAAGCGGCCGAGGGGCATGTCATTGGCGATGAAGGCGGCGATGCCCTCCGGGTCGCGCTCCTTGCGCCGCGCCCAGCCGCCCCCCGCGAACATGATCGAGCCGGGCGAGACGGCGTTGACGCGGATGCCCTCCGCGCCCAGTTCCTTCGCCAGCGAGCGGGCGTACATGATCTCCGCCGCCTTCGCCGCGTTGTACTGCGGCGAGCCGCCGACCTGCCAGCCGGAGACGGACGAGATGATGAGGATGACGCCGCTCTTTTGCGCCTGCATCAGCGGCACGGCGGCGCGGCTGGCCCGCACCGCCGCGTTGAGGTTCACGTCGAAGGTGTGCTGCCACGCCTCGTCCGTGTTGCCGCCCGTGCCGCCGCCGACATTGTTGACGAGGATGTCCAGCCCGCCGAACGCCTCCGCCGCTTCCCGCACGACGCGCTCGACCTCCGCCGCGACCGTGAGATCGCCCGTCAGCGCGACGGCCTCCGCGCCGTCGTCCCGCAGACGCTTCGCCGCCGCCTCAACATCGGCGGCCGTCCGCGCGGCGAGGGCGACCCGCGCGCCCTCCGCCGCCAGCCCCGCCGCGATGGCGTAGCCAATTCCCCGGCTCGCCCCGGTGACGAGCGCCCGCTTGCCGGTCAATCCGAGTTCCATGCATGCTCCTTTCAGTCGCAAGGACTGAGGACTGAGGACTGAGGACTGAGGACTGAGCATCCTCGCTGCTATGCTATCGCATCAGGCGACGATGGGGCGAGAATGCGCGCGGATTAATGTACAGTAGCGAATACCGGCTGTTGCACGGGCGGCCCCCGCTCAGTCCTCAGTCCTCAGTCTTCAGTCCTAGTGCGAGGAGACGAGTAATGGAACAGCACCCACTTGACGGCGAATTGCACGCCTTCATCGAGCAGGCGATGGCGCACTATCATGTGCCCGGCGTGGCGGTCGGCGTGTACCACGACGGCGCGGAGCAGGTCGGCGGCCTCGGCGTGACGAATGTGGACCATCCGCTCGCGGTGGATGCACGCACGCTCTACCAGATCGGCTCGATCACGAAGACCTTCACTGGCACGGTGGCGATGCGCCTCGTGGAGCAAGGGAAACTCGATCTCGACGCGCCGATCCGCACCTATCTGCCGGACCTCAAACTGAGCGACC
>JAICIL010000436.1 GCA_025924435.1 Chloroflexia bacterium | reverse complement strand
GTGCCGCTTTGAATCAACCGCGCCGCCTCCCGCACCAGCCCCGCACTGAGCAAGTTCGCCGTCCCCCGCTCGTCCTCGTCCCCCCAACGCCCCCAATTGCTCGGCACGCCAATCTCATCCGGTCGGGGCACGGTGCGCTCCTTTCAATTACGAGCGGCAGCGGGCAGCAGATGGCAAGCGAGAACAGGTGACGGCGTCGGATGTCATCGTATCACCGCGATTGCCGCGCGGCGCGCCTCGCTGCCTGCTGAGGAACAAAAGTCATGAACGAACAGGTCATGAATTCCGTGGCAGGACATCTATTGTTTGTCGGAACTTCTGGATGCGCTGGTTGCCGGTATCCGTGACGAAGACGTTGCCTTGCTTGTCCACGGCGACCCCGCCGCTGTAGTTGAACTGGCCGGGGCCGCTGCCGTAGCGGCCCCATTTCGCGACGGTGATGCCGCGCATGTCGAGCCGCTGCACGCGGTGGTTCGCACTGTCCGCCACGTAGAGATTGCCCGCCGCGTCGAGCGCCGGATACTGCGGATGGTCGAACTGGCCATCCCCGACGCCGTACCCGCCCCATACCCCGAAGAAACTGCCGTCGCTGTCGAATCGCTGGACGCGGCTGTTGCCCGTGTCGGTGACGACGACGTTCGATCCCGCGACCACAATGCCCGCGGGGAAGGCGAAGCGTGCCGTATCCGTACCGCTGCCGCCCCACGCGCGGAGGAACTTCCCCGCCGGGTCGAACTTCTGCACGCGGTCGCGCATGTCGGTCACGTAGATATTCCCGGCGCCGTCCACCGCGACCGCGAGCGGGCGGTCGAACTCCCCGTCGCCCGTGCCGTTGCTCCCGAAACTCGCTAATCGGTTGCCCCCGCCGTCGAACTTCTGGACGCGGCCATTGAAATCGGTCGCGTAGACGTTGCCATTGAGGTCCACGGCGATCCCGTACGTCGTCACGCTGCCCGCCGTGACGACGAACTGGCCGTCCCCGCTCCCCGGCCCGTTCCCCCAGGCGGTCAGCAGCCGCCCGAAGCGGTCGAACTTCTGGATGTGCGGATAGGTTCCCGTCGTGACGTAGAGATTCCCCTGCGCGTCGAGCGCCAGGCCACCGGGCCGGGCGAGCAGCGCCTTGCGATCTATCTCCGTCAGCAGTTCGACGGGCGGGGTCGCGGTGGAGGCAGCGGCCGGGGCGGACGTCGGGGTGCTGGCGACGCCGGTCGCGCGCGCCGCGGGCGTCGCCGCGACGCCGGGCGTGGCTGTGGGGGCGGCGGTGGGCGTGGGTGTCGGGATCGGGATGATCGGCGTGATCGTGGGCGTACCGGCGACGCGGGTCGGGGCGGGCGTGAAGGTCGCGAACGCCGGATCGTCCGGCTCATGCCCGCACGCCGCGAGCAGGGCGGTCGCCGCAGCAATCGCGGAATGGCGGAGGAAGCGACGGCGGGGCAAGCGGTGGGGGCGCGCATCGCCGGGCATCGGTCACGCCTCTCCCCGCGCCTTCGCGACGACATCCAGGACGGTCTTGGCGATCAGCCGCCCGACGTAACCGTTCATCGGATGCTCGCTCGTGTCCACGACCATGAACACGCCGTTCGGGACGCTGTGCGCGATCTGCTCCATCGCTTGCAGATGGAGTTGCTCGTACTGGAGATAGGGGAAGCCGTTTGGTATGTAGTCGCCGGGATTTTCGGGAATCCCGGCGACCAGCGAGACGAGCGGCACGTCGGGCAGCGGCCCCATCGCCCGCACCTGCGCCTCGAAGGTTTCCGCGTCGTAGCCGCCGCCCGGCCCCTGCGGGCTGGCATTCTTCGCATTGGCCTGGCTATTTGAGTTCGTGTATCGTTGCACGTAATCCGGCGGCGAGAGTGTCTGCACCAACTCGTCAACGGACGCCGAATCGTTCGCGCCATCCATCAGCACCAACCCCGCGACGTCGTCCGGGTGCTCGCTCGCGTAGAGGCGGACGATCGGGTCGCCGAGGGAAATCCCCGCCAGCACATACGGCCCCGCGATGTCGGCGGCGCGGAGTAGATCGTGCAGATCGTCCACGAACGATTGCGCGGTGTGGGGCACGACCGGCCCCTGCTCGCTCAGGCCATACCCGGCGCGGTCGTAGGTGCAGACGCGCGTCCCCCGCGCGATGTCGGGCTGGATCGAATTACGGCCGTTGCGCTGATTCCAGATTTTGCCGCTCGCCGCCAGACCCGAACCGAGGCCCCCTTCGAGGATGACCGTCGGGCTGCCCGTCCCCAGGCATTCGAGGTACATTTTGTGCCCATTCACGTCCACGAAGCGCCCGTAGTCCGCGGAGATGGGCGGTGGCGGTGCGGGCCGGGGTGGGAGCGCGGCCATAAATTGCGTGGATGGTGCGTCCCCGCTGTCGCCGCGATAGGTGATCGAGGCGATTTTGTCGCCGCGCAATCCGAGCGTCGTCACGCTGATGAAGCGATCCAGGCCCGCGTCCGCGTACGGGTCGGCGCGCGTCTCGTTCCACCCGGAGATCACACGCTCGCGGAAACCCGTCGCCGTCAGTTCGGAGACCTCCATGCGCGTGCGCGTGAATTGCGCGTGCCGACCGATGAGGAACTCCATCTCGCCCTGCACCGCGTCCTTGCCGACGCAGGGCGCATTGCGGCAGACGAAACCGCCCTCATAGACCGCGTCGTCGGTGAAGAGGTCCATCACGGCGGGCAGGTCGCCGCGATTGATTGCGTCCAGCCACTGCTGGTGGAGCGCCGCCGGGTCCACGTCGTCCGCCGCCACCGATACGCCCGCGAGCGGGGCGCAGATGCTCAATAGGAGGAGCGTGGCGGCGATAG
>JAICIL010000435.1 GCA_025924435.1 Chloroflexia bacterium | reverse complement strand
TTATGGGGTTTGCCTAATTTTTGTTAATTTTGCTGACCCCTAGCCGGGGGTCCCGCCGCGTTCCCACCCTGCAACGCGCGCTGGTTGTAACGCCGCCGCTACCACCTCGTTACTCGTTACTGGCTATCGGCCGCGCCTGGCCGTCGCCGGAGAATGAGCGCGGGTCGGCGACGTGGCCGAGGCCGTCATCAATGATCTGGCCGTCGCGCATCTTGATGATCCGCTGGCAGCGCGCGCCGATGCCGCCGTCGTGCGTGACGATCACGAAGGTCTGGCCGTGCCGCGCGTTGAGGTCCTGCATCAGGCCCATGATCTCGTCCGCCGTCTCGCTGTCGAGGTCGCCGGTCGGCTCGTCCGCCCAGACGATGGCGGGTTCGTTGACGAGCGCGCGGGCGATCGTCACACGCTGCCGCTGGCCGCCGGAGAGTTCGGCGGGCTTGTGCGCCGCCCACTCCGTGAGCCGCACGAGTTCGAGCACGCGCATCGCCCGCTGCCGCGCCTCCTTCGTGTTCACGCCGCTGACAACGAGGGGCAGTTCGACATTCTCCACGGCGGAGAGGACGGGCAGGAGGTTGTAGAATTGGAAGACGAAGCCCATGTGGCGGGCGCGATATTCCGTCTTCGTCCTGTCGTTCATCGTGGCGATGTCCGTGCCGTCCACGATGATCTGGCCGGCGTCAATCGCCTCCAACCCGGCGAGGCAATTGAGGAGCGTCGTCTTGCCGGAGCCGGACGGCCCCATGACCGCCACCATCTCGCCCCGCCCGACGGCGAACGAGACGCCTCGGAGCGCGGGCACCTTCACCTTGCCCGTGTCGAAGACCTTGACGACATCGAGCGCCTGAATGATCGGATTGGCGATGGAGGGGTGCTGCCCCTCCATCGGCGGCGCCGGGGCCGCGACGGGCGGATAGTGCCCGTTCGTCGGTGGGAATGTGACACGTTCCATTAAATTGAACCGCCTTTCCTTCGTGATAGGACCCTGTTCTTCTTCTGTATTCGCCATCATTACGCCCCGCTCCTTCCGCATGCCCCGTGTGAGAACACCGACCTGCCTTCTTTCCTGACAAACACACGGCACATCCACCCATCGCCCACCATACGTCGTTGTGCCCCCATCGAGCATCGTCCATCCGGCGGGTTCGCGCTGTGTCCTTTTGGACAGGTTACCAATCGCGGCACGGCATCAGTAGCCTGCATCAAAATTATCGCGGCGATGTGAACGGCTTATCACCGGGCCGGACGCGCCACCCGATGGGTTTGACCGTCCGCGAGCGCGAAGTGTTTCATGACGCCCCACCCCTCCGGCCACACTCAGGAGCGCGCGATTATCATGACCCATGAAAATCACGAACTCGTGCGGCGAACAGTCATGAAACGCTCACCGACCGGCGACAACGTGGGCACACCCGCGGAATGTGAGCGGCAGAGGGATATGGCCGCATCCGCACATCATTGGGGATGACGATGTGGAGACGATGATGGCAGGATTTGCATCCTGCCATCACCACTTCGCACGCTCGATGGGGTTCTCGGTTAGCGGTGGTATGACTGCCCCGTCTCGCGCTCGTACTCCGCCGCTTTCTCGTCGTTCGGCGGATAGTAGTCGTGGACGGAGCCGCCCGCCTCGACCTTGCCGCGAATCCAGACTTCCTGCCGCTCCTTCGCCGGGCCGTGCGCCGCGATGTGCTCCGCCAGGTCGAGCGGCATCGCCAGCACGCCCTCGTCGTCGGCGAGGATGACGTCGCCGGGCAGCAGATGGACGCCCGCCATGTTGCACGGCACGTCGTAATCCACCGCGACCACGTCCCGACCGCTCGCGGCGGGGTGGGCATGGCCGGTGAAGACGGGCAGGCCGACGCCCTTCAAGTACGGGGTGTCGCGCACCGCGCCGTTGATCACCGCCGCGAGGGTGCCGCGATACTTGAGGCGCGTCGCGAGGATGTCGCCGATGATCCCCGCCGTCGGCACGCCGAGCGCGTCCACGCAGAAGATGTCCCCCGGCTCGATGGACTCGATCAGGACGATCTCGGCGGAGGTGCGCCGCCTCGCCGGGTCGGGCGGCCCTTCCGGCCCGCGCCGCATCAGATAGCGGCACGTCCGCGCCCGCCCGACGAGCCGCTTGCCCAGGCCGAGCGGTTCGAGGGGCAGGATGCCCTGCATGTACGTGTTGCGCCACCCCTGCTGCACGAGCAATTGCGTGGCGGAGGCGGTGCTCACCTGCGCCAGATCGTCGCGGAGCGCGTCGAGGCGCGCCTGCTGCTCGGTTCCCCATTCGAGGGCCATGGTGATTGCTCCTCCCATTCGGACGACTCGGCCACCGACGCCGCTGATTGTAGCGCAAGCCCCCGTCGGGATCGTCCTTTTGCCCGGATTCACCTTCCGCATATCTTTTCGCTTGACAAAATGGCGTCATGGATGATAGCGTGTCAGTAACTTCCGGTCAGGGAATCCATCGCCGCTCATGCTGCCGTTCGGGGCTTTCGCGCAAGCCGACGGTTCCTCAAACGCCATAGGCGTCTGTCGCGCGGTACGCGCATTTGCGGCAACGGCATGTTCCCATCCGGGAGGGAAGCAGCGGGCGTTTGCCGCTTTCGGCATCATGGAGGAGCAGGCAATGGCGAGTCACACACGGCGGGATTCCCAACTGACGCGGCGCGGATTCCTCGGCGGCATCGCGGCGAGCGCGGCGGCGGCCATCCTCGCCGCCTGCGGCGGCAGCACCGCCACCGATACCCCCAAGCCCGCCGCCCCCACCACCGGCGCGGCGGCGCCCACCACCGCACCAGCGGCGGCAACGGCCGCACCGGC
>JAICIL010000434.1 GCA_025924435.1 Chloroflexia bacterium | reverse complement strand
GATCCCGATACGAGACGAAGGGCTGGTCGCCACACTCTTCGTGCCGCCGAGTGCGCCCGCACCGGCCGTGATCGTCGTCGGTGGATCGGGCGGTGGCCTGATCGAATCACGGGCGACGCTCCTCGCCTCGCGCGGCTTCACCACTCTCGCCCTCGCCTACTTCAATGCGGAGCACCTGCCGCCCGAACTGCGGGCGATCCCCCTCGAATACTTCGAGACGGCAATCAACTGGCTCCTGCGCCAGGAATCCGTCGGCGGCCGGACGATCGGCGTGATCGGCACGTCGCGCGGGGGCGAACTCGCCCTCCTGCTCGGTGCGACGTTCCCCAAGATCGGCGCCGTCGTTGGCATCGTCCCGAGCGGTGTGATGAACGGGGCGATTGCCGGGGACCCGACGACCGTGAACAGCCCCGCGTGGACCCATCGGGGCGAGCCGCTGCCGTTCATCCCCCGCGACGAGTCGCTCAACGATCGCTGGGGCGAAGGGCCGATCCCGCTGACGCCGATGTACCTGGCCGCCATCGAAGATGCCCGGGCGGTACGGCGCGCCACCATCCCCGTGGAGCGGATCAACGGGCCGGTCCTCCTCATCTCCGGCGCGGACGACCAGATGTGGCCTTCCCGCACGCTCGCCGAGATCGCGATGGAGCGGCTGCGGGAGCACCGGCATCTCTACCCGGACGAGCATATTACCTATCCTTCAGCCGGGCATAGCATGACGCCGCCATATCTGCCGATGACGGCCGCACACGCCCTCTATCCGGTGCGGAAGAAGGTCTACGCATATGGCGGCACGCCCGCAGGGAACCGCGCCGCAGGCGAAGACTCCTGGGCACGGATGCTCGCGTTCCTCGCGACGCATCTGCGCGCCGATCCCGTCGCTCCTTTCCCTGCGGGAAATGGGGGGCGGGAGGTTCGGGCATAAGGAGGTTTATCATGGAATTCGGGCTGACCTTGCCGAACCGGGGTGTCCTGTTCGGCGCGACGACCGCCGAGCAGATGCTGAAAACGGCGGAGATCGCGGACCATTCCGGCGCGTTCCGCTCCGTCTGGGTGGGCGACAGCCTCTTCGGCAAGCCCCGGATGGAGTCCATCACGCTCCTCTCCGGCGTCGCCGCCCGCACGCGCCGCGTCCGCCTCGGCGCGGCGTGCATGGCGAGTTTCACGCTGCGCGACCCGGTGCAACTGGCATACCAGTGGGCGAGCCTCGACCTCCTCTCCGAGGGGCGGACGGTGATGGTCGGCTGCACGGGCATCGTCCCGCAGGCGGGCGGCGACATCGAGAATGCGGTCTACGGCGTGGACAACAAGGCGCGCGTCGAGCGGCTGACGGAGTGGATCACCATCCTCAAGCGCCTCTGGACCGAGGACGACGTGACGCACGAGGGGAAGCATTACCGGTTCGCGCATGTGACCGTCGAGCCGAAGCCCGCCGCCAAGCCGCGACCGCCGATCTGGATCGCCAACAACGCGCGCGGCGACCGCGCGGTGATCGAGCGAACGCACCGGCGCGTCGCCCGCCACGCCGACGGCTGGCAGACCTCGATCGCCGACCCGGAGGATGTCGCGTGGCGAATTGAAGACGTGCGCGCGAAGGTGCGGGAGGCGGGGCGCGACCCGGACGAGATCGCAACCCACCTCTACCACAACATCAACGTCAACGAGGATCGGGACGCGGCGCTGGCCGAATCGAAGCAGTTCCTCGACACCTACTACATGCTCGATTACCCGATGGACTTCGTCGCGCAGTGGACGGCGACGGGATCGCCCGAAGAATGCATCGAGCATCTCAAGGTCTACGAGCGGATGGGGTTCAGCGAGGTGACGCTGCGCTGCACGAGTTGGGATCAGCTGGGGCAACTGAAGCGCGTGATTGATGAGGTGCTGCCCGCCTTCGCGTAATGTTGAAGGCGATTTCCCTGGTGGTAGCAGGCTTTCCAGCCTGCCGCCACCGAGCAATAGCGGGAGGCGCGATGATGGACAGAGCGGATGGCACGACCGCCGCATCGCCGACGGAGACGATCCCGGCCCGGACGGGCCGCGCCGTCGCCATCCGCGCGGGGGAAGCGATCAAACTGGTAAACACGCACGGCAGCCAGGTCGTTGATACATGGGCCTTCCGCGCCGACGACCCGACCGACTATCTCTCGATGGAGCAGACGCGGCGGATGCTGCTCAAACTCTGGCCGCAAGAGGGCGACACGCTCTACAGCAACCGCCGGGACGGTATGCTCGTGATGGAGCGCGACACCTCGCCGGGCGTCCATGACACGCTCTTCGCCTGCTGCGACCCGTGGACCTACGCACACTACGGCTGCCCGCCGGGGCACGCGAACTGCCGGGACAACTTCATCGCCGCCCTGGCCGCGCTCGGCATCGCGCCGCCGCTCGTGCCGAACCCGCTCAACCTCTGGATGAACATTCCGGTGCGGGAGAACATGCGGCTCGCTATCGCGCCGCCGGTGAGCAAGCCGGGCGATTTCGTGATCCTGCGCGCGCTCGTTGACGCGGTGCTCGTCTTCTCCACCTGCCCGATGGATGTCACGCCGATTAACGGCGAGGGCCTTACGCCGAGGGCGGTGCACTATCAGGTGCTGCACCGTTAGCCCATCACCCCGGTCAGCACGCGCAGGAAGTTCTCGCCGAGGATGCCGCGAATCGCCGCTTCGTCGGAGCCGCGCCGCACGAGGCCATCCGCGAGGGCGGGGAGCGCGGCGACCGTCCACGATCGTCGCATCATCACGAGAAAACGCTTCGAACCGCGAAGGCGCGAAGGACGCAAAGGGGAGAAGAGAAACAAAGGTCGCTTATTTTTTACTCTTC
>JAICIL010000433.1 GCA_025924435.1 Chloroflexia bacterium | reverse complement strand
GTCCGCTTCGACAGATCAATCGCCTGCGCGATGGCGCGCAGATCGCCCTTGACGAGCGTGATGTCCCCCGCCGCCATCGCCACATCGGTGCCGGTGCCCATCGCGATGCCGGCGTCCGCCTGGGCGAGCGCGGGCGCGTCGTTGATGCCGTCGCCGACCATCGCGACGATGCCCCCCGCCGCTTGCAGTCGTTGCACTTCCGCCGCCTTGTCGGCGGGCCGGACTTCGGCGATTACGGTGTCAATTCCGACGTCCCGGCCGATTGCCTCCGCCGTCGTTGTGTTGTCGCCGGTGAGCATGACGACGCGGATGCCGAGGCGGTGGAGCGTGCGGACCGCCTCGGCGGAGGTCGGCTTGATCGTGTCGGCGACGGCGATCACCCCGGCCAACTCGCCGTCTATCGCGACCACCATCGCCGTCTTCGCCGCGCTTTCGAGGGCCGAGTGCTGCGCGCTGAGTGCCGCGTTCGGGACAATGCCCGCTTCGGCGAAGAGCCGCGCGTTGCCGACGACGACCGTCCGCTTGCCAACCGTGCCTTGCACGCCGCCGACGAGCGCTTCGAAGTTCTTGGCATTGCCGGGGAGGTCGAATCCGCGTTCCTCCGCGTGCCGCACGATTGCCTGCGCCAGCGGGTGCTCGGAACCCTTCTCGACGATGGCGACGAGGCGCAGGAGATGGTCCGCGTCCCAGCCGTTCGCCGGGATGATGTCCGTCACCGCCGGTTCGCCGCGCGTCACCGTGCCCGTCTTGTCGAGGACGACCGTGTCCACCTGCCGCACGCGCTGGAGGCTCTCGCCGCCCTTGAGCAGGATGCCCTGCTCCGCGCCCCGGCCGCTGCCGACCATGATCGCCGCCGGGGTGGCGAGGCCCAGCGCGCAGGGGCAGGCGACGACGATCACCGCGATCGCCGCGACCATCGCCGCCACCGGCGAGCGCCCCGCGACGAGCCAGCCGACGAAGGTGAGCGCGGCGATGCCGAAGATCGTCGGCACGAAGATGCTGCTAATCTTGTCCGCCAATTGCTGAATTGGCGCTTTCGCGGTCTGCGCCGCGTCCACCAGTTTAACGATCTGCGCCAGTTGGGTCTGTTTGCCGACACGGGTCGCGCGCATTGTCAGCAGGCCCTGCTTGTTGATCGTCGCGCCGATCACCGCATCGCCCGGTTGCTTTTCGATGGGCAGGCTCTCGCCGGTCAGCATGGACTCGTCCACGGCGGATGCGCCTTCGAGGATCGTGCCATCCACGGGGATCTTCTCGCCGGGGCGGACGATCAGCACATCGCCGGGCAGGACCTGCGCAACCGGAATATCCCGCTCCACGCCGCCGCGCACGACGCGGGCGGTCTTTGCCCCCAGGCCCATCAGCGCGCGGATCGCGCCGCCCGCCCGGCCCTTGGCGATGGCTTCCAGCACTTTGCCGAGGAAGATGAAGGTGATGATGATCGCGGCGGTGTCGTAGAAGGTGTCCTGCCCCGCGAAGGTCGCGACGACGCTGTAGAAGAAGGCGATGGAGCCGCCGACCGAGACGAGCGTGTCCATGTTGACCGCGCCGTGCCGGGCGTTCTTCAGGGCGCTCCGGTGGAAGTCCCAGCCGACGATCAGCCAGACGGGCGTCGTCAGCGCGAGCAGCCAGTAGTCGCGGTAGCGCATCTCCATACGGAACATGGCGATGAAGAGGATGGGGATGGTCAACCCGATGCCGAGGGCGAGTTTGGCGTAGCGGACGCGCATCTCGCGCCGTCGCCGCCGCTCCTCGACCAACTCGCCATCCTCGCGCTCCTCTTCGGCCTCGATGAGCGGCGTGGCCTGATAGCCCGCGTGCTCGACCGCCGTGAGCAGATCGTTGATCGTCGCCGTGCCGCCGAGCGTCACGCTGGCCCGTTCGGTGGCGAGATTGACGCTCGCCCCCTCGACGCCCGGCACCTTCGTCAGCGCCCGCTCAACGCGCCGCACGCACGAGGCGCAGGTCATCCCCGCGATGGCGAGGTTCGCCGCGAGCGGTTCGTCCCGCTCCTGAACGGTCGCGCCGTAGCCCGCCGCCTCGACGCTCTTGACGAGCGCGTCCGGGTCGGTCCGCGCGGGGTCGTAGGTGACGGTCGCGCGCTCGGTGGCGAGATTGACCGCCGCGTCCGCGACGCCCGGCACCTTCTTCAATCTCTTCTCGACGCGCATCACGCAGGAGGCGCACGTCATCCCGGAGACCGCGAGTTCCGCCGTCTCCGTTGTCGCGCGCAGATCGTCCGGTGGAGTCTCGGTTCGTGTCTCAATAATCGTCGTCGCCATGCGATAACCCTTTCAGTCAAGCAGGGGCATTGTCCCGGTCGCGTATTTCGCTAGCGGCGGATCGCCTTGCCGAGGACGCTCATCAGTTCGGTGATCGCCTCGTCGCCGCGCTGCTCCTTGATCGCGTCCGCCACGCAGCCGCGGATGTGTCCTTCGAGCACCTGCTCGGCCACCTTGTCCGCCGCCGCCGAGATCGCCTGCAACTGCGTGACGATGTCCACGCAGTACCGCCCCTCCTCGATCATCTTCTGCACGCCGCGCACCTGCCCCTCCATCCGGCGCAGCCGCACGAGGAGCGCATCGCTCTCCCGCTGGTAGTGATAGTCGTGTTCTGTCTTCGTCGCACTCATCATCGCCCTCCTCCATGATACCCAGCCGGGGTATCTGAGGCGGAGTATATACCTACGTGGGGTATCTGTCAAGACCACATGATACTCTTTCGCGATAGCGATGGCATGATGCTTCGTACGGGCGGTTCGTGAACCGCCCTCTTGCGGCGGCAGGGCGCGGTCGGAGCGGCCCGGACGAATCTAGGGAGGGCGGTTCACGAACCGCCCGTACGCAGTGATG
>JAICIL010000432.1 GCA_025924435.1 Chloroflexia bacterium | reverse complement strand
TTGTTCTCCGTGACGAGATCGCACGGGCAGGCGTCCGTGTCGTCGGCTCCGGGTTTCGGCGCGAGCCATTCCTGCGCCCATTGGCCGACCGCGTCCATCACGTCCCGCAGCCCGTTGCCTTTTTCCGTCAGGTGATAGGTGATCGTGACGGGCGTGGTCGGGATGACCGTGCGCCGCACAATCCCCTCCGCCTCCAATTCCTTCAGCCGCTCCGACAGCAGCCGGTCGCTCAGGCCGGGGACCGCCGCCGTCAGCGTGCAGAAGCGCTCCGCCCCGTGGCTGAGGGCGAGTAGGATCGCGCCCGTCCAGCGGCGGCCGATCAACTCAATTGCGCGATGGTAGTTCGGGCAAATGGCGCCCGCTGCCCCTTCCGTCTTCATGCACTCATTCTTACACAAGATAAGCCCCTTGACAAGTGTGAGTACACTGGGTACACTTACGCTTCGTAAGCCGCTTATAGCGTGGGCGTCCACGCCGGCTCCATACCAAGGGGGTATTTTCTCAATGAGCGCGACGCAGACGAGAACAAGCACATGGGCGATTGATCCGGCACACTCGGCGGGGGAGTTCGCCGTCAAGCACCTGATGGTCGCGACGGTGCGCGGGCACTTCAAGATCACCGAGGGGCAGATCGTCATCAACGAGGAGAATCACACCGCCTCCTCGGTGACGGCGACGATTGATCCGAAGAGCCTCAACACCCGCGAGGAGAAGCGCGACGCCCATCTGCAGAGCGGCGATTTCTTCGAGGCGGAGAAATATCCGACGATCAATTTCCAGAGCACGCGCGTCGAGAAGGTGAGCGACACCGATTGGAAGGTCTTCGGTAACCTCACGTTCCACGGTGTGAGCAAGGAAGTTGAACTGGACGTGGAAGAGGGCGGAGAGATCAAGGACCCGTACGGCAAGCAGCGGCGCGGCTTCACCGCCGAGACGACGATCAACCGGAGCGACTGGGGCATCACGTACAACGCGGCGCTGGAGGCGGGCGGCGTGATGGTCAGCGACAAGGTGAAGATCACGCTCGATATCGCCGCCGTGCGCCAGGACTGATCGGCGGCTGGGAAAAGCGCGGGCACAGGATATGCAACGCTGTGCCCGTCGGTAATCGCTGAAGAGGGACAACGCACATGACGACATCAGCACAGACGACATCGGCGACGGCGATTGACCCCGCGACAACGGTCGGTCTCCTCTCCCTCACCGTTTCCAACCTCGATCGCTCGGTGGCCTTCTACACCGACGCGATCGGCCTCGCGCTCCTCGATCGGGGCGATGGGACCGCGACGCTGGGCGTCGCCGGGACGCCCCTGCTCCTCCTCACGGAGCAGGCGGGCGCGCGGCCCTGGCCGCGCGAGCAGGCCAGTTACACCGGCCTCTATCACTTCGCCATCCTCGTGCCGACGCGGGCGGATCTCGGCCGCTGGGTGCGGCACTGGCTAGAACTTGGCCTGCCGCTCGGCCAGGGCGATCACCTCGTCAGCGAGGCGCTCTATCTCTCCGATCCCGACGAGAACGGCATCGAGGTCTACCGCGACCGGCCGCGCGGCGAGTGGCAGTGGGCGAACGGGCAGGTGCGGATGGCGGCGGACCCGGTCGATATCCGGGGCCTGCTGGCCGAGGCGGAGCGCGCCGGCGAACCGTGGACCGGCCTGCCTGCGGGCACGCGGCTCGGGCATATCCATTTGCAGGTGGGCGACATCGCGCAAGCCGCGGCCTTCTACCACGACATCCTCGGCTTCGACATCGTCGCCGCAATGCCGAGCGCGCTCTTCGTCTCGGCGGGCGGCTATCACCACCATATCGGCATGAACACCTGGCACAGCAAGGGCGCGGCATCGGCGCCCGCGGACATGGTCGGCCTGCGCTTTTTCACCGTCAACTTCCCGACCGAGACGGCCCGACAGGAAGTCCTCGACCGGATCGCGGCGGCGGGCCTCACGACTACCCAAACGGGCGATGCCATTTCCGTCCAGGACCCGTGGGGCAACACGCTGCTTCTCACGAAGCAATGAGATACGAGTTCGGGGTTTGGGGTTGCCCATTCCTCGAACCCCGAACCGCGCTACTGATCCATCACCGAGCCATCCTCACGTAGCCGCGTGACGACGGCGCGCGGCTTGTACGGGTGGCGCTCGGCGGCGTCCTCGGCCAGTTCGATGCCGATGCCGGGCGCGTCGGGGATGATGAGGTAGCCGCCCTCGCGCTGCACCGTCGTCTTCACCATCTCGGTCTTCGGCGGGCGATCCTCGCCGAGTGGGTACTCCTGCAGGGCGAAGTTCGGGATGCAGGCGGCGAGTTGGATGCACGCCGCCGTGCTGACCGGGCCGAGCGGGTTGTGCGGCACGACGCCGACATGCCGCGCCTCCGCCAAGGCCGCGATCTTCTTCGCGCCCGTCAGTCCGCCGCACATGCAGACGTCGGGCCGCACGTACTGCACCGCCCCGCGCGCCAGCAGCATTTCGAACTCGTAGATCGTGTGCAGCCGCTCGCCCGTCGCGATCGGGATGCTGATGTGCTGCGCGATGAGCGCCATCGCGTCGAAGTTGTCCGGCAACGTCGGGTCCTCGTAGAAATAGGGGTGGTACGGCTCGATGCCGCGCGCCAGCACGACCGCCTCCGCCGGGGTCAGTTGCCGGTGGATCTCGATGCACAGGTCCACGTCGTCCCCGACCGCCTCGCGGTACTGGCGCACCGTCTCGATCGCGTCGCCCATCCGGGCGGCGTGCGTCTTGAAATAGGGCTGGTCGCGCGGGTCGTCGGTGAAGGGCGTCAGGTGGCCGACCGCCGTGAAGCCTTGCGCCTTCGCGTCAACGCAGCCCCGCACCAGTTGCTCGCGCGTCTGGCCGAAGACATGGTAGTAGACGCGG
>JAICIL010000431.1 GCA_025924435.1 Chloroflexia bacterium | reverse complement strand
TTGTGGTTTCTGACCCGGGGGGGGGGGGGCCCTCCCCCCCCCCCGCCGCTCGGCCGGTCGCCCCCCCCCCACCACCGGATAGAGACATGCTACGATGGCGCGCCGATGCGGGGTGGACGACAGCGCGCGGCGAGGATGGCGGCATGGCGAGGCTCGACGAACCGAAAACGCGCTCCACGGGCCTCTGGCGGCACGCGAACTTCCTGCGGCTCTGGACGGGGCAGACGATCTCCCAGTTCGGCTCGCAGATCACCCTGCTCGCCCTGCCGCTCGCCGCCGCCCTGACCCTGCACGCCACGCCCGCCGAGATGGGCATCCTCTCCGCCGCCGAGACCGCGCCCTTCCTGCTCGTCGGCCTCTTCGCCGGTGTCTGGGTGGACCGCCTGCGCCGCCGCCCGATCCTGCTCGTCACGGACTGTGCGCGGGGCGTGCTCCTGCTCGCCATCCCGCTCGCGGCGCTGCTGGATGCGCTCACCATCGGGCTGCTCTACGCCGCCGCCTTCGTTGTCGGCATCCTCACCGTCTTCTTCGAGGTGGCGTATCAATCCTTCCTCCCCGCGCTCGTCGGGCGGGAGCACCTGGTGGAGGGGAACAGCAAACTGGAGGTCAGCCGGTCGGCGGCGCAGATCGCCGGGCCGGGCGCGGCGGGCGGCCTCGTCCAACTCGTCACCGCGCCCATCGCCATCGTCGTGGACGCCGCCTCGTTCTTCATCTCCGCGCTCTTCCTCGTTTTTGTCCGCGTCCCCGAAGCCGCTCCGACGCCCCGCGCGGCGCACGAAACAATCTGGAAGGAGATTGGTGAGGGGTTGCGCGTCGTCGTCCGGAATCCGTTGCTCCGCGCCATCGCCGGTTGCACCGCGACATCGAATTTCGGCAACAACATCTGGCAGGCGGTCCTGATCCTCTACATCACGCGCCGGTTGGGGCTTGGCGCGGGGGTGATCGGCGTGATCTTCTCGACGGGGAGCGTCGGCTTCCTGTGCGGCGCGCTCCTCGCGGGGCGGGTCGCGCGCCGGTTCGGGCTTGGCCCGGCAATCGTCGGCTCCATCGCCGTCGGCGGACTCGGCGTGATGCTCATCCCCGTCGCGCAGCGACCGGCGGCGCTCGCCATCCCGCTCCTGATCGCCGCGCAGTTCATCGCAGGTGGGACCGGGACGATGTACAACATCAATCAGGTCAGCCTGCGGCAGGCGATCACGCCGGATCACCTACTCGGCCGGATGAACGCGACGATGCGCTTCATCGTCTGGGGCACGCTGCCCGTCGGCGCGCTGATCGGCGGCGCGCTCGGCGGCATCATCGGCCTGCGCCCGACGCTGGTCATCGGCGCGATTGGTCAGATGACTGCCTTCCTCTGGGTCTTCTTCTCGCCCGTCCGCGCCCTCCGGGAGCAGCCCACGATAGCGGGCAGCGGGAGCACGTCGTAGGGGCGGCGCTCGAACCGCCCGTTCTTTTCTCTGCTCAGTCCTCAGTCCTCAGTCCCTCGGCGACGCCGACCGGCACGCCGCGACCGAGAACGATGACCGCGCCGACGATCATCAGGCCGCCCCCGGCAATCGCGAAGGCCCAGCCGACACCGAGCCACGCCGCCAGCGCGCTGATGACGAACGGCGCGACGAGCGGCACGACCGTCGTCAGCATTTCGGTCGTCGCGGAGACGCGACCCATCAGAGCGGACGGCGTCTCGCGCTGGACGATCGCGCCGTACGTCACGCCGACCGTCGCGAAGCCGACGCCGAGCAGCGTGCGCGAGACGAACGCCGCGAAGTAATCCACGCCCACCCCACCCATTCGCTGCGCGACCGCCACGCCCATCATCGCCATCAGGCTGCCGAGTTCCAACCCGGCGAGGCCCATCAGGAGCAGCGGCGAGACCGTATGCCCCTATTGCCCGACGACAATTGCCCCCGCGACGTAGCCGACGCCGAGGCAGGTGAAGGAGAGGCCGAGTTGCCCCGCCGTGACGCCGAGATCCTTGAGGACGACGACGCCGATCGTATCGGTCGCCCGGAAGAGGAAGGCCCCCGCAATCATGCTCCCGACCGCCATCACGAGCGCCCGCCGCCGCCTGATATGGACGACACCGGCGCGAAATTCCGGCCAGAACTGCCGCCGTTCGTGCGCGATGGCGGGCGCGGAGGCGATGCGCGGCAGCCGCGTCAGGATCAGGGCGGAGAGGAGGAAACTGGCGGAATCCGCGACGAACGCGCCGCGCAGCCCGCCGACCGCGAGCACCAGCCCGCCGAGACCGGGGCCTAAGAGTCGCGCGCCATTGTCGGAGAGTTTGTTGAGCGAGTTCGCCGCGATCAGGTCGTCGTGCGGCACGGTCGAGCGGATCGTCGCCTGCTCCGCCGGGTTGAAGAACGCGCTGAATGTGCTCTTCAGGGTGACGAGGACGAGGACGGCGGCGAGGTTCGGCGCCCAGACCAGCCCGAGCACGATCACCGCCCGCGCGAGGTCGCAGGCGATCATCACCGTCCGCCGGGGCAGGCGATCCACCCAGACGCCCGCCACCGGCCCGACAATGGCGGCGGGGAGCGTGAACGCCGTGAGGTATGCGCCCCACGCCAGCGGGCCGAGATTCCAGCGATAGAGGATGAGCGTGAGGAGGGCGAGGATGTCCAGCCAATCGCCGAGGTTGGAGACGACCTTCCCCGCGAAGAGCGCGCGAAACGGCCGGTGCGCGAGCGGCGCGATCAGGGCGATCTTCTTCGTCCCGTTTCCATCGTGCTGCGATGCATCCATCTCCCGCACTCTCTCACGTTGCCGGTATGCGTCGGCAACAATTGTACTACACCATGTATAGCCACGAGGCAACATGGTGGTGGCGGGCTTCAGCCTGCCGATTGCTGTGGCGGGCTGTAGCCCGCCACCACAACCGGGGCAACACGTCCAGGCGTTGGCCAGTGGCAGGGCA
>JAICIL010000430.1 GCA_025924435.1 Chloroflexia bacterium | reverse complement strand
TCATCCTGCTCGTCATCGCCTGCCCGTGCGCGCTCGTCATCTCCACACCCGTCGCGTTGATGGCGGCAATTGGCGCGGCATCGCGGCGGGGCGTGCTCTTCAAAGGTGGGGCCGCGCTCGAATCCCTCGCGGCGGTGCGGGCGGTCGCGTTCGACAAGACAGGCACGCTCACCGCTGGTCGCCCCGCCGTCGTCGCCGTCCATACCTGCGATGGCGGGACGGAAGATGATGTGCTACGCGTCGCTGTCGCGCTGGAACGGCAGAGTGAGCATCCACTGGCACGTGCCATCGTCGCGTACGGCCGGGAGCGGAATGTCATCGCGCCCGCCATGACGGACTACCGCGCGGTGCCGGGGCGCGGTGGGAGCGGCGACGTGGACGGCGCACCGGCGAGTGTTGGCAGCGTGCGCTGGTTTACCGAACGCGGCCTCTGGGATGTGGCGGGCCACGAGGAATATCTCAGCGAGGGAAACGGCGTCGTCTGCGTCGAGCGGGCGGGCCGGATGATCGGCCTCCTGACCCTCAGTGACGCGATCCGACCGCAGAGCGCGGGGGCGGTGGCCGCTCTGCGGTCGCTCGTCGGTCGGGTCGTGATGCTGACCGGGGACAATGCCCGCACCGCCGCGCGCATCGCCGCGGCGGCGGGCGTCACCGATGTCTACGCGGACTTGCTGCCCGCCGACAAGGCGGCGGCGGTGCGCACACTCGCGGCGGCGGGGCCGGTCGCGATGGTCGGCGACGGCATCAATGACGCGCCCGCCCTCGCGACGGCCTCGGTCGGCGTGGCGATGGGCGTGGCCGGGACGGACGTCGCGATTGAGGCGGCGGATGTCGCGCTGATGGGCGACGATCTCGATCTCCTGCCGTATGCGATCCACCTCGCGCGGCGCACGCTCGGGATCATCAGGCAGAACATCGCGGCATCGCTCGTCGTCAAGGCACTCTTCCTCGTCCTCACCTTCGCGGGGGTGACAAATCTCTGGCTCGCCGTCTTCGCGGACATGGGCATCTCCCTCCTCGTCACCGCGAACGCCCTGCGCGTCCTGCGCACACCGAAAACGGATGACGCCAGTGGGGCATGAACACGGACACAGCCATAGTCATACACCAGCGAGTTTTGGCCGTGCTTTCGCTATCGGTGTGGCGCTCAACGCCACGTACATCGTCCTCGAAGTCGTTTTCGGCCTTTTCGCGCACTCCATCGCGCTCGTCGCCGATGCGGGGCATAACCTGGGGGATGTCCTCAGCCTCATCCTCGCCTGGATCGCCAGCATCCTCGTGCGTTGGCCTCCTTCGGGACGTCGGACGTATGGGTGGCGACGTTCCTCGATCCTCACCGCTCTGATTAACGCCGTTCTTCTCCTCGTGACGATGGGCGCGATTGCCTGGGAGGCGATTCGCCGCTTCGGCGATACCGGCAACGTGGCGGGGAAGACCGTTATCTGGGTCGCCGCTGTCGGTATCGTCATCAATGGCGCGACGGCGCTCCTTTTCCTGTCTGGCAGGAAGGGCGATCTCAATATCCGCGCGGCGTTCGTGCATATGGCGGCGGACGCCGGCCTCGCCGCCGGTGTCGTCATCGCCGGGGTTGCAATCCTCCTGACCGGCAAGGGGTGGATTGATCCGGTGATGAGCCTGGTTATCGTCGCCATCGTGCTCTACGAGACGTGGGATCTGCTGCGCGATTCGGTCAATCTCGCGCTCGACGCGGTACCGGCAGAGATCAACCCCGGCGCAGTCCGCGCCTACCTTGCGAGACTGCCGGATGTTCAGGAGGTTCACGATCTCCACATCTGGGCAATGAGCACGACCGAGACCGCCCTGACCGCGCATCTCGTCGTCCCCGATGTCATGGATCACGATGGCCTCCTGGCGCAAACATGTGAAGGGCTGCACGATACCTTCGGCATCGAACACGCCACTCTGCAAATTGAGACCGGCAACCCCGCGTATCCATGTCACCGCGCGGCGGCGGATGTCGTGTAGGCACCGGACGAGCGCTGTCCACTCCTTGACACCCCATCGGCGCGCGCCCACAATCGGCAGACGGTTGGGGGCGTTGTTGTGCGGGAGCAGGGAGGTATCACGGTGCCGCATTATCGTCCGAGCGACGCACAGGAATCGCCCCGGTTCGGTGGGATCCGCACCTTCGCACGCCTGCCGCACATTACGGACCTCGATGGCGTGGACGTGGCGATTGTCGGCATCCCGTTCGACACGGCGACGACCTACCGCGTCGGCGCGCGCTTCGGCCCGGCGGCGGTGCGCGATGGCTCGGTGCTCCTCCGCCCCTACCATCCATCGGTGGATGTGATGGTCTTCGACGAACTCTCCTGCGTGGATTATGGCGACACGTCGGTTGTGCCGGGCTACATTGAGGACGCCTACGCGCGGATCACGGCGGGCATCGCGCCGATCCTCGCGGCGGGCGCGATTCCGATCGGCATCGGCGGCGACCACTCGATTACGCTGGCGGAACTGCGGGCGGTCGCGGCGACGCATGGCCCCGTCGCGCTCGTCCAGTTCGACTCGCACGGCGATACGTGGGATGAGTATTTCGGGCGCAAATATAATCACGGCACGCCGTTCCGCCGCGCCGCCGAGGAAGGGCTGATCGACCCGCATCGCTCCTTCCAGGCGGGGATGCGCGGCTCGCTCTATGGACCGTCCGACTATGAGGATGCCCGAGCGATGGGCTTCACGCTCTGGCCGATGGAGGAGGTGCGCCGTCAGGGGTGGGAGGCGACGCACGCCGCCATCCGGCGGGTGGTCGGCAGCGGCCCCGTCTTCCTTACCTACGATATCGACTTCGTTGACCCGACCTACGCGCCCGGCACCGGCACGCCCGAAGTCGGCGGCCCCACGTCGTGGGAGGCGCTGCTCGCCGTGCGCGGCCTCGTCGGGCTCGATATCGTCGCGGCGGACT
>JAICIL010000429.1 GCA_025924435.1 Chloroflexia bacterium | reverse complement strand
GTCCGCGCCGATCCCGACGCCCGCGCCCGCGCCGACCGCCGCCCCGGCGCCGACCGCCGCGGCCGGGTCGGCGGCAGCGCCGAGCGCGAGCGCGGCGACCGACCTCGGCATCCTCAAATCGCCGGACCCGAACCCGAAGCGCGGCGGCAAGATCACGCTCGCGTTCGGCGTCACCACATCGAACTATGACATGCAGCAAGGCGCGAACACGAACGTCCTCTGCCAGTTGTACAACAACCTCATCCGCCTCAACATCGTGGACGGCCTGAAGACGATCGTGCCCGATGTGGCGGAGCGGTGGGAGATCGCGCCGGACGGCCTCGCCTACACCTTCAAATTGCGGAGCGGCGTCCTCTTCCACGACGGGACGCCGCTGACCTCGGCGGATGTCGTCGCGACGTACAACCGGATGATCTTCCCGCCGCAGGGCGTCGTCAGCCTCGTGAAGGATCGGTTCGCGGCGGTCTCGAAGGTGGAGGCGGTGGACCCGCTGACGGTGAAGTTCACCCTGCAGCAGCCCTCGCCGATCCTCCTGCTCGTGCTCACCGACATCACCCAAGCGATCTATGCCAAGAAGACGCTGGACGCGAACAACAACGACCTGCGCAAGGTGCAGGTCGCGCCGGGCACCGGGCCGTTCATGTTCAAGGAGTACAAAGAGGCGGAGAAGTGGACGCTCGTCAAGAACCCGAACTACTGGAACAAGGACCTGCCGTACCTCGATTCGCTCGAATTCATCCACGTCGCCGCGTGGTCCGACCGGGGGACGGCGGTGCTCACCGGGCAGGCGGATCTCTCGTGGAATGTCTCAAAGGAGACGTGGGATGAGGGCGCGAAGAAGCCGGATACGATCAAGACGAATCGCCTGGGGAACTTCAGCGCCTATCAGGTGATTATCAACGCGAAGCAGAAGCCGTTCGACGATCCGCGCGTGCGCCGGGCGATCAATCTCGCGCTCGACAAGCAGGGGCTGATCGAGGCCTTCAAGACGCAGGAGCAGATTGACCTCTCTCGCTGGGTGCCGCACGGCGGCGAGTTCGCGACGCCGCGCGGGACGATCGCCACGCTCCCCGGCTACCGCCCGGACAAGACGCAGGATATCGCCGATGCGAAGAAACTGCTGGCGGACGCGGGCTTCCCGAACGGCATCCAGGGGGTGGAACTCCTCTCCGCCTCGGTGCCGCCGCACGCGGAGATCATGGCGCCGGGGATTCAGGACCAGTTGAAGCGCGCGCTGAACATTGACGTCAAGATCCGCGTGGCGGAGCGCTCACTGCTGGTGGAGGACGAGAAGGCCGGGCGGTTCACGCTCGTCCTCGACACGCCCGGCGGCCCGATCTCGGACTTCTCGCCGATCGGCAACACGTACTTCAAGACGGGCGGCTCGCAGAACTTCGGCGGCTACAGCAACCCGAAGTTCGATGACCTTTTGAAGAAAGCCGATGTCGAGACCGACGCGGCGAAACGGCGCGATCTCCTCAATCAGATCCAGGACCTGCTCGATCAGGATCCGCCGTGGCTCTTCATCGGCTACACGGACCACCTCCTGATGTGGCACGCCTACGTCAAGGGCCTCGCCCTCGACAAGCGCGTGATTTCCGAATGGGGGCGCGTGGACACGGCGTGGGTGGATAAATAGGGAAGGAACCTCACCCCCCGGCCCCCTCTCCATCGCAATGGAGAGGGGGAGCGACCTGCGAGAGAGCCGGATGTTTGGGGAACGCCACAGCACTACGCGCGTCACCCCTCGCCGCTCGGGTGCCCTTTGGGCAGGTGAGAGGGGCCGGGGGTGAGGTTGATTCCGAGAAGGGACTCGTGGAAGCGTGCAACGCTATTTGCTGCGCCGGTTGCTGACGGCGATCCCGACGGTCTTCGGCATCACCGTCCTCATTTTCGTCGCCATGCGTATCCTGCCCGGCGATCCGGTCGCGCAGATCGCCAATGAGGGGCAGGGCGGCACGTACACGCTGAGCCGGGAGGATCTCGCCGCCGCCCGCGCCAGCCTCGGCCTCGACCAGCCGCTGCCGCGGCAGTACGTCAGTTGGATCGCCGATGTGCTGCACGGCGATTTCGGCCACTCGTTCTGGAACAAGGAGCCGATCAGCGCGGTGATCCTGCGGCGCGGCACGATCACCCTGGAGTACGCGCTGCTCGCGGTGCTGGTCTCGTGGGTCGTCGGCGTGCCGCTCGGCATCCTGAGCGCGACGCGCCGCAACTCGTGGCTCGACAACATCGTCCGGCTCTTCATGACGATGTTCCTCGCCATCCCGAGTTTCTGGATCGGCCTGTTGATGGTGCTCTTCCTCGTCCTCGTCTTCACCTGGCGGCCGCCGCTGACGATCGTCCAACTCTGGGACGATCCGGTGAAGAACCTCGAGATGGTGATCGGCCCCGCCCTTGCGCTCGGCGTCGGGCTGGCCGCCGCGCTCGCCCGCATGACGCGCTCCTCGGTGCTCGAATCGCTCGGCGAGGATTACGTGCGCACCGCCCGCGCGAAGGGCGTGCGCGAGACGCTCGTCATCTCCCGCCACGTCTTCCGCAACGCGCTCTTGCCGGTCATCACGACCTCCGGCGCGGCGATGGGCGCGCTGCTCGGCGGCGCGGTGGCGACCGAGACCGCCTTCGGTGTGCCGGGCCTCGGCAACTATCTCGTGCAGGCGCTCGCGAGGCGGGATTGGATGGTGATCCAGAACCTCGTGCTCCTCTACGCCGTGATCTTCACGCTCATCAACCTGATCGTTGATCTCAGTTACGGCTTGATTGACCCGCGCATCCGGTACGAATAACGAAGGACTGAGAGCCGAGCGGGCGCACGGTCGTGCGCCCCTACGGTGGATTACTCCCCCTCTCCATCGCGATGGAGAGGGGGCCGGGGGGTGAGGTAGATTGGCCCAGGCGACATCAATTCCCACAACACGCACCGTCGTTGCGGCG
>JAICIL010000428.1 GCA_025924435.1 Chloroflexia bacterium | reverse complement strand
CGGGAACTTCACCGGGCCGGGGACGAACCGGGCGACGCGGATCGCGAGCAGCCCGCCCGACCCGAACGCGACGAACGACGCGGTGAGCCAGATCTTCCCATGACCACGCGATGATCTGATTCCGAAAAAGTGTCCAGTGATTGCGGCAGGGCTGTGCTACAATCCTCCCTTGTTTGCTGATGGGTGGGTGCGAAGCATTTCCGAGGGGGATACGGGATCATGAGTGAGCGGCGGATGGGCCAGCAGGCGCTGGATTACCGGCGGAAGTACCGGGGCGTGATCGGGGTGGAGAGCAAGATACCGGTGCGCGATGCCTCGGTGCTCTCCCTCGTCTACACGCCCGGCGTCGCCGAGCCGTGTCTGGAGATCGCCCGCGATGCCGAGCGCTCTTTCGACCTGACGATGCGCGGCAACACCGTCGCCATCGTCACCGACGGCACGGGGCTGACGGGCGGGCCGGAGCCGCAGCCGGAGGCGGCCCTGCCGCTGATGGAGGCGAAATCCGTCCTCTTCAAGACCTTCGCGGGCATTGACGCCTTCCCCATCGCCCTCGACACGAGCGACATCAGCCGCGTCGTCCAGACCGTCAATGCGATGACGCCGACCTTCGGCGCGATCTGCCTCGATACGATGGCCGCGCCGCATTCCTTCTCTGTCGCCGATCATCTCGAGAAGGCGGCGACCGTCCCCGTCTTCGCCAACGGCCACCACGGCACCGGCGTCCTCGTCTACGCCGCCCTGATCAATGCCCTCAAGGTCGTCGGCAAGTCATTGGAGCGCTGCCGCATCGTCATCAACGGCGCGGGCGTCGCGGGGATCGGCGTGGCGCGGCTCCTGCGGCGGATGGGCGCGCACGATCTCGTTGTCTGCGACCGCGCCGGGGCGATCTACTCCTACCGCGAGGAGCGGATGAACTGGGCGAAGGCGTACCTCGCCAAGGAGACCAATCCGGAGAACCGCATCGGCACATTGGCGGATGTCATCGCGGGCGCGGATGTCTTCATCGGCCTCTCCGCCGGGAACACGCTGACGGGCGAGATGGTCGCGACGATGGCGAAGGATGCGATCGTCTTCGCCCTCGCCGTGCCGCAGCCGGAGATTGACCCGATTGTGGCGCGCGAGGCGGGCGCACGGATCGTCGCCACCGGCCGCAGCGACTACACGAACCAGCTCGATGTCGCGCTCGTCTTCCCCGGCTTCTTCCGGGGCCTCCTCGATTGCCGCGCCCGCAACATCCGCCTGCGCACGCTCCGCTACGCCGCCGAGGCGCTGGCCGGGCTGGTCGCGCCGGACGAGTTGCACGCGGATCACATCGTCCCCGCCATCTTCGACTTCCGCGTCGCCCCGGCCGTCGCGGCGGCGGTCGCGCGGGCGACGAATGAGGCGATGGAGGCCCGCCTGCGCGCCGACCCGGACGAGGTGGCGGAGCGGACGCTGCGCTACTGCTACGAGGGGCGGCTGATGGAGAACCACCGCCCGCACCACCGCGAGATGACCTTCCGCGAGGAGGCGATTGACCTGCGCGAGCGGTACGGCGGCGTGCTCGCCGTGCGCTCCAAAATCCCGATCCGCGACCAGCACATGCTCAACATGCTCTACGTCCCGCCCGCCGCCCTCGCCCCGGCGGAGGAAATTCGCGCCAACCCGATGAGCGTCTACGACCTGACGGCGAAGGGCAACCTCGTCGCCATCGTCACGGACGGCTCCGCCGTGCTCGGCCTGGGGGACATCGGGCCGCGCGCCGCCCTGCCGGTGATGGAGGGCAAGGCGGTCCTCTTCCAGACGCTCGCGGGCGTCGAGGCGTTCCCGATCTGCCTCGCCTCCCGGCAGGTGGACGAGATCGTGGACATCGTCAAAGCGATCGCCCCCACCTTCGGCGGCGTGAACCTGGAGGACATCGCCGCGCCCCGCTGCTTCGAGATCGAGAAGCGGCTGAAGGAGGAGCTCGACATCCCCGTCTTCCACGACGACCAGCACGGCACGGCGGTCGTCACACTCGCCGCGCTGATCAACGCCCTGCGGCTGGTGGACAAGAAGATCGAGGATGTCCGCATTATCATGAACGGCGCGGGCGCGGCGGGCATCGCCGTCACCGATCTCCTGATGCTGGCGGGGGCGAAGAATGTCGTCCTCTGCGACACGAAGGGCGCATTGGCGCGCGGGCGCGCGGGGATGAATGCCTTCAAGGACGAAATCGCCGGGCGGACGAATCCCCAGCGGCTGGACGGCTCCCTGGCGGATGTGATGGAGGGCGCGGACGTCTTCATCGGCGTCTCCGCGCCGGGCTGCGTGACGGTGGAGATGGTGCGGTCCATGGCCCCCGGCGCCATCGTCTTCGCGATGGCGAACCCGGTGCCGGAGATCGCGCCGGATGCCGCCCGCGCGGGCGGCGCGGCGGTGATCGCGACGGGCCGCAGCGACTACCCGAATCAGGTGAACAACTCCGTCGCCTTCCCCGGCATCTTCCGGGGGGCCCTCGATGTCCGGGCGCGCGGCATCAACGACGCGATGAAGATCGCGGCGGCGGAGGCGATCGCCGCCCTCGTCACCGAGAGCGAGCTGCGCCCCGATTACATCCTGCCCAAGAGCCTCGACCTGCGCGTCCCCTCGAAGGTGGCGGCGGCGGTCGCCCGCGTCGCGATGGAGACGGGCATGGCCCGCATCACCGTGGACGCCCAGCGCATCGAGCAGAACACCCGCGACCTCATCTACGAGGGCCTGATCGCGGCGGTGTAACCGGAGTAGCGAGTCGCAAGTCGCGAGTAGCGAGTGGCGGAATATCCTCTCGTTACTCGCGACTCATTACTTATTCCACGTTCCCATCACCTGCCGCAGGATGGCGAACTCGCCGATGTGGTAGGCGTTGTGGTCGGCGACGAGCAGGAGTTCGCGCAGGACTGTCTGTCCGTCGCCGTGCGAGATCGTCGCGGTGAGATCGGTCTGCGGATCG
>JAICIL010000427.1 GCA_025924435.1 Chloroflexia bacterium | reverse complement strand
GGGGCGATGGCGTGGCGGCGGGTTTCGACGGGGTGGACGCTCGTGATCGGACGGGTACGGACGCGATCATCGCTGGTAGATCAGTGGCTGGATGACGGCGAGGGGGATCAGCGGACGCGCGTCCTGCTGGCGACCGTCAACAAGCGCGGCAGCACCGAGCAGCCCGTCGCGATTGACCTTCTCTGCCGCGTGACCGACCTGCGGGCCGAAATGCGAGACGCGGACGAGCCGTTCATTCCCTTCGCTCCTGACCAGGAACCCGTCGTCACCCTCGTTCGCACCGCCGCCTTCGCACTCAGCAACGAGCAACGAGCGATGAGCGATGAGTAGGCAGTTCGGAGTTCGATGTTCGATGTTCGATGACCGCAGAGTACGACAACGGCGTTCTACTCCGAACCCCGCGCGACCATCGGGAGCGGCCCATGCTCTTCCATAGCACGACCGCGTTCGAGATAGGCGGGCTGGCCGTCAAGTGGTACGGCCTCTTTATCATGACGGGCGTCATCGCCGCGACGCTGCTCGCCTACCGCATCGCGCCCGTCAAGGGGGAAGACCCGGAGCATATCTGGGGCTTACTCCCCTACCTCGTCATCTTCGGCATTATCGGCGCACGGATCGCGTACGGTGTCGTCCGGCATGACCAATTCGGCAGCCCGATTGAACTGATTACCCGCTTCCGCACCGGCGGCATCTCGATCCAGGGCGCGGTCGCCGCTGCCTGTCTCGCGGGGTGGGTCTATTGCCGCGCGAAGGGTATCCGCTTCCTGCGCTGGGCGGACATCATCGCGCCCGGCCTCTCGCTCGCGCAGGGGATCGGCCGCTGGGGGAATTACGCCAATCAGGAGGAGTTCGGCCGCCCGACGACGTTGCCGTGGGGGATCTCGATTTCCCCGGATCGCTTGCAGGCGAAGTGCGAGGCGAGCAAAGGATCGGACTGCTTCTCGGCGACGCAGCATTTCCATCCCGCCTTTCTCTACGAATCCATCGCGGACATCGGCATCGCGCTCGTGCTGCTTTATCTTTTCACCCGCGTGATGGTGCCAAAGCGATGGCGGGACGGCGACATCTTCGGCGTCTACGCGATCCTCTACGGCGTGACACGCCTCTTCACGGAGTCCATCCGGGTGGACCGCGCGCACATCGGCCCGCTGCCGGGCGCATACTGGGCATCGCTCGCCTTCATCCTCGCCGGGCTGTTTATGATCCTGCGGAACCGGCGGCTCCCTGCCCCGAATTACGCGCTACCCACGCCGCCGAGCGATGTGGAGACGGCGCGCGCCGCGGCACCCGCCGCCGCTGCCGCCATCGCGGATGCGACCGCCCGCGCCGACCGTTCCACCGATGCGGACGATCCCACGCCCAGGCCCGGTATGACGCGCTACCGCACCGGCTATCGGCGCGGCCCGCCACGCGAAAATGGCAACGCCCCCGCTGCTCCGGCGAATGTCCGCTCCAGTGATGAGGATGATGAAGGGGCGTTGACGTAAGCAAGCTGCAATGGAGATTGACGGTGGAGGCAGCGCCTACTCTTCTTCCTCATCCTCATCAAGCCAGAGATCGGTTTCGATATCCGGCTCGTCAATCAGTTCGTCGGCGGCGGAACCGACCCAGGTAAGGGTGTGCGCGCCGATCGTGACGGGGCTGCCGTCGCGCGCGCCGAGCCTCGCCAACTGTTTGGAGATGCCCGTTCGGTCGAGGACACGCTGGAGGCGGGCGACCCCTTCATCGAGATTGAAGTTCGTCATCGCGACGATGCGCTCGATCTGCGTGCCGCGCACGACAAATGAGCCATCATGGAGGCGGGCAGCATGCCAGCGGCGCTCCTCGTTCGGAGCGGCGACGCGCGCGGTCGGCATCTCCTTCACGGGCGGCGGCAGTTCCGCGAGGATCGCGGCGACGCGGTTGATGATCGGGCGTAATCCCTCGCCCGTCGCGGCGGAGCAGGGGAAAACCTCGTATCCCTCCCGCACCAGCACGTCGCGCGCCGCCGGGAAGCGGTCGCGCGCCTCCTGCGTGTCCATCTTGTTGAAGGCGACGATCTGCGGGCGGGCGGCGAGGTCCGGCTGGTAGGCTTTCAACTCGGCGTTGATCGTGCGGAAGTCGTCCAGCGGGTCACGCATCTCCATCCCGGAGCCGTCCAGCACATGAATGAGCACGCGCGTCCGCTCGACATGGCGGAGAAAATCATGGCCGAGGCCGCGCCCTTCCGCCGCGCCTTCGATCAGGCCGGGGATGTCCGCCAGCACGAAGGTCGGGCCGCGCTCGCCATCCGGCGCGACGACGCCGAGGTTCGGTTCGAGCGTCGTGAAGGGGTAGTCGCCGATCTTCGGCGTCGCCCGCGTGATGGCGGTCAGGAAGGTGGATTTGCCCGCGTTCGGGAAGCCGACGAGGCCGGCATCGGCGATCAGCCGCAGTTCGAGCGTGATCCACCGTGCCTCTCCCGGCTCTCCGAGTTCCGCCATCCGCGGGGCCTGATGCGTGCTCGTCATATAGTGCGTATTGCCGAGGCCGCCTCGCCCGCCGCTCGCGATGACCGCCTCTTCATCCGGCTCGGTGAGGTCCACGATCAGGTCGCCCGTCTCGGCGTCGCGTACGGTCGTGCCGGGCGGGACGGCGATCCGCTTGTTCGCGCCACGCGCGCCTTTTCGCTTCTTCGACGCGCCCTGGACGCCGGGCTGGGCCTTGAAGTGCGAGGCGAACTGGAAGGGCAGCAGGCTGTTGAGGTGCGGATTGACGACGAGGATGACATCGCCGCCCCGCCCGCCGTCGCCGCCGTCCGGCCCGCCGCGCGGCTCGAATTTCTCGCGCCGGAACGCCGCCGAACCGTTACCGCCCTTGCCTGCCTCAACATGAATCTTTGCCCGGTCTATCAGCATTGCCCCACCACTCCTTCAGCCCGCCCCGAATGGCGGCCTTCAATGGTAGCACATGGGGCAAGCGCAGCCTGAGATCATCGGCG
>JAICIL010000426.1 GCA_025924435.1 Chloroflexia bacterium | reverse complement strand
ATCGCCCTCTACACGGCGAGCACGCTCCACCACTCGCTGTCGCTCTCGCCGCGCGGCAACGCCCGGCTCCTGCGCTTCGATTGCACGATGGTCGTCGTCCTGATCGCCGGGACGTACACACCGGTCTGCCTGCTCGCGCTCCACGGCGTCTGGCGGTGGGGATTGCTCGGCGCCGTCTGGGGGCTTGTGCTCGCCGGTCTCATCATGATGACCCGCTGGATGGACGCGCCCCGCTGGGCCTCGACGACCTTCTATGTGCTGCTCGGCTGGGTCGGCCTGCTGGCCGCGCCGGCCCTTTTTCGTGCCCTCCCGCCGGCGGGGGTGGCCTGGATGCTCGCGGGCGGCGCGGTCTATACCGTCGGCGCTCTCATCTTCATCCTGGAGCGACCGAATCTCGTCCCCGGCAAGTTCGATTCGCACGCCCTCTGGCATGTCTTCGTGCTCGGTGGGAGCGCGTGCTGCTTCTGGCTGATCGTCCGCTATGTCGTGCCGCTCGGATAGCAATGAGTTCGGGGTTCGGAGTTCGATGTTCGGAGTGGGATCGAGGACTTTCCTCGAACTCCGAACATCGAACTCAGAGGAGGAAGCGGCGATGATCCTTGTGACGGGCGGGACGGGGTATGTGGGATCTCGCCTCGTGCAAAAACTGGTGGAGCGGGGGAGGGACGTGCGCGTCCTCGCGCGGGATGTGGCGGCGGCGCAGCGGCGGTTCCCGCGCGGTGTCACGTTCGCGCCGGGCGATGTGACCGCGCCGGAAACGCTCCCGGCGGTCTTGGCGGGTGTGGATGCGGTGATCCATCTGGTCGCCATCATCCGCGAGCGCGGTGGCCGCACCTTCGAGGAGATCAATTATCGGGGGACGGTGCATGTCGTGGACGCCGAGAAGGCGGCGGGCGTGCGCCGCCACCTCCAGATGAGCGCCCTCGGCGCGCTCCCCGATCCGGATTTCCCGTATCACGACACCAAGTATCGCGCCGAGCAGTACGTCCGGGCGAGCGGCCTCGACTGGACGATCTTCCGCCCCTCGATCATCTTCGGCCCCGGCGATCAATTCTTCTCGACGCTCGCGCGGCTGGCGAAACTGCCGGTGCCCTTCGTCCTCCCGGATGGCGGGGTGGCGAAGTTCCAGCCCGTCTGGCTCGACGATGTCGCGGACGCCTTCATCGCCGCGCTCGACGACCCGGCGACGATCGGCAAGGCCTACGAACTCGGCGGGCCGGAGATCATGTCCTACAAGGAGATGGTCGGGGTGCTGACGGACGTCACCGGCACCCATCGCCCGCTGCTCCCGTCCCCCGCCGCGCTCCTCAAACCGGCGGCGTTCGCGTTCGACAAACTGCTGCCGAAGCCGCCCGTCACGCCCGAACAGCTGAAAATGCTTCGTCTGAACAACAGCAGCGACGACTCCGCGACCGCGACCCTGATCGCCCGCCCACCGAAACCCCTGCGCGACGGCCTGGACTACCTGAAAAAATGACACGGAACCGGTCGAACCACCAAGACATCAAGAACACCAAGAGAGCACGGAGAAGAAATCAAACATTTTTCTTCTCTTCCCGTTTCCTTGTGGTTCAAATTCTTCTCACGCGAGAGTCGCGGAGGGCGCGGCGGGCGGCGGCGTCACCGGCGATGCCGTTGACGCCCGCGCCGGGGAAGGTGGACGCGCTGCCGAGATAGAGGCCGCGCACCGGCGTGCGGTACGGGGAGAGCGACGGGATCGGGCGGAAGAGGAGTTGATCGAGCGCGGAACTGCCGCCGCCGACATCGCCGGCGATCAGGTTGCGGTCGCGCTTCGCGAGGTCGGGCGGCGTGAGGATATGCCGCGCCAGGATGCGGTCGCGGAAGCCGGGCGCGAACCGCTCGATCTGCGCCTCGATCCGCTC
Source organism: Chloroflexia bacterium (assembly GCA_025924435.1). Next base: position 1,086 of record JAICIL010000426.1, on the reverse strand, counting down.
CGTGAACCGCTCCGTTTCCATATCCCAGTTGATACCATTCGGGACATGCGTGTACGCCCAGGCCGTCTGCTTGCCCGCCGGGGCGCGGGTCGGGTCGGCGAGCGACTGCTGGCCGAAGAGCAGGAAGGGAAAATCGGGCAGGAGGCCCGCGCGCTGCTGGATCAGCGCGCCGGTGAGGTCGGTCGTTGCCCCGCCGACATGGACGGTACCCGCCGACCGTGCCGCATCCGCCGTCCACGGCGCCGGGCCGTCGAGCGCCCAATCCACTTTGAAGGTCGGTGGGCCGTACCGGAAGCGGGCGAGGCGCGCGGTGTACGCCGCCGGGAGGGCATGGCCCGCGAGCCGGATCAGGCCGTGCGGTGTGAGATCGCCGATGATGACGGGCGCGTGGATCGTCTCGCCCGCCTCCGTGCGGACGCCGGTGGCCCGACCGTGTTCCACGACGATCCGGGTCACCGTGGTATCCGTCCGCATCTGCCCGCCGAGGTGCGCGAGGTAGCCGATGAGGGCGGCGGCGAGGCCATCCGCACCCCCTGCCGGGCTGGGCCAGCCGACGAGATGGCCGAGGAAGAGCAGGTAGAAGGCGGCGATGGCGCTGCCCGCTTCCCACGGCGGCACATCGGCGTGCATCGCCGCGCCGTACAGCCACGCGGGGGAGGCGTCGCCCCGGAACCGCTCCGCCGCGAATGTCTCGGCGGAGAGGAGCAGCAGGCGCGCGAATTCCAGCGTGCCATCCACGCGCAGCCCGGCGAGCAGGCTCAGGCCGCCCGCGAGCGGCGGGAAGCCGCCGAGCAGCGTTGCGCGCATCGCCCGGCTGCGCTTCACGTAGGGGGCGACGAACGCGCGCCACGCCTGGCCGTCGCCGGGCGTCAGGCGGTCGAGCGTGTCCACCGTCCGGTTAAGGTCGCGGTGGAGCGCCGCCGCGCGCCCATCGCGGAAGGGATGCGCCATCGCGATGGGCGGCTCGATCCAGCGCAGGCCGTGGCGCGCGAGGGGCATCCGCGCGAAGACGGGCGATGCCGCCCCCGCCGGATAGACTGCCGAGAAGATATCGTGCCGGAAGCCGGGGAGGGTCAATTCCGCGGT
>JAICIL010000425.1 GCA_025924435.1 Chloroflexia bacterium | reverse complement strand
TGAACTGGACGATGGCCTGGTCCAGCTCGTCGCCGCCGGTGCGGATGGAAGTGTCGGAGACGATCCCGGAGAGCGCGATGACCGCGATCTCGGTCGTGCCGCCGCCGATATCGATCACCATGTTGCCTGACGGGTCCGCGACCGGGATGCGCGCGCCGATCGCGGCGGCGAGCGGCTCCTGGATGAGGAATGCCCGGCGCGCCCCCGCCTGCAGGGCCGCGTCGCGCACGGCGCGCGTCTCCACGCCCGTCACGCCCGCCGGGATGCAGATCATCACTTCCGGCTTGACGAGCGAGAAGCGCCCGCAGGATTTCGTGATGAAATACTTCAGCATCTCCTGCGTGACGACGTAATCCGCGATCACGCCGTCGCGCATCGGCCGCACGACCTCGATGGTTTCCGGGTGCCTGCCGATCATCTCGCGCGCTTCGAGGCCAACCGCCTTCACCCGCCCATCCCGCGTGCCGATCGCGACGACCGATGGTTCGTTGATGACGATGCCCCGCCCGCGCATATAGACCAGCACATTCGCCGTACCCAGATCAATGCCAATTTGTTTTGGCAAGTACGATATCCCTTCGCTCTCTGTTTGTCGCCCGCATGCCCGCGATTATGTTCGTGGGCCGCCCGTCAGTATACGCGACACACCCGGAAGTGAGAAGGGCGGCGCGCGATATTTATTATGCATGATGAATGAATACGCGCATCTTTCAGGGCCACTGAGTGGACAAGGGTTTGGTGGGGGCCGGCTTCAGCCCGCCACCAGGGAGAACGCGCGCCCGGCCACAACGAAAAACTGTTCAGTCCGCAGCGGCCGCGACATCGGCAACGTCATACGTGGCGTCCGCGCCGATGCCGACCATCTTCTCGATCATCCGCTCGTAGCCGCGCCGGAGATGATGGGCGGCGTGGATCGTCGTCGTGCCGTCCGCCGCGAGGCCGGCGAGGACGAGCGCCGCGCCGCAGCGCAGATCGAGGGCGGTAACGGGCGCGCCGTGCAACCGAACCGGCCCACGGACGAGCGCCTTCGTGTTCGACAATACCTCGATCTCCGCGCCGAGCTGTTGCAACTCCGCGACGTAGCGGAGGCGGTCGTCGAAGACGCGCTCGTAGATCGTGCTGACGCCCCGCGCCTGCGTCATCAGCGTGGCGAAGACGGCCTGCAAGTCGGTCGGGAAGCCGGGGAAGTGCAGCGCCTGAATGTCCACCGCGTGCAGGGACGCGCCCGCCGCCACGCGCATCGTGCGCGAGTCGAGGAAATGGACGTCAACGCCCGCCTCCCGCAACTTCTGCGTGACGGGCGTCATCGAATCCGGCTCGAAATCCGCGATGGAACCGGCGCGGAGGGTGACATCGCCGCGCGTGATCGCGGCGGCAATCGCGAAAGTGCCCGCTTCGAGCCGGTCGGGCACGACGACGCCGTGCCCGCCGAAGAGTTGCCGTTTGCCACGGATGCGGATCGTGCTCGTGCCGATCCCCCGGACATGCGCGCCCATCCGGTTGAGGAAGTCGCCGAGCGCGATAATTTCCGGCTCCCGCGAGGCGTTGATGATCGTCGTCTCGCCCTCGGCGAGGGTCGCGGCCATCATCAGGTTCTCCGTGCCCGTGTGGGAGGGATAATCGAGGTAGAGATCGGCCCCGTGCAGCCGCGCGGCGGTGGCGCGGTAGCCGTCCCGCTCCGGCGCCACGGTCGCGCCGAGTTGCTCGAACCCGCGCACGTCCACATCCACCGGGCGGGAACCGAGTTTGCATCCGCCGGGCACCGCCGCCGCCATCTCGCCGGTGCGTGCCAGCAGCGCGCTCGTGACGAGGAACGACGCCCGCATCCGCTCGACGAGGTCGGTCGGCGCGTCGTTGCGCGCGATGGTCCGTGCGCAAATCTTCACGCGATGGTTCGCGGGGTCACTCTCGACCGTCGCGCCGAGATAGCGGAGCAGTTCCGCCATCGTCTCCACATCGGCGAGGTTCGGCACGTTTTCGAGCGTGCAGACATCCTCCGTGAGGAGGCAGGCGGCCATCATCGGCAGCGCGGCGTTCTTCGCGCCGCCGATCGTCACATCGCCAACGAGCGGCATCCCGCCGCGAATGGAGATCGCCTCTCCGTCCATCCGGTCATGCCCCTTCCCGGCGATGGTGAATTAGCCGCGATCCTCGCCGCGCGCCCGGCCGGATGAGCGGCGGCGTTGCCCGATGCGGATGCGCACCATCGCCCGCCGGAGCGCCGCTTCCGCCCGCGCGGCATCCACTTCGTTCCGGCTACCGGCGAGCCGTTCCTCGGCGCGGCGGCGCGCTTCCTCCGCCCGTGCGAGATCGATTTCTTCCGATCGCTCCGCCGCGTCGGCGAGGACGAGCACCTTGTCCGGCGTCACCTCCATGAAGCCGCCGGTGACGAGCAGGCTGGTCTCCTCCCCGCCGCGCTTGACGCGCAATTCGCCCGGCTGGAGCGTCGTGATGAGCGGGACGTGTTCCGGCAGGATGCCGAGCACACCGTCCGTACCGGGCGCGACGACCATATCCACGCCCTCCTCCTGGAGGACGACCCGGTCGGCGGTGACGAGTTCAAAGTTCAGTGTGGGCATGATATACCTCTCCCCCCGGCCCCTCCCCGCGAGGGAGGGGAGGACTCAATCTGAGCATTCGAGCCTGTTGAGGAACGCCCCGGCATCTCGGAGGCTCACTCCCCCTTCCTCGCGGGAAGGGGGCCGGGGGGTTAGGTTCTCTTACGCGTTCTCCAGTTCTTTCGCCTTCTCGACGGCCATGTCAATCGTGCCGACGTTGTAGAAGGCCTGCTCCGGTAGGGCGTCGTGCTTGCCTTCGAGGATTTCGCGGAAGCCGCGCACCGTCTCCTCGCGGGAGACGTACTGGCCGGGAAGCCCGGTGAAGACTTCGGCGACGAAGAAGGGTTGCGTCAGGAAGCGCTGCATCTTCCGGGCGCGCGCCACGGTCAGTTTGTCGTCTTCCGAGAGTTCCTCGATGCC
>JAICIL010000424.1 GCA_025924435.1 Chloroflexia bacterium | reverse complement strand
CGTCGGCGTCACCTCGCTCGGCGCGTTCCGCATGCTGGCGACCGATCACCCGGATCGCAAGGCGGTCGGCGGGAGCGGCGGCGGCTGGTGGTGGCACACGGCGGAGGACACGCTCGACAAGGCGGACGCCGAAGTATTGCGCGGCGACACCGCCCTCTACGCCGCCATCGCCGCCCGCCTGACGACCGACCCTGTTCTCCCCTACTCCTTCGACACCGTCGCGCGGGACTTCGTGAGCCGCCTGACGGAAATCGCCGCCGAAAGCGGCGACCGCTTCGACTTCGGCCCCGCGCGGGAGGCCGCCGACCGCTTCGCCGCCGCCGCCGAGCAGTTGGAGCGGGCGCGGCAGCAGGTCGCGGCGTCGGGGAGCGCGGAGCGGCGGCGCGCGTTGGACGCGGGGTTGCTCCGCCTCAGCCGCATCCTCAACCCCGCGCTCTACACCGCGAGCGGCGCGTACGATCAGGACCCCGCCTTGCAGGTGCCGCTCCTGCCCGGCCTCGGCCGCGCCGCCATGCTCGCCGCCCTCGACCCGGCGAGCGATGCCGCCCGCTTCCTCCAGACCCGCCTCATCCGCGAGCGCAACCGCATCGTGGACGCGCTGGAAGCGGCGACCGTCGAGGCGAATCGGGTACGATGGGAGGGAACCTAACCCCCCGGCCCCCTTCCCGCGAGGAAGGGGGAGCGAGCCTTTCCGAGACCGGGGCGTTATGTGGAAGGCTCAAATATCCGAGATGAGTCACCCCCTCCTCGCGGGAGGGGGTCGGGGGGTAGGTAATCCATGCTCGAAACCAGAATGCGCGACGCGATAGATGCCGACCGGATGATGCGCGATGTCGCATTCCTCAGCACGCTCGAACGGCACGCGGGGACGGAGGACGAGGCGGCGGCGTTCCGCTACATCGCCGATCAGTGCCGCGCGGCGGGGATCGAGGATGTGCGCGAATACGCCTTCGACGCCTTCCTCTCCTTCCCGGTGAAGGGGACCCTCACGGTCGAGGGTATCGGCCCGGTCAAGGCGAAGACGCGCGCCTTCGCCACGTCCACCCACGGGCAGGAGATCGGCGGCGAGATCGTCTTCGTGCCGACGAAGGGCGGCACTGCGCTCTTCAGCGGCGACGGCTCGCACGACTACGACGACGTTGATGTGCGCGGCAAGATCGTCATCTCCGACCGGGGCCGGCCGGACACGATCCTCGCCGCCGGGCGCGCCGGGGCGCTCTGCCACATCCACTACTGGGCGAGCGACGAGGACGCCATCCACGAGCAGATCAGCACGACGATCTGGGGGACGCCGACGCCGGAGAGCATCGGCCGGCTGCCGATCATCCCGTCGCTCGGTGTGACGCGCAACGACGGCCTGCGGATCGCCGAGGCGGCGAAGGCGGGCGGGCTGCGCGGCACCTTCAGCACCGTCGTCCAGACCGAGTGGCGGCGCGTGCCGATCGTCGTCGCACAGGTTCCCGGCAGGTATTCGGACGATTTCGCCTTCGCGAACGGGCATGTGGACTCGTGGTACTACGGCACGACGGACAACGCGACCGGCAACGCCGCCTGCCTCGAACTGGCGCGCGTCGCCTGGCAGGCGCGGGACGAACTGGCGCGCGGCGTGCGCGTCGCGTGGTGGACGGGGCACTCGCAGGGGCGGTACGCGGGCAGCGCGTGGTACGCGGACAACTTCTGGGAGGATTTGCACGATCATGCGGTCATCAACATCAACATAGACTCGCCGGGGGCGAAGGGGGCGACGCGCTACGATGCCGTGACGATGGGCGCGGAGACGGAGCGGTTCGGCGCGGAGGTCATCCGCGACCTCACCGGGCAGCACGCCGAGGCGGAGCGACCGACGCGGGCGGGGGATCAATCCTTCTGGGGGCCGGGTGTGCCGTCGCTCTACATGCTCCTCTCCAACCTGCCGAAGGAGCAATGGGCGGCGGTCGGCGGCTGCGGCATGAACTGGTGGTGGCACACCGACGCGGACACCGTCGAGACCGCCGACCGCGACGTGCTCGCGCTCGATACGCGCATCTACGCCGCGACGCTCGCGCGGTTCTGCGGCGGGCCGGTGCTGCCCTTCACCCTCGCGGACGCGGCGCGCGAGATTGACGACCTGCTGGCGGAATACGAGCAGCAGGCGGGGAACCGCTTCGACCTCGCCCCGGCGCGCGCGCGGGCCGCCGACGCGATCCGCGCGACCGAGGCGGTGGACGCTCGCGCCCGCGCGCTGATGGAGGCGAACGCCCGCCCGGACGACCCGGAGGCCCGCGCGGTCGTCGCGGCGCAGAAGGCGGTGACGCGCGCGCTTGTGCCGCTCCGCTACACGGCGGGCAATCCCTTCGACCACGACCCGGCGATGCCCGCGCCCGCCCTCCAACTCTTGCGCGATCTCCCGCTCCTTGCCACACTGGCGCCGGGGAGCGACGCGGCCCGTTTCCTGACGACCGCGCTCGTCCGCAAGCGCAACGCCGTCTGCGCCGCGCTGCGGGAGGCGGCGCGGGCGGCGGAGAGAGCCTAACCCCCCGGCCCCCTTCCCGTACCGGGAAGGGGGAGTGAGCTTCTTTGGGATCGGGGCATGATGGGGCAAGGCACGCTATTGGAACTGAGTCACCCCTTCCCGTCTCGGGAGGGGGCCGGGGGTAGGTAAAACCATGCCACTAACACCCGACGAAGTGCTGACAACGACCCGCTCGGTGCGGAAGCGGATGGACTTCTCGCGGCCCGTCGAGCGGGAAGTATTGGAGGAGTGCCTGCGGATCGCGCAGCAAGCCCCGACGGGCAGCAACCGGCAGGGGTGGCAGTTCGTCGTCGTGACCGACGCGGGGAAGCGGCGCGCGCTGGGCGATCTCTATCGCAAGGGCTGGGAGCGGTACCGGAGCGGCGGGGCGACGACCTACGACGACCCGAACCGGGCGGCGACGCAGGTGCGCGTCAGCGATTCCGCGCAGTATCTCGCGGACCATTTCCACGAGCCGCCGGTGCACGTCATCCCCTGCATCATGGG
>JAICIL010000423.1 GCA_025924435.1 Chloroflexia bacterium | reverse complement strand
TGACGGAGGAAGGCGGGGCGGATCGCGCCGTATGGCTCGGCAAATTCCGCAACGCGTTCCTGCCCAACAATGTCGTCGAAATCGCCGATCGAACGGATCGGTTGCTTGGCGAGAGATAGGGCAGTCCACGGAGGCGTTTGCGGGGCGTGAGTGCCCGATAGATGTGCAGTATCATGTGACCGCATCCAATCGAAGCGGGGATGTGCGCGCCCTCGACTGAGCGGGCGAGGGCATCCCCGCGCCCGCCGGCGGCTACGAACCGGGGCGCAGGCGGAATGGGCCGCTTAGATCGCGGCGGAGCGCGGCGGGCAGGTCGTCGGCGGGCGCGGGCAAATCCGCGAACTCGTCCGCCGCGCCCGCGAGTATGTGCGTCACCTCGTCGGAGTCGAGATCGGCGAGCGGGTCCCACGCGTGCTGTTTCATCGCGACGCGGCCTTTCTCATCGAAGGTGACGCCCTCCGCGCGGAGGAGGCCCGCCATCGTATCCGGGTGCCCGAAGGCCCATGCCCCCGTCAGCGCGCCCGCGCGGTTGACGACGCGATGGGCGGGCACGCGCGCCTCCGCCGGGACGCCATTCATGATCCAGCCGACGAACCGCGCGTGACCGGGGAGGCCAATCGCCGTCGCCAGCCAGCCATACGTCGTCACCCGCCCCGGCGGGCAGGCGCGGACGAGCGCGAAGACCTGCGCGCGCGCGGTGCGGACACGGAGGGTCGGATCGGTCATGCTGCCTCCTCCCGTCGCTCCAGCACGGCGACGGCCTCGAGATGGAAGGTCTGCGGGAACAGATCGAGCAGTTGCACGGATGCGAGCGCATAGCCGCCCGCCAGGACCGCAAGGTCGCGCGCCAGTGTCGCCGGATCGCACGAGACGTAGACGATACGCCCCGGTCGCAGGCGGAGCAGCGCGTCCAGCACCGGCGGCGCGCAGCCCGCGCGCGGCGGGTCGAGGATGACGGCATCGACTTGACGATCCAATGTCGGCAGGAACCGCTCCGCCTTGCGCGCGTGGACGAGGACATTGTCGCGCCCCGCGATGCGGGCATTGTGGCGCGCGTCGGTGGCGGCGGCGTCCATCTCCTCCACGGCGATCACCCGATGCGCCCGCCGCGCCGCGAGGATCGCGAAGGTGCCAACGCCCGCGTAGGCATCGACAATTGTCTCGCGCCCGGTGAGGGCGAGCGCGTCGAGGACGCAGCGCGCGAGGATGTCCGCCATGCTGTGCGGCGCTTGGCCGATGCTGGGCGAGAGGCCGGTCAGATCGCGGCGTTGCTCCGGCTTCGTGTTCACCTGAAAGAAGGAGTCGCCGCCGACGCGGAATTCCTGACCCAGGAGCGAGAGCGTCACGGCGTGCGGCGCTTCGTCGGAATAGACGGCCACGTCCCCATCATTGCCGACCCGGATCGTCGTCTCCGCCTCGATCCGGGATTCGGTCAGTTTCGCCAATGCCGCGCTGATCGCGGGGAGGCTGATCGGGCAGTGCGTGACGGCGACGGGCGTGTGGCTATGGAGGTGCCGGAACGCGGGCTTGCCATCCGCGTCCGGCGTGACATTGACGACATTGCGGTACGCCCACGGGTCGCGCATCCCGATCGGGGCACGGAGGATGCGCGCGAGGGCGCGCTCGTCGAGGCGCAAAGCGCGGCGGAGTTGATCGCGCAGGATGCGCTGCTTCGCCGCCAGTTGCGCCGGGTACGCGAGGAACTGCCACTGGCAGCCGCCGCACGGGCCGAAGTACGGACAGGGCGGCGCGACGCGATCCGGCGATGCGTCCAGCACCTCCTCGACCACCGCCCGTGCGAAGGTGCGCCGCCGCTCCGTGACGCGGGCGCGCACCCGCTCCCCCGGCGCCGCGCCCGCGACGAAGACGACGAACTCGCCGTGCCGCGCCACCGCCGCCCCGCCGTGCGTCAGGTCGCCGACGGTGAGTTCGATGACCGCGCCGGGTGTAAGCAGGTCGTTCGATTGCGCTCCGGAAACCATGTCAACGACTCCAATGACGGCATGAGGGGCCGGTATGCATCGGCCCCATGATAGCAAACAGATGGCGAGTGTGCCCTGATACGATAATCTACTATGCCGATAGATGGGCCAGCTAATTACGTTTTGGGCAGATGCGAACAGAAGGGGTGCCGGGTATGATCCTCCCGAAAGACCGCGACCCTCGTTTCGTGACGATCCGCCGCGGTGGGACCCTCACCGATTCGGATCATCAGATCCTCGCCCTGTGGGCGGCATCGTGCGCGGAGCACGTCCTTGGCCTCTTCGAGTCGGCTCAGCCTGCGGACCCGCGACCGCGTCAGGCGATCGAGCAGGCCCGCGCCTGGGTGCGTGGCGAGGTCACGATGACCCAGGCGCGCACAGCGGCCGGCCATGCAATGGCCGCGGCCAGAGACCTGCGTGGGGCAGCGCGGCATGCCGCGTACGCTGCCGGCCAGGCTGCGGCCGTCGCACACGTCGCCGCGCACGAGCTCGGTGCGGCCGCCTATGCGATCAAGGCCGCACGCGCTGCCGCGTCGGAAGGAGAGGGCGAGGCCGCGGGGCAACGCGAGTGCCAATGGCAGCGTGACCAGCTCCCGGAGGCGATTCGCGCGCTCGTACTCGACGACCAGCGGTTGCGGAACGACATCTGCTGGCAGGTGTTCGACTGCTGACCGTGGCGTTCGGGCACGCACACCAAGACGCGACTGGCTCGCATGCACGAGAGCAGAGAGAGGATGCGACCTTTTTCAGGGCTGAACCCTTTTGAGACAGGATCAAGCCGCGTTCGGGAGCGGCATACGGTGTCTCAACACTCAGCAGATACGCGGACAAGCACGGAGGTTTTGAGACACGTTCCGGGCGTCTCATATCCGTTCCTTATCCGGACATCCGAAGCGATCGGGCTTATGTTTTTTACGAAGCGCTGGTGGTGAGAATGGCGAGAATGGGCCGGGCGCAGGAAGGGGGCAGCGGCGACACCCCCAATACCGCCCCAAAGAAAACTGCGGCGCCCCCGGCGGAGGGTCGGAACCCGCGGAGCC
>JAICIL010000422.1 GCA_025924435.1 Chloroflexia bacterium | reverse complement strand
ACGGTGAGCAGATACTGGAGCTTCTTCGTCCGGTACAGATTGTCCTCGATCAGCCGCCGGTTGTTCGCCGTCAGGTCCGCGAGGAGCGCGACGGCGAAGAGGACCGCGCCGATCATCGAGAAGATGAGCGCGATGATCAGCGACTGGATGTGCCGCGCGCCCTTCTCGCCGATGACGAGGTAGAAGAAGAAGAACCGGCCGACGAGCGCCGCGCCGATCACGAGAAAGAGCGTCGCGAAGAGCGCGAAGGTCTTCAGCGGCTCGTACATCGCCCAGATGCGCACCATCGTCGCGGCGGAGCGCTTGACGTACGACCAGACATTCGGGAAGAGGCGCGAGGGGCGCGTCGGCCGGGAGGAGATCGGCACGCTGCGCACGCTGAGATTCTTCTTGCCCGCCTGGATGATCGTTTCGAGCGTGTACGTGTAGCGCGTGACGACGTTGAGGCGCATCGCCGCCTCGCGCGAGAGGGCGCGGAAACCGCTCGGCGCGTCGGGGATGTCCGTGCCGCTCAGGCGGCGCATCGTCCACGAGCCGACCGCCTGCAACCGCTTCTTGAGCGGGCTGAAATGCGCGACTTCGTGCGTCCGGCGGTCGCCGACCACCATGTCGCAGTCGCCGTCGAGGATCGGCTTGATGAGCGCGGGGATGTCGCCGCCCGCATACTGGTGGTCGCCGTCCGTATTGACGATGATGTCCGCGCCGAGCGTCAGGCAGGCATCGAGGCCCGTCTGGAAGGCGGCGGCCAAGCCCTTGTTTCCCGTGTGCGGGACGACGTACGCGCCGAGCATGTTCGCGAGATTGGCCGTCTGATCCGTGCTGCCGTCGTCAATGACGACGACCTGAATCTCCTCAATGCCCGGCAGGGATTTCGGCAGATCCGCGATCACCGCCGGCAGCGTCTCCTCCTCGTTGTAGCACGGGATCTGGATAATCAACTTCACGCGCGCGCCCCTCCCCGCTCGAATCCGACGGCACGGAGATAATCCAGCCCTTCCCGGATATCCGCGACGTCCTCGTAGTAGTCGAATTCGCATGCGGGTATCGTATCCGCCCGCAGGTAGGATACAACCATCGCGAAATCCACGCGACCACGCCCCGGAATCAGGTGGTCGCGCAGGCCGAGGCAATCGTGCAGGTGGAAGCCGACGAGCCGGTGGCCGAGATGTTGGAGCCACGCCTCGTGCGGCGTGTAGCCGAGATTCGCCTGCCGCTGCGCGTGGCCGGTGTCGTGCCAGTAGCCGACCATCGGCGACGCGATGCTGCCGAAGATCGTGTCGCAGTCGTCGAGGATCGGGATGTCGCGGTAGTCCTGCCGGGATTCGAGGCCGAGGCGGACGCCGGTCGCCTCCGCGTACGGCGCGAGTTCCCGGAGGCTGGCGATCAGCCGTTCGAGCGCGGGAGCGGCGACCTCCCGGCGCGCGGCGACGATCCGCTCGCGCAGCGCCGCGAATGCATCGCTCTCCGCCGCACCGGCGCGATACAGATCATCGAGCCGCTTCTCGTCGTCTGGCAGAACGGTCAGTTCCCCGGCATGGACGACGACCGCGTCGGAACCGAGGCGGCGGGCGAGGTCCATCGTCGCCTTCGTCAGCGCGACGGCGTGGCGGCGCTCCGCATCGTCGGTCGCGACGAGGGAGGGATCGGGGATGCGCTGGCCCTGCGCATCGGTCGGGCGCGGGCAGATGTTGTGGACGCTCGACACAACGAGGTCGGGGCGGGCGAGCAATTGCGCCAACTGCTCCCGCGTCGGCATGTAGTTGATCTCGATGCGCGCGCCGCCCGCCGCGCGCACGCCGTCCACCATGTCGCCGAGGTCGGCGTACCGCCCCTGCGCGCCCCACATCGTCGAGACCGAGAGGGTCGCCATCTGGCCTTAGCCCTCGGCCCTTTCCCCGTTGGGGAAGGGGAGATCGTCGCTCCAAGCCTTGCGGATGTTCGCAAAGTCGTCGGGAATCATCGCGTAGACGAGCGAATCCCGGATGCTGCCGTCCGTGCCGATCTCATCGCGACGATTGCGCCCTTCGAAGGGAAAGCCGAGCCGTTCGGCGACGGCTTTGCTGCGGGTGTTGCGCGCGTCGCAACGAATGGAGACGCGCTGCGCACCGAGGCCGTCGAAGAGGAAAGCGGTGATGAGTCGGACGGCCTCGCTCATGTAGCCGTGCCCCTGGGCGGAGTGGCGAAGCCAATAACCGATCTCGAATGAAGGTACGGCGAGATTGCGGACAGTGAAGCCCGTGGCGCCGAGATACGTCCCGTCGGCGCGAGAAAAAATCGCCATCCCGACGTGCCCGTGCAATGCCCAGTGACCCGACTGCCGCCGCACGAACTCCACGGCGTCCTCGATCGTATGATAGGAGTCAGCCCACGGCAGCCACTCCCGGATATACGCCTGTGACTCCATCACCGCATCGAAGAGCAGATGCGCATCCCCTTCTCGGTACCGCCGCAAGGCGACACGCGAGCCGGTCCATCCGTCCGGTACGTCGATCAGGAATGGCTGTTCGATGCCCATACCATCCTCTCATGATTCCGGGAAGTTGTGGATCGTGCTTAGACGAGTGTTTTCCCGGTGGTAGCAGGCTTTCCAGCCTGCCGTTTGCTCGAAGAGAGGCAGGCTGGAAAGCCTGCTACCACCACTCAAAACCCAGGCGTTATCCGATTACCCTGCCGGGACGAGGTCGGCGGCGTTTTCGGCCTCGCGCTCGCGGACGACGGTGTCAATCTCTTCGCAGATCGCCCGGAAGAGATCGCCTTCGCCGACGGTGCGGACGATCTCGCCGTGCCGGAAGATGACGCCCTTGTCGCGCCCGCCGGCGATGCCGACATCGGCGTCGCGCGCCTCGCCGGGGCCGTTGACGACGCAGCCCATCACCGCGACCTTGATCGGCGTCTGGATGTGCTTGATGTACTCGTCCACCTCCGCCGCCAGTTTGAGCACGTCAATCTCGACGCGCCCGCAGGAGGGGCAGGCGACGAGCGTCGTCCCCTTCTGCCGCAGATCGAGGCTCTTGAGGATCTCGTACGCCGTGTAGACCTCCTCGACGGGGT
>JAICIL010000421.1 GCA_025924435.1 Chloroflexia bacterium | reverse complement strand
GGTTTCCTCATGTTGTCGGTTGTCGGTAGTCTGATGGTAAACTAAACCCGCTTACTCCTTACTACCGACTACCGACTACTCCTCACAAGATTCCATATCGGTCGTAGACATCGCGCAGCAGGTCGCCGCGTTCGAGGTCTTCGCGGGCACGGTCCTCACCCGCCACCTTCTGCTTCGCGCGTTCGATGGCCTCTTTCTCCACCGCCTGCGGGATGACGACGAGGCCGTCGCTGTCGCCGAAGACGATGTCGCCGGGGTGGACGATCACGCCGCCGCAGACGACCGGCGTCCCGTGCGCGACGACGAGGCCGCGCCCGGCGGAGTCCACCGGCCGGAGGCCCGTCGCGAAGACGGGGAACTGCATCCGCTCGATGCGCCGGACATCGCGCACATGGCCGTCAATGATCGCGCCCCGCGCGCCGCGCGCCCGCGATGTGGTGGAGAGCAGTTCGCCCCAGAAACAAGTGCGCGTCGAGTGGTTCGTCGCGGCGACGAGCACGTCGTTCGGCTTGAGGCTGTCAATCGCGGCGATCTCCGCGCTATAGGCGTCCGATGGCATCTCGTAGACATCGGTGGAGAGCGCCGTGTGCGCCCGGCCGACGACAATCGCGTCCTTGTAGATGGGGCGGATCGTCGCGTCCATCGCCTGCTCGCGGTAGCCGAGGCTGTCGAGGACATCCGAGACGACCGAGACGTAGAGTTCGCGCTGCATGAAGTCGAACAGTTCCCGATCGCGATTTCGCTGCGTATCCATCGTTCTTTCCTCACCCCCGGCCCCTCTCCATCGCCCTCACGCTCCGACCTCTTGTCGGTCCGTCTGGCGATGGAGAGGGGAGCGAATGCGTCAGTCCTCAGTCCTCAGTCCTTCCTCGGTTCTCAATCCCTCGATCTCCGGCGACCGGACGCCGTAGCCGAGGCGGTGCGAGACGGTCGAGGCGGCGGCGAGGACGGCGGGCGCGTAATCCGTCGCCGCAAACTCCGTCGTCGTGCCGGAGACGCTGAGGGCGGCGGCGGTCGCGCCCGTCGCGTCGCGAATCGGCGCGGCGACGCACGTCAGGCCGGAGAAGGACTCCTCATCGTCGGTCGCGTAGCCCCGCTCGCGGACGACGGCGAGCCGGTCGTGCAGCACGTCAATCGTCGTGATCGTCTTGGGCGTGCGGCTCGGCAGGCCGTGCTCCGCGACGATGGCCGCGATCATTTCCGGCGCGAGGTCGGCGATGAGCGCCTTGCCAAGCCCGGTGCAGTGCACGAGTTCGCGCGCCCCGAGTTGCCCCGCGAAGTGGATCGGGCGCTGCGGCGGCACGACCGCAATATGCACGACTTGCCCCTCGTTGAGGATGCCGAGATTCGCCGTCTGCTGGCACTCGCGCGCCAGCGATTCCAGCGCGGGGCGGGCGGCCTGCTCGATCGAGAAGGTCTGCTCGTAGATGCTGCCGAGTTCGAAGAGGCGCACGCCGAGCCGGTATCGCTCCGACGCCGCCCGCTCGACGAACCCATGCTCCTCCAACACCGTGAGCAGCCGCACCGCCGTCCCCTTCGCCAACCCAAGCCGGGTGCTGATCGCCGTCAGCGACTGCTCCGGGTGCGTCAGTGTGAAGGAGGTGAGGATCGCGAGGCCGCGCGCCAATGCACGCACTTGATAGTCGCCACTCATCGCGTACGCCTTTCGGAGATTGACCAATCATGAAACTGCTTTCCATCTTATGGCCTTTCCGATCCCTGTCAAGAGCGTGCAACCCACCTGACACCCGTACATAACCGCGTTTCCTCGGGCGGTGGCGGGCATCAGCCCGCGACCATGATTCTTGCTTGCTGAACCGGGGTATGTACGGATGTCAGGCCCGTTCCTTGACATCCCAATGGGCGTTTTCTATAGTGCGGCGGTCGCGTGGGACCACCACCCAGCCATATAGTCGGGTACGAATTGAAACCATCAGCCCACGGAGCATACTGCGCATGAAAATCATCCGCGTCGAGACGTTTTCGGTCATCGTCCCGCTGCACGAGGGTACGTGGCACAGCCCGCACTACAACCCGGAAGGGTATGTCTACGGCGGGACGTGGGTGCGCCTCCATTGGCCGGATTTCCCGATCGTCCTCATCCGGCTGCACACCGACGACGGGCTAATCGGCCTCGGCGAGGTGCCGAAGGGAATCACGCAGCACGCCGTGCGGCAGGTGGCGGGCTTCTTCGAGGGGCGCGACCTCTGGTCGTTCAACATGCAGGAACTGCCGCTCGAAACGATGTGGTTCGCCAACCCCTCGGTCTACGAGGGGTACGAGATGGCGCTCTACGACCTGATGGGCAAGGCGCTGAACGTTCCGCTCTCTCGCCTCTTCGGCGGCGCGTATCGCGACCGCGTGCCCGTCTCCCGCTGCTCCGGGCGGATGACGCCGGAGGACGCGGCGGAGACGGCGCGGCAGGCGGTCGCGCAGGGCTATCGCGTCCTGAAGATGAAGGCGACGGCGGACGACCCGGTGATCGAGCGGCTGGAAGCGATCCGGGGGGCGGTCGGTGACCGACTGCGCGTCAACATTGACCCGAACCAGCGCTTTCACCAGCCCTTCCGCCTCTTCGAACTGGTGGAGCGGATGCGCGAGCGCGGCCTGCACAACGTCGAGTGCTTCGAAAGCCCATTCAATCACAAGAATCTCGATTGGTACGCGCTGGCGCGGCAGAAACTCTCCATCCCCGTCGCGCTCCATCTCAACGTCGCGGCCGATGTCTTCGAGGCGGTGAAGCGCGAGGCGTGCGACTGGCTGAACATCGGCGGCCCGCTCGTCAACACGTACAAACTCGCGGCGATCGCCGAGGCGGCAGGCATCCCGACCTGGCACGGTTCCGGCGTCGGCCTCGGCATCTCCGAGGCGGCGTACGCGCACGTCTGCGCCGCCTGCAAGGCGATGACCTTGACGAGCGACATCTGCGGCGAGACCCTCCGCGTGGACGACTGCATCACGGAGCCGCTCCGCTTCGCGGAGGGGCACGTCATCGTGCCGCAGGGGCCGGGGCTGGGCGTCGAACTCGATATGGACGCGGTCCAACGGTACAAAGTAACGAGTAACGAG
>JAICIL010000420.1 GCA_025924435.1 Chloroflexia bacterium | reverse complement strand
CATATGCCGGACGACGCGCGCGAGACGTTGTATGCAGGTTGGCAAGCGGCGGTGAAGAAGGCGCGGGCCTGATCTCGCCATATGCGGGTAGGGGCGCGCAGCCGTGCGCCCATCGTCGGTGGTCCCTATCGTTTGCATTGGAACGGAACCGGGCGCACGGCTATGCGCCCCTACACCATGCCGATTTATGCCAGTAAGGCGAGTAATTCCTCGCCGTACGTCTCGGCGGTCTTGTCGCCGATCCCTTTCACGCGGCGGAGGGCGGCGGATGATGCCGGTCGCAGCACGGCGAGCGCTTCGAGCGTCGCGTTGGGGAGGATGCAGTAGGCGGGAAGCCCGGCTTCGCGCGCCTTGTCGGTGCGCCATGCCTTCAGTTCCGCGAGCAGGCCGGGATCCGCCTCGTCCATCGCATCCCCATCCACTACCTGGCGCGACCATTCCGGCAACAGGTCGGGATCATCTATTGCCCGGCGGCCGCGCGGGGTGAGCGTCAGGACGGGAAACTCGCCCTGTGCCTCCCGCCCGATCAAGCCCTCCACGATCAACTGTTCGATCACCTCTTCCAAATCCTTGATCGTCAGGTGCTGGAGCGCGCCGAACTCAGCGCAACGCTCCTCGCCGAACGGGCTGCTCGTCGCGCCGGTCAGCACGCGCGCCACCTTCCGCCGTCCCATTGGGTAGGGGAGGGCGGCGAGGCCCATCAGGATGCGTAGCGTGTCCGGGCGGTCATCATCGGTGTGAATTGGCACGGGGCGACGGGCGCGGGCGGGTGCGGCCCCGCGTTGCCGCTCCTCCGGCACGCAAATATCGCAGGCGGTGCCGCAGCGGGCCATCCGCTGGCCGAAGTGGGCGGCGAGCGCGCGGTGGCGGCAGATCGCTCCCTTCGCGTAGGCGGCCATTGCCTCGATGCGCTGATCCTGCCGTAGCTGATAGTCGGCGAGCAATGTGTCAATCCGCTCGCCGACATTGGCGGGAGCGGGGAGGAATTCAATCAGTGGATCGCGCCCCGTGCCAGTGTAGCGGATCAAGTCAGCGTCCGCCCACGCAAGCAGGGACGATTCGAGCGCCGACGGCTCGGTCTCGAGCGCGCCCGCGAGATCTATCAGATTGAGATCGGCGGTCTGACCGGAACGAAGTCCGCTCGCCTGCACGAACGAGCGCATTTCCGGGCCATTGCTCTGTAGCGTGACCGTGGCGCCGCGTGGCAGATCGAAGTGGCGGCGGATCAGGCCGACCCGTTCGAGCATGCTGACACCGACGCGCACGAAGGTCTCATCGGCCCGATCAGCCATCCGCTGCAGTGTTTCGAGCGAGACGATCCCGTACCGGCCGGATACCATCGTTCGCAGCGTGCGATAGAGTTGGCGCAGATCGTCCTTGCCGATTGCCTCCTGCTTCAGCCAGGTGCTCAGTTGCGCCTTGTCCGCGGCGGCATAGAGGAGGATGCAGCGGGCGGGCTGGCCGTCGCGCCCGGCGCGTCCCGCCTCCTGATAGTACGCCTCGACGCTCTGCGGCAGATTGTAGTGGATGATCGCGCGCACATCCGCCTTGTCTATGCCCATGCCGAAGGCAACGGTCGCGACGAGCACGCGCGTCTCGCCGCGCATAAAGCGCTCCTGCACGGCGGCGCGATCCGGCACGTGCGCGTGATAGTGCTCCGCCTTGACGCCGCCGCGCCGGAGCCGTCCGGCCAGTTCCTCGCAGGCGTCGCGGGCGCGGGCGTAGACGATGACCGGCCCGGCGATCTCGCGACAGAGCGCGACGACCGCCGACAGTTTCTCCTCCCGGTTCCCCGCGCGATGGACCGAGAAAAGGAGATTCGGGCGGAAGACGGAGGCCGTCACCTGCGCCATCGGGCCGAGCCGTTCCTGAATCTCCGCCTGCGTCTCCGCCGAGGCAGTCGCGGTGAGCGCGAGAACGGGCACATCGCCGAGGTCGTCCAGCGCGGCGCGGATGAAGAGGTAATCGGGCCGGAAACTGAGGCCCCACATGCTGACGCAGTGCGCCTCGTCCACGACGAAGAGCGAGACCCCGGCGCGCTTCAGGGCGTGGAGGAAGGGGCGCTGCCGCAACCGTTCGGGCGCGATATAGACGAGTTTGTAATCGCCCGCCGCGATGCCGCGCATCCGCTCGCGCACCTCGGCGAACGACATGCTGCTGTTGATCGCCGTGGCGTGCGTCCGCAGCGCCTCCGGCAAGCCATCAATCTGATCCTTCATCAGCGCGATCAGCGGGCTGACGACGAGCGTTGCTTGCGGCAGCAGCATAGCGGGCAGTTGATAGGTGAGCGACTTGCCCGCGCCGGTCGGCATGATGGCGAGCGTGCTCCGCCCTGCAAGGACGTTGCCGATCACCTGCACCTGATTGGGGCGGAAATCGCGCAGGCCGAACTCCTGATTGAGGAGGGTGTAGGCTTCGGGGGGAAGGGAAACCTCACCCCCCAGCCCCCCCTCCTTTCCGAGGGAACGGAGAGGGGGAGTCGGAACCGGAGAGTCGTCGGTATCGTCATCTTCGTGGTGGCCGAATTCGGCTTCGAGGGCGGCGCGTTCTTCGCTTTCGCGGCGGCCAATCTGGTCATCGAGAGAGCGGACGGCGGCGCTATCGTCCAGATCGCGGCAGGCATCGCGCAGAAGGCGCAGTTCCTCGACGGTCGGGCGGCGCTCGGCGTTGCGGACGAGCAACGTCTCGATCTGCCCGCGCGCGGCGGCGGCATCGCCCGTTTCAAGGGCGAGTTCGGCCAGCCGCCGCAAGGGCGCGGTGCTCTCCGGCGCGAGTTCGGCGACGCGGCCATAAGCATCCGCCGCCTCGTCCGGTTTCCCGGCGGCGCGGCAGACATCGCCGTAGCGCAGCCAGGCGGCAATGTCCAGGTCCGTCTCTTCGTCGGGTTCGGGGCCGAGGGCGAGCAGCGCGGCATGATCGCCCGCAATCGTCAGTGCATGCAGGCGGATCAGCCAGCGCGTTTGCGTCCGGGGCCGGTCGGTGTCCAATGCATCGAGCACGACCAGCGCCTCATCCGCCCGCCCAAGCGCGACGAGCGTCCGCGCCCGCACCTCGCGCAGCGTCACGCTCTCCGGCTGATCCTCCAGCCACTGCTCAACATAT
>JAICIL010000419.1 GCA_025924435.1 Chloroflexia bacterium | reverse complement strand
TCCACCCTCGCCACGATGACGCTGCACAGCCTGTTTAATACCATCGGCGTGATCGCCGTCTTCATTGATCTGGCGCGCAAGTAGGGAAACGGCCCCCCTCCCCTCGCCCCTCCCCCGTGCGCGGGAGAGGGGAACGCGCCGCGATGCTTCGGTCAATGGGCGAACAGCACCGCGCATGGTGCAGGTTCCCCTCTCCCGCCGCAGTGGGGGAGGGGCCAGGGGAGGGGGGCCGTTTCCCTACTTGCGCGCCAGATCAATGAAGACGGCGATCACGCCGATGGTATTAAACAGGCTGTGCAGCGTCATCGTGGCGAGGGTGGATTTCGTCTTCTCGTAGACGATGGCGAGCGTCAGGCCGACGACGAAGATGCTGGCGAGGATGAGCGGGATGGCGTGCGCGGCGGAGAAGAGCGCGGCGCTGAGGATCACACCACCCACCGCCGACCAGCGCGTGCGCAGCCAGCCGTAGAGCACGCCGCGAAAGAGTAACTCCTCGATGATCGGCGCGACGATCGAGGCGGTGATCAGCGCGAGGATGAGGCTCGTCCACGAGAAGCCGCCACCGCCGGTGAGGTCCTTCACCTGCGGATTCTCCGCCTTCCCGCCGTAGAACAGTTTGACGATCAACGCCGAAACGAGCGCCGCCCCGATGTACATGCCGACCAGAATCGGGATCACCAGCGCGAAGTACACCCCCGGCGGGCGTCGCACGCCGAGCGCGGACCAGCCGACGCGATACTTGCGCACCGTGACGAGCCAGATCAGGAGCAGGATGACGGCATAGATCACCAAGCCGACGACGGTGTTCGCGACGAGGACGCGCGTGCTCGTCGGCGTCTCGGAGGCGGGCGTGCCGGTGCTCGACGGGAGGAAATGGACGAGGACGGCCAGCAAGAAACTGAAGATCAGCGGCAAGGCGGCGACGACGACATCCCAGAAGCCCCACGGCACGCGCTCCGGCCCGATGCCGACCGGCGGCGGGATCAGGCCGGGCGGCGGCACCGGCACATTTCCGTACGGCGGGATGCCCGCGTACGGCCAGGCGGGAGATTGCGGCTGCGGCGGCACGGCCCCATAGTCTGGCCGTGCCGCCGCGCCGGGATTCCCCTGCGGGGGACGGTAGGGCGCACCCGGCGCGTTTAATCCATCGGGAGTCGGCGAGACGGAGCCGTTCAGGGATGCTGCGTCTTCGCGTGGCGGCGTGGTCATCGGCGGTCGTTCCCTCCATCGGTCGGCGGCGCGTCGCACCGCCACACAGTGTACGGCAAAACCGCTGCCACCGTTGCACCGGCGATGCCAGCGGCGCGGTATACTGTCGGTGATGCAATGAACGTACGGGGAGAAAGGGAGCGTATCATGCCGAAGTTCGGCGCGCACATGAGCATCGCGGGCGGCTGTTTCCGCTCGATGGAGTGGGGCCAGCAGGCGGGCTGCGACGTTGTCCAGCTCTTCTCCAAGAACGAGCGCCAGTGGCTCGGCAAGCCGCTGACCGAGGAGGACATCGCCAAATTCGCGGATGCCCGCACGCGGACAAACGTCCATCCGGTGATGATCCACGATTCGTACCTCATCAATCTCTCCTCGCCGAACGACGACCTGTGGGAGAAGTCCATCAACGCCTTCCGGGACGAATTGCTGCGGGCGCGGGCGCTCGGCGTCCCCTATTTGAACACGCACCCCGGCTCGCACGTCGGCTCCGGCGAGGAGGCGGGGTTGGCGCGGATGGTGGAGGCGCTCAACCGCCTCGGCGCGGAAGGGGCGTACGATGGCGTGACCGTGCTGCTCGAGACGACCGCCGGGCAGGGCACGAACCTCGGCGCGAAGTTCGAGCATCTCGCCCATCTCATCGAACGTGTGAACGAGCCGGACGCGTTCGGCATCTGCGTAGATACCTGCCACATCTTCGCGGCGGGCTACGACATCCGCACGCCGGAGACCTACGCCGCGACGATGGCGGAGTTCGATCGCCTTGTGGGATATGACCGGATCAAGGCGCTGCATCTCAACGACGCCCTCCAGCCGTTCGGCGACCGCAAAGACCGCCACGCCGCGATCGGCGAGGGGCATATCGGCCTGGAAGGCTTCCGCAACGTCGTCAACGATCCGCGCCTCGCGCAGCTGCCGATGGTGCTGGAGACGCCGAAGAGCGCCGACTGCCACGAGGATGTCGAGAACATCGCCCGCCTCCGCGCCCTGATCGCCCAGCCGGCATCCGTCGCATGACACGGCAGCGCACCGTATCGTCCGTCTCCCCCTTCCCGACACGGGAAGGGGGCCGGGGGGCTAGGCAAAGCCGGTGAGCGGCCCGGTCATCCTCGTCGGCGGCGAGGCGTTCACCCAACCGTTCGACCGCTTCCATCTGCGCTTCCTCCGCGCGGCGGCGCGCGGCGAGCGTCCGACCATCGCCTTCCTGCCTACCGCCTCCGAGCGGTTCCCGGATGACGAGACGGAGGACGCGGCGTACCGCCTCGGCAGAATGGGCATCGTCGCGACCGTCCCGATCCGCGCGCGCGCCGACGCCGACAACCCGGCGTACGCGGACGGCATCGAGGCGGCGGACGTCATCTATCTCGGCGACGGCGACACGGGGCGGCTCGTCCGCGCGATCCACGGGACGAAGACCGAGGCGGCGATCCGCGCGGCGCACCGGCGGGGCGCGACGCTGATCGGCGCGGGCGCGGGCGCGGCGGCGCTCTGCGTGGACGTTCCCGCCCGGCCCGACGATGTGCCCGCCCGGCCCGGCGAGCCGTTTTTCCGCTGGTTCCCCGGCCTCGGCATCCTCGGCGGCGCGGTCATCCTCTCCCGCTACAACCGGACGCCCGCCGTCTGGCTCCGCCGCCTGAAGGAGACGACGCCGCACGCCGCGCCCCTGATCGGCATTGACGACGTGACCGCGCTTGTCTGGATGGACGGCCGCTGGAGCGTCGTCGGCTACGGCCGGGTGATCATCGCCCACGCCCTCACCGAAACCTCCTTCGGCACCGGCGAAACCGTCCCCCTCCCACCGCCGGTCGGAACGGAAACGGAAACCGTTTGAACCGCAGAGGCGCAGAGAGAAAAGAGAAAGAGAGAAGATTGGGAGAAACGAGACGACGATGAATAGTCGCCTGTCTCCCTCCTTCCTCTCTGCGTCCTCTGCGCCTC
>JAICIL010000418.1 GCA_025924435.1 Chloroflexia bacterium | reverse complement strand
GGGTGCCGCCGCGCCCACCGTTGCGGCGCGGCTGAGGGCGAGGAGGCAGAGCAGCCCCAGCGCCGCACCGAAGATCAGCAGGCGCAGCAGGGGCAGGAGCGTGGCACGATCCGGGCGGGGAGCGGGGACGGCAGCCAGCGGAGCGGGGTGATCGGCAAGCATCGGGGACCTCCTGTACGATGACAGACGCAACGGGACGCAAGGCGAGATCGCGCCGTGCGCCGGGAACGTAACCATCCCGCAACCGGCGCGTGGGGGTGCTCGCCACTGCACGGAATCATACTACGCAGAGATGCGCACCGCGCGGTGCGACCTCGAATCAGGGCCGTCGTCTCCCTCCCGCGTTCGCTCGCTGAATGGTGCGATCGCCTTGGGGCGGTGATGAATGCAGCTCATCGTTGCCGAGATTCCTTTGCGAGGCGCACGGCGGTTGCCGCATCTCCCGCTTCCTCCCCTATACTACTCCGCGACGCGACGATGGCGGCGAGCGATGGCGCACCACGCGCCGGTGCGGCGGGAGGGGGAGCGAGCGATGGCGAGCGCGACGACGAGCACGCGGCCCGTGCGGCCGGACGACCTGTTCAACCTGACCTTCATCGGCGATGTGGCGGTCAGCCCCGATGGCGAGACGATTTGCTACGTCCAGACGCGGATGGACCGCGAGACGAATGAGTACCGGAGCGATCTCTGGACGATTCCCGCGACCGGGAATGTCGGCGACGCCGTCCGCTTCACCAGCGAGCCGCGCACCGTCGGGCAGCCGCGCTGGTCGCCGGACGGGCGATGGCTCGCCTTCCTCTCCGACCGGGACGGCAAGGGCAAGCGGCACCTCTGGGTCATCCCAACCGGCGGCGTCGGCGGCGAGGCGCGCCGCCTGACGAGCGGGGATCTGCCCGTCAGCGACTACGCGTGGGCGCCGGACAGCGCGCGCCTCGCCTTCGTGCGCGGCGAGAAGAGCGCGCCGCCCCCGCCAAACCCGGAGCCGACGGGCCGCGTCGCGGACGACGTGCTGACGATCACGCGCATCCGCAACAAGGCGGACGGGCGCGGCTTCGTCCATGACCGCCGCAACCACCTCTGGACGGTCACGCTCGACGGCGC
The DNA here is from genome assembly GCA_025924435.1 of Chloroflexia bacterium. Next base: position 2,049 of record JAICIL010000418.1, on the reverse strand, counting down.
GGAGACGCGCCTCACCGAGGGCGACCACGACAACGCCGCGCCCGCGTGGTCGCCGGACGGCACGGAGATCGCCTTCGTTTCCAAGCGGATGGCGGACGCCGACTTCACGAACGCGACCGAACTCTACATTATCCCTGCCGCCGGGGGCGCGGCGCGCCGCCTGCCGACGCCGGAGGGGCTGGTGGACGCCCCTGCCTGGGCGCCGGACGGCGCGCGGATCGCCTTCGTCGGCAGCGGGCGGGCCAATGCCCCCGGATCGGTCAGCCGCCTCTGGGTGATCCCGGCAGTGGGCGGCGCGGCGCGCGACCTGACACCGACGTTTGACCGCAACATCGGCCTCGATGTCTCCAGTGACAGCCGTGCGGGTCTTTCCAGCATGCGTCCTACCTGGCTACCATCTGGTCGGGCACTTCACTTCGTTGCCTCAACGCAGGGACGGACCTCTCTTTGGATGGTCGGCCTCGACGGTGATCCTCCAATTGAACTGACAGGTGGTGATCGGCAGGTTCAGTCATTTGGCTGCTCAATAAGAGCAGATGGTGCGACGTTCGTCTTTAACTTTGGCGACTCACTCAACCCCGGCGAAGTGCATGTGGCACGGTCTGGCGCGGACCCGCGCCGACTGACGGATGCGAACGGCGAATTCTTCTCAACCGTCGAACTCGTCGCGCCGGACTCCTTCACCTATGAAGGTGCGGAAGGCTGGGAGGTGCAGGGCTGGCTGATGCCGCCAGTCGGGCGGCGCGACGGCGAGCAATACCCGCTCGTGCTCGAAATCCACGGCGGGCCGCACACGGCGTATGGGGAGATGTTCTTCTTCGAGTTCCAGTGCCTCGCCGCGCAGGGGCAGGGCGTCCTCTTCATCAACCCGCGCGGCAGCACGGGGTACGGCGAGCGATTCACGATGGCCTCGAACGACGATTGGGGCGGCAACGATTACCGCGACCTGATGCGCGGCGTGGACGCGGCCATCGCCCGCGCGCCGTGGATTGACCCCGCGCGCCTCGGCGTGACGGGCGGCTCGTTCGGCGGCTACATGACGAACTGGGTCGTCACGAAGACCGACCGATTCAAAGCGGCGGTGGCGCAGCGCTCGATCTGCAACATGGTCTCCAAGTGGGGCGTCTCGGACAATGGCTACCTCGGCAACGACCTCCAGTGGGGCGGCCCGCCGTGGGAAAACGCGCAATTCTATCGCGACCGCTCCCCGCTGACGCATGTGACGAAGGTCGTCACGCCGCTGCTGCTCATCCACTCCGAGCGCGACCTGCGCTGCCCGATCGAGCAGGCGGAGCAGTTCTTCACCGCCTTGAAATACCTGCGGCGCGATGTGGAACTCGTCCGCTTCCCCGACGAGGGGCACGAACTCTCGCGCAGCGGCCAGCCCTTGCACCGCCTCGAACGGCTCGAACGCATCATGGGGTGGTTCCGCGACCATCTCTAGCGGATTGGCCTACCCCCTGCCCCCTCCCGCGTCGGGAGGGGGCAGGGGGTGGGAAAAGACGACGGGGGCCAAACTCGGCCCTCGTCGTCTTGCGTTACTTGGTGCGCGGGTTTAGTAATCCCGGCCGCCACGGTCCCGGCCGTAGCCGCCACCGCCGCCACCGCGATAGCCACCGCCACCGCCGCCACCGGAGCGCTCTTCGCGCGGGCGGGCTTCGTTGACGACGAGTGAGCGCCCGCCGAACTGGTAGCCGTTGAACTTCGTGATCGCCTCGGACGCCGAAGCGTCGTCCGCCATGTCCACGAAGGCAAAGCCCTTGCTCTGCCCCGTCTCCCGGTCCATGATGAGGCGCACGGTGCTCACTTCGCCGACTTCGGTGAAGAGCTCACGTACCGCCGACTCCGTCGTGGTGTAGGGGAGACCACCAACATACAAACTCTTGGCCACTGCCTTGTCCTTCTCGCTCGCTGGTCGGAACCTCGCTCGCGGATTCTCGTCTCGCGGCTGATCCATACCAGCGGTTCTGCGAGGACGCACGTTGTTAGTATAGCATGCAACGCAATGGCCTGCCAAATTGGGTCTCGATCGGATTTGCACCTTCATCG
>JAICIL010000417.1 GCA_025924435.1 Chloroflexia bacterium | reverse complement strand
CTGCATCTGCGCGAGGAAGTCTTCGAGGTTGAAGGAACCTTCGAGCAGTTTCTCCTGCATCTCGGCGGCGTCCGCCTCGTTGATATTCTGCTGCGCCTTCTCGATCAGCGAGAGCATGTCGCCCATGCCGAGGATGCGCGAGGCCATCCGCTCCGGGTAGAACGGGTCGAGTTGGTCCACGCGCTCGCCGACGCCGACGAACTTGATCGGCACGCCCGTCACCTCGCGGATCGAGAGCGCCGCGCCGCCGCGCGCATCGCCGTCCACCTTCGTGAGGATCAGGCCCGTCAGCCCGACGCGCTCGTTGAAGGTCTGCGCGACCTCGACCGCCGCCTGGCCGGTCATCGCGTCCGCGACGAGCAGCGTCTCCGTCGGGTGGAAGTTGTCGCGAATCTGGACGAGTTCGTCCATCATCGCGTCGTCAATCTGCAACCGCCCGGCGGTGTCAATGATGACGACCTGCACGCCCTTCGCGCGGGCATCGGCCAGCGCGTTGCGGACGATCTGCACGGGCGGGACGCTCGTCCCCTCCTCGTGCACCGGCACGCCGACCTGCCGGCCGAGCGTGACGAGTTGCGTGACGGCGGCGGGGCGGTAGATGTCCGCCGCGACGAGTAGCGACGAGGTGCCCTGTTTCTGCAAATGGAGGGCGAGTTTCGCGGCGTGCGTCGTCTTGCCGGAGCCTTGCAGGCCGACGAGCATGAGGATCGTTGGCGGCGGCGAGGCGATCGTCAGCGGCACGCGCTCGCGGCCGAGCAGGTCAATCAGCGCGTCGTTGACGAGCGCGATGATCTGCTGCGCCGGGTTCAGGCCGCGCTGCGCCTCCGCGCCGACGAGCGCGACGGCCTGCTCGCGCACGCGCGCGACGAAGGACTTGACGACACCGAGATTGACATCGGCCTCGATGAGCGCGATGCGCACCTCGCGCATCGCCTGCGTCACGTCCTCCTCGGTGACGCGCGTGCGGGTGCCGAGGCGCTGGAAAACGGCCTGCAAGCGATCGCTGAGTGATTCAAACATGGATGACGGCTTCCCCTTTCCGCGCACACGGACGACGGCGACCGTCGCCCGCGTATTGTACTCCGTTCCGGTGGGGATGCCTAACCCCCCGGCCCCCTTCCTCCTGCCCAGAGGGCACCCGCGGGAAGGGGGAGCGAGCCGCCGCGAGATCGAGCTGTTTGGGGAACGCCCCGCCATCGCGATGCGTCACCCCTCCCTTTGCGGAGAGGGGCCGGGGGAGAGGCCTTACGACCCGCGCGTGCCGTACTCGTCGTCGCCGAAGAGGGCGTCCACGAAGCGGACGGCGTCGAACTCGATCAGGTCGTCCGCCTGCTCGCCGACGCCGACGTAGGAGATCGGGATGCCGAGGGCGCGGACGATGGCGAAGGCGATGCCGCCCTTCGCGGTGCCGTCCAGTTTCGCCAGCGCGATCTCCGTCACGTCCACGCGGTCGGTGAAGACGCGCGCCTGATGGAGGCCGTTCTGGCCGGTGTTGGCGTCAATGACGAGCAGCGTCTCCTGCGGGGCGTCGGGGACGGTCTTCTTCATGATGCCGCGTATCTTGTCCAGCTCGCGCATCAGCGGCTCTTTGTTTTCGAGCCGACCGGCGGTGTCCACGATCAGGATGTCCATCTCGCGGTTGTGCGCCGCCGCCATCGCGTCGAAGACGACCGCGCCGGGGTCGCCGCCCTGCTTGGTGGCGATCACCGGGACGCCGCCGAGCCGCTCCGCGCTCCACGTCTGCAACTGCTCGATCGCGGCGGCGCGGAAGGTGTCGCCCGCGCCGATCATCACCTTGCGCCCGGCGCTCTTGTGGAGGTACGCCAGTTTGCCGATCGTCGTCGTCTTGCCCGCGCCGTTGACGCCGACGACCATGATGACCCACGGCACGCCGCGCTGGAAGACTTTCACGGTGCGCTCGCGCTTCGTGTCTTCGAGCAGGTAGACCATCGCCGCTTTCAGGTGCTCCTTCGCCTGCTTGGGATCGCGGATGCCCTGTTGCCGGATGTGGTTGCGGAGATCATTCAGCAGTACGTCCGTCGTCTCGACGCCGACATCGGAGCCGATCAGCGCGGTTTCCAAGTCGTCGAACAAGTCCTCGTCAATCGTTGTGCGGTCGAATAGAGACGAAAACAACGTCCTTCGGCGCGTCTTCTCAAGCGCACTATCCTGCTTCTGTTGTTCTTCTTGTTGTGTGCGCCCAAAGAGGCGGCGAAAAATCACGGTGTGTCACTCCTTGTCGTCTATGCTGGCGGCGCTCCATTCGCACCGCACGTCATATTGTCGCATACTGGCGAGAGACGGAAGGGGCCGGGGTTAGATTCTTTCCGAAGGAGAAGCGCGATGCGACTGGCGGAACTGACGTGGCCGGAGGCGCGGGACGCATTCGCGGCGGGCGCGGCGGCGCTCCTGCCGGTCGGGGCGACCGAAGCGCACGGGCCGCATCTCCCGCTCGATACCGATGTCCATATCGCGGTGGGCGCGGCGGATCGGGCGGCGGCGCTCCTCGCCTCGGAGGGGACGCCCGCGCTCGTCCTGCCGCCGCTCGCGTATGGCGTCTCGTTCGTCGGCACCTCGTTCGCGGGCACCTTGCCCGTCACGGTCGAGACGATGACCGCCGTCGTGCGCGACGTGCTGGTCGGCCTGGACCGCTACGGCTGCACCGCCGCGGTCATCGTCAACAGCCATCTCGAACCGGCGCACGCCGACGCGCTCAACGCGGGCATTGCCGAGGCGGAAGCGGCGACCGACGGGCGGTTGCGCGCCACCTTCCCGGACTTGCGCGCGGCGCGGTGGTCCGCCCTGCTCTCCGCGGAGTTCCGCCGGGGTGCGCGCCACGCGGGTGGCTATGAGACGGCGCTCATGATGATCGCCGCGCCCGATGCGGTGCGCGAGGCGGAGCGGCGGACGTTGCCGCCCGTCTGGATTGACTTGCCGGGAAGGCTGCGGGCGGGGGCGAAAACCTTCGCGGAGGCGGGCGCGACGCTCGGCTACTTCGGCGACCCCGCGACGGCGACCGCCGCGGAGGGCGAAATCCTCTTCGATGCCCTCGCGCATATCTACGTTACTGCACTGCGCGAGCGGTTGGCGCAGCCGCCGCCACGGTAGCGCGGGCTTTCCAGCCTGCGGCCCGCTCGCGGGCTGGAAAGCCCGCG
>JAICIL010000416.1 GCA_025924435.1 Chloroflexia bacterium | reverse complement strand
CGCCCAGCTGGGGGCGCTGCAGGTGTGGCGCAACAGCCTGGCGGATCGGGCGGGGGCGCTGGCGGCGTACCGGCGGGCGCTGGCGCTGGGGGGGACGGCGGGGCTGCCGGGGCTGTTCGGGGCGGCGGGGGCGGCGTTGGCATTCGACGCCGAGACGATGGGCGGGCTGGTCGCCCTCATCGAGGCCCAACTCGCCGCCCTCGAACGCGAAGAATAGCGGGGATGCATCACGGAAAGTGAGCAAATCGCCATGGCATCGCAGCGATATGTCCAACCCGGCTGGTTCACGATACACGTCTTCAATCGCATCGTCGCCCTGCTGACGCGCCGCGGCGTCAGCGTCTACGGCTCGCGCGTCCTCGCGGTGCGCGGCCGCACGAGCGGCGAGTGGCGGACGACCCCGGTCAACCTGCTCGTCCACGACCGCGAGCGCTACCTCGTCGCGCCGCGCGGCGTCACGCAGTGGGTGCGCAATATCCGGGCGAGCGGCGCGGGCGAACTGCGCGTCGGGCGGCGGACCGAGCCGATCCGCGTCGCGGAAGTGCCGGATGACGAGAAGCCCGCGGTGCTGCGCGCCTATCTCCGCCGGTGGAAATTCGAGATCGGGGCGTTCTTCCAGGGCGTTGGCCCCGACGCGTCCGAGCAGGAACTGCGCCGGATCGCGCCGGATTATCCGGTCTTCCGCATCCTGCCGGATCGCTGAAGCGACGCGGCGAGCATGGATCTCCGCTTCTTGCTGCGCGGGATGATCTTCGGCCTGTCGGTCGCCGCGCCGGTCGGGCCGATGGGTGTGCTCTGCATCCGGCGCACGCTGGCGGACGGGCGGATTGCGGGGCTGGTCACCGGCCTCGGCACCGCGACGGCGGACGCCTGCTACGGCGCGGTCGCCGCCTTCGGGCTGACGTTTATCTCGGCGTTCCTCGTGAACCAGCAGTTCTGGCTGCGGCTGATCGGCGGCGCGTTCCTCTGCTATCTCGGCGCGACGACCTTCCTGAGCAAGCCCGCCGAGCGCCCGGCGGCGGTGCGCGCGGGCGGGCTGCGGAGCGCCTATTTCACGACCTTCGCCCTCACGCTGACGAACCCGCTGACGATCCTCACCTTCGCGGCGATCTTCGCGGGGATCGGCGCGGGCGAGATCAATGGCGCGTACGGGTCGGCGGCGCTACTCGTCCTCGGCGTCTTCCTCGGCTCCGCGCTCTGGTGGCTCATCCTCAGCGGCGGCACGGGCCTCGCGCGGGCGAAACTGACACCCGCGCGCCTCGTCTGGGTGAATCGCACATCGGGCGTCGTGATCGCCACATTCGGCGCGCTCGCGCTCGTCAGCATCGCTCGGTAGTAGCCAGTAGACAGTAGACAGTAGCCAGAGATATGGGGCCGGAAAACGCGCACAGCGCATCCGAATACAACTGACTACCGACTACTGACTACTGACTACTGACTACTCGCTTGCGCCACACGTGGCACGGGTGTATATATAGGGGAACAATTGACCCTGCGCTGTGCGTGATGTCTCCATTATGCCATTGAGCCAATACTTCAATGTGCGGGAGCCGGAACCCATCGGGAGCGAGGCCGCCGGTGAGCAACCGGCGTTACCATTCCCGGTGGCGGGGCGCCCACCTGCCTCGGCAGGTTCAGAGCATTTCGAGGCACACGGCGGGGCGGGGCCACTTTCCGAAGGATCGAGCGATGAGGACTGAGGACTGAGTATGGGGGGCGAGACGCGAAACTCAGTCCTCAGTCCTCAGTCCTCAGTCCTGCATCTCGTTCATGGCGATGACGCGAAAGCGGCGCGCGAGATTGTCGCGCGGCTGCGAGCGGCGCATGACGAAACCGACCCCAGTGGGCTGAATACAACGATCCTGGAAGGCGACGGCGCGACGGTGAGCGCGGTCATCACCGCGTGCGACGCGCTCCCCTTCTTCGGCAGCGGGCGGTTTGTCCTCGTGCGCGGGCTGTTGGGCCGCTACCTGCAACCGGCGGAGGGGCAGCGCGGGCGGCGCAAGGCGGCGGACTTCGACGCGCTCGTACCCTTGGCGGCCTTCCTCCCCGCGATGCCCGCGACGACGACGCTCGTCTTCTGGGAAGCGGGCACCCTCAACCTCTCCGCCCTGCCCGCCCCGGTGCGCGAGGCGCTCCTCTCCGGCATGGTCCACACCGCCAGCCTGCCCGCGCCGAATGAGCGCGACGCCTGGCTGCGCTGGATTCGCGACCGCGCGGTCTCGGAAGGCGCGAAGATCGAGCGGCCCACCGCCGAGGCGCTCCTGAACGCGCTCGGCCCATCCGCCACCGGACCGACGGGCGCGCTCCGGCTGGAGAGCGAGATCGCCAAACTTGCGACGTACGCGCTGGACGACGGCGGCGCGATCACCGCCGCGCACGTCGCGGCGCTCGTGCCGGACGCGGCGGACGAGCAGACCTTCGCGTGGCTCGACGCGGTGATCGGCGGCAACGCGCGGGAGGCGGTGACGCGCACCGCACAACTGCTTGCCGCCGGCGAGGAGCCGATGCGGCTGCTGGCCCTCCTCGCCAGCCAGGCCGGCTACCTGACACGCGCGAAGCGGCTCGGCACTGTGCCGCAGAACGACGCGGCGAACCTGCTCGGCGTCGCGCCGAACCGCGCCTATCACCTGCTGCGGGCGGCGCGCGGCGTGGATGGGGGGCGGATGGCGGCGGCGGTGCACGACCTCGCGGCGGCGGATGAAGCGGTCAAAATGGGCGTCGCGACGAGCGACGCGGACGCCCTGCTCTGGGCCGTCCTCCAGGTCGCCCGCGTCGGCGCCCCCGGCCCCGCCTGGGAGCATCGCACCGACCTCCCGTAATCCACGCGAGCACAGAGAACGCCGAGATCACAGAGGACACAGAGACGGACAAAGAAAAAGAGGGAGAGAGTAATCATTCTCTGCCCCTCTTCATCTCTCTGTGCTCTATCGCCCCGTTACTTGCCGAGGGCGTTGTACTTGGCCATCAGGCGGCTCTTGCGGCGGGCGGCGTTGTTGCGGTGGATGACGCCCTTGGAGGCGGCCCGGTCGAGGGCGCTGATCGCGTCGCCGACAGCGGTCGCGGCGGTGGTCGTATCGCCCGTCTCGATCGCCGTGCGCGCGCGGCGCACATACGTCCGCGTCGCGGAGATGATCGGGCGGTTGCGCAGACGGCGGCGCTCGCT
>JAICIL010000415.1 GCA_025924435.1 Chloroflexia bacterium | reverse complement strand
CCCCCTCTCTTTGTTTGGGTGCTTCTAGCGTCCTTTTGTTGCATTGCGCTGTTCCCCCCCCGCCACCACTCGGTTCCGTCGGCTCGATGATGAGACGTTCTACGTTCGCCGTCGCGGCGCATCCTCATCGCGCTCGTCCTCGTCTTCGTCGTCCCACTCGATCTCATCCGCGTCGTCAATGGCGTCGCTCAGGAGCCAGACGCAGGCGACGGCGAGCGCATCCTCCTGGCCGAACCCGCCGGATTTGGTGATGATCGGCACGTCCGCCAGTTGGCCGTCGGCCATCACCGAGCAGGGGATGCCGGTCAGGACCTCGTCCACGACGTTGAGCAATCGGACGCCCGCCGCCTTGCAGATCGCCAGCGTCGTCGCGCCGCCGGTCGTCACGAGGCCGCGCAGATCGTCGCCGCGCTCGATCGCCGCCGCGATGGCCATGCGCGCGAAGCCGTCCAGCCCCGCATCGGTGACGGCGGCGTCCGGCGGGACGGCGAGCGCCGCGACGACGACCGGCGTCCGGTCGAGCGCCCGCCGGATGGCGGGCAGCGCCGCGTCCGCCTCGCCCTGCGCCACGTCTACGACGCAGACATCGTCCGCCGCGCGCAGATAGGCGAGTTGCGCCTGCGTCATCGGGTTGCGCGTGCCGATGGCGACGAGGACGGGACCGTCGCGATCCGCCCAGGTCTCATCCTCATCGTCCGCGTTGGTCGTCTCCCAGCACCAGAAGGGCGCGATGTAGCGGGCCAGCCCCGCCGAACCGGCGACGAGCGAGAGTTCGGTGGAGGCCGCGTACTCCGCGAGCGTCCAGAGGTCGTCGTCCCGCTCGGCGTCCGCGAGCAGCAACGCGACATTGTCCACGAGCAGGCCCGGCGAGATGGCGATGGCCGTCATGCTCGAACGGATCGCCCGCAGCGGGATATGGCCGACGGAGGCGATCGCCGTCTCCGCGAGGCGGGCCATGCCGTCCACGATGGCCGTGTCGTCGCGGCGCACCCAGCCGCCGAGCACCGTCCTCCCCTGCTCCGGGAAGGCGGGCGTGATGAGGACGTACGGGACGCCGAAGGCCATCGCCGCCGCCTCGACGATCCCGCCCGGCGCGCCGCGCAATGTGCTGTCCACCTTGACATAGAGCCGCTCCGCGCCGGCATCCCGCAGGCGCCCGACCGCCGCGCAGGTGCGCGCCGCCGCGATGGTCGGCAGCGCGCGGCGCGACTCGGTGCTCAGGGCGATGACGTCCCATCCCGTCGGCAGCGCGCCGTCGCCGTCATCGAGGACGACCGCCGTGCGCGCCCCTGCCCGCTGGAACTGCGCGGCGGCGTCGCACGCGCCGGTGATGTCGTCCGCGACGATGCCGACGAGGCCGGAGGGCGACCGCATGCGCCTCATTCGGCGAACGCGAGCGGTTCCGGCGCGTCCGCGACATGGAGATGCGGCCTGCCGTGCAGTTCGCCGCGCACCGCCGCCGAAACCGTCAGTTCCCGCACGTCGTGCGTGTTGCGGATGCGCGCCAGCCGCACATTCGCGAAGTCGCTCCGGCCGCACATGAAGATCGCCGCCTGGACCGTCTGCCGCATCGTCGGGAAGACCATCGGCATCTTGGCGCGCTGCGGGCCGCCGAGGCCGGAGGTCGCCGCGTTGATGTACATCGCGCGCCAGTCAATTTTCGCCACGAGCGACGCCGGGATGCAATCCGCGAAGCCGATGCCGACGGCGTTGCCGTGCGAGGCGTCCGTCACATCGAGGACGGTGATGATGCTGACGTCGGGCCGCTCGAACTCCGGCACGGTGTGGATGTACATCCGGCCGATGACGACCGAGTCGAGGCCGCTGCCGGAGATGTCCTTGCCCAGTTCGTCCACGATCAGCACGTCGAGTTGCTCGATCGGGATGCGCGGATGGAGCGCCTTCGCGCGTTCGAGCAGCGCGGCTTCGACCGGCCCGCCGATCGCGTCCGGCGGCACGCCGCGCATCTCACCGAGCGTCCCGGCGGCGTTCTCGATCAGCGCGACGCCGCCGATGATGTGCGTGGCGCGGATCGTCTCCTTCGCGACAATCGGGATCAGTTTGGCGAGCATTTGCGGCCCGCTGCGATGGAAGACCGCCGCGCCGCGCGGCCCGCCGAGGCCGATCGCGCACATCTTCGCCAGCCCGCTCTCGATCGTGCTGCGAATGTCGGTGTGCGCCTTGACGCGGTTGACGACCAGCACCGCGTCCGCCGCGAGGGCGCGCGTATTGACCCAGACGGGCACGTTGCCTTCGACCGTCGCGACGCACTGCGTCTCGGTGCCGGTGACGATGGGCGCGTCCATCGTCTCGTCGGTGATCCCGTAGCCGGAGAGGACCTCGTGCTGCCCCTCGGCGGTCGCGCCGCCGTGGCTGCCCATCGCCGCGATCACGAACGGCTCGCCGCCCCGCTCCCGCACCGCGACGATTGTTTCCCGCAACGTCGGCACGATCCGATCTATCCCCCGGCTGCCCGCGCAGACGGCGACGCGCATCCCCGGCCGGATGCGTTCCAGCGCGCCCGACTCGGCGAGCGCCGTGCGGACGGCGGCGCGCAGGTCCCCAATCGTCGGCTGCGGCGTCTCGTCGCGGACGGCGTAGACGGGCGGCAGCGGGATCTCATCGAGGTAGTCGCCGAGGTCGGCCCCGACACCGATGCCGGGCAGGACGTGCGGTCGGTTCATCGCGGTCGCTCCTTTCGCGTGCGGCGGATCGCATGGTGTCGTCTATCGTAACATCCCCACTCGCATGCCGCCACGCCGGGCGGGCCGCTTTCCGCGCCGGAGGGTTTCGCTCACTGCAATCCGGTGGTAGGCTACGCCGCGTGAGCAGTGAGCCTGCCGTGAGGATGCACGCGGCAGGTTGCGAGGAAGGGAGCGCGGCGATGGGCATGGTCGGGGATTGGGCGCAATCGGCGGTCGCCGCCCCGCCACGGACCCACGCGGTGACGACCGTCCCGCCGCTCGCCCGCATCCGCCAGAAACTCTCGCCGCAGCATCTCGACGACGTGCCCGGCGCGATCCGCGCCGGGATCGCCGCGCTCGGGGAGATCCCCGCCATCAAACCGGGCGCGAAGATCGCCGTCACCGGCGGCAGCCGGGGCATCGCGGACATTGTGCCGATCCTCCGCACCGTCGTGGAAGAACTGAAAGCGCGCGGCGCGCGGCCGTTCCT
>JAICIL010000414.1 GCA_025924435.1 Chloroflexia bacterium | reverse complement strand
GTCGCCCTCCTCCGGGAGACCTACGCCACCATCAAAGCCATTGACCCGACCGCCACGGTGATGAACGGCGCTTGCTCGAATCTCGACCTGAACTGGTTCACCGATTTCCTCAACCAGGGCGGCGCCCAATACACCGACGTCCTCGCCTTCCACCCCTACCCGACGCGGTCGAGCCTCGACAACGGCAACTACCAGAAACTGGACCTGGCGCACCTCAAGGAGATCGAGGCGCGCACGGGCAAATCGTGGTGGTTCACGGAGATCGGCTGGTCGAGCGCGACGAGCGGGCCCGACTACGGGGGCGGGGTCGGCTCGGAGCAGGCGCAGGCGAGCGACATGATCCGGCAATATGTGGAATCGCTGGATTACTCCGGCCTCGATGTGCAGCACATCTTCTGGTACAACTTCCATGATGACGGCACGGACCCGAACAACGCGGAGAACAACTACGGGCTGATCAAGAACGACTGGCGGACGCCGAAGTTCTCCTACACCGCCTACCAGACGATGACGACGCACCTCGGCGGGGCGACGGCGCAGGGGACGGTGGATTCGGGGGCGGGGATCGCGTATCGCTTCGACCGCAACGGGACGGTGGTGGACGTGGTGTGGGGCGGCGGGCGGACGAACCTGCCGACGAATGCCCAGCAGGCGCAGGCATTCGATATGAGCGGCGCGCCGCTTCCCGTCGAAGTGAGCGGCGGCCAGATTCACGTCACCATCGGCGGCGATCCGATCTTTGTCGAGCACACCGGGACAGCAATCGTGCCGCCCGCGCGCCCCTCGGCGACGAGCACCTTCGCCCTGCCGCCGCAAGGCCCGTACATCCCGTCGGGCTACGTCGGCCACCGGTAAGCGATTTTTCGCGACAGAGAACGGCGGCGGGCGATAATCGCCCGCCGCCGGTGCGTTAATCGCCGGTCGGGGCGATCAGATCGTCGCCGGGCCACGTCAGCAGCCATGTCAGCGCGCCGCACACCGCCGCGATGATCGCCGCGAGCCAGAGCGGCAGGGTGACGAGCGTGCGCTGCGCGTGCAGCGCGCGCAGGAGATGCGTCGCGCCGAGGCCGATCGCGACACCGAGCGCGAGCGCCATCCAGAGCCAGTTCATCGGCCCAAGGCGCGTCGGCAGCCGGGCCGAGCGCGCCGCGCCGAGGATGACGCCGACAACGGTCGCCGCCAGCACAATATCCAGCCAGCCGATGCGGACGGGCGCGAAATCGCGGAAGACCAGCGCGAGAAGCACCCGCATTCCGAGCAGCCCCGCGGCCGCGCCCATCAGTGCGAGCAGGCCGAGGAAGACGCGGGAGGGAGGGCGCGGCGCGACGAGGAGCGCGGCGAGCATCTCGGCATGCCGCGCCGCGCCGCCGTACGGAAGGAGCGCGCCGGGTGGCCGCCGATCCCCGCGCATCCGGGCGTGTTGCATCTCATGCCCGAGATCGCGCACAACCGCCCCGACCCGCTCCGGTGGGATACGATAGACACGCGCGAGCGTCAATTCAATTTCGTCGAGATATGCCCGGTCGTCCGCCGTCAGAAAGCGCCGCTCGTGGAGGTCCATGCGCGTCCTCGTTCCCGTGTCGCCACCTATGATAGCGAACCGGCGGGCAGGCCGCGACCGCCGCCATTGCCGCGCGGCCGGTGGATCGGTACCATTGCGCCATGATGACGCCGGAAAGGGCCGACGGAAATCCCGATCTGATCGCGGCGATTCGCGCGGCGATTGCCGACGCGGGCGGGCGCATCCCGTTCGCGCGCTACATGGAACTCGCGCTCGCGCACCCGGCGCACGGCTACTACGCGAGCGGTCGCGGCGCGCCCGGCCGCGAAGGCGCGGACTTCCTCACCGCACCGGAGACGTCGCCCTACTTCGGGCGCTGCCTCGCCGTGCAGGTCGCGGAGTGCTGGCGGCTGCTCGGCGCGCCGCCCTCCTTCACGGTCCGGGAACACGGCGCGGGCACGGGTGCGCTCGCTCGCTCGCTGCTCGACGCCCTCCGGGAGACCGAACCCGACGCATACGCCGCGACGACCTACTGGCTGGACGATCTCTCCGCCTCCTCGCTCGCCCGCGCCCGGTCGGCGGTCGCCTCCCACGCGGAGCACGTCGCCTGGGGCGCGCCGGAGGCCGGCATGATCGAGATTGGGGTCGTGCTCGCGAATGAATTCGTTGACGCCCTCCCCGTTCACCGCGTGCGGGGCGAAAACGGCGACCTGCACGAGGCATTCGTCGCCTGGGATGATGACCGGGCCACCTTCGCGGAAGAATGGGGCATGCCGTCCACCCCGGCGCTCGCGCGGATGCTCGCCGAAGAGGGCGTCATCCTTCGGGGAGGCCAGATCGGGGAAATTTGCCTCGCCGCCGCGCCGTGGCTTGACGGTGTCGCCCATCGCCTCGGCAAGGGATATGTGATTATTATTGATTACGGCGATGTCGCGCCCGCGCTCTATCGCCCCGGCCGCTTCCCCGACGGCTCGTTGATGTGCTACTACCGGCACACGGCGAACCGCGCGCCCTATTCGCATGTCGGCGAGCAGGACATGACGGCGCATGTGGATTTCACCGCCCTCGAACACGCCGCGCACCGGGCGGGGCTGGCGACGCTCGGTCTGACGACGCAGGCGGCGCTCCTCGCCTCGCTCGGCCTCGGCGAGATGCTCTACGCGGCGACCCGGCGGGCGACCGACGCCGTGCGCTACATCCACGAGCGCAACGCCGTCGTCCGCCTGATCGAGCCGAGCGCGATGGGCCGGAATCGGGCCCTGTTTCTTGGCAAGGATGTACCGACGGAGCCGCCCCTGCGCGGCCTGATCGAGCCGCCAATCTGATCGGAGCGCCACGATGCCGGAGGAGACTTTCACCGCGCCCCACGACGCCCGCTGCCCCAAGTGCAAGGGGACGATGGCCGTCGCCAACCTGCGCGACGCCGAGCGGGTGGATTTGATCCGCGCCGAGAGCGCGCTCGACCGCGCGACGCCCTCCGCGCGCCGCTCGTACAAGCGCGTCGAGGGGACGACGCTCTTCGCCCTCGTCTGCACGACCTGCGGATTCGTGGAGTGGTACTCGCGCGATCCCAAAGTCTTCCGCTGGCAGCCGCCCGGCCGCTGACGACCGTCGCGCGGGCTTCCCAGCCTGCGGCCCGCTCGCGGGCTGGAAAGCCAGCGCAACCCTGGCGGCCGCTGCTCCAACCGCTCGC
>JAICIL010000413.1 GCA_025924435.1 Chloroflexia bacterium | reverse complement strand
GCGAAGCGGGCGGCGACCCGAGGCTGGCTCAGCCCCTCCTCGCTCACCGCCCGCACGATGCGGACACGCAGGTCGTCACTGTACGGCTTTGTCATGCCATCAGCATCGCACGGGCTCAGCCCCTGTGCAATCCGCTCTAGGACGTACGCAGTTGGGGATTTTTCCCGGTGGAGGCGAGCGTCCCGCTTGCGGGGCCAGGAAAGCGGGGCAAGCAAGCGGGGCGCCCGCCTCCACCGCCCGTGTTCTCCGCTTTCTCGCGAACTGCGTAACTCCTATTGCTGATTCCGTTTACTGCTTATTGCCGCCTATCCGCCGGCTGCTCCGCGCCGCTGACGTTGTCGCCGCCTTCGGCGGGCGGGGCGGTCTTCGTGCCGGGTTGTTCGGCGATGTCGGCATCCATCGCCTCGGAGGGCGCGTCGGCGCGCTCGCCCTCCGCCGGGTCGCGCGTCTTCGTGCCGGGCTGCTCGTCGGTGCTCCGTGGGCGCTGCATGGTTGCCTCCTGGATGAAAAGATAACCGCCAATGGAGGACGCACGCATATGCCGTACCACAGCGGCGCGCTCGATGATGCGAACGTACGGGCGACGGTCGCCGTGAGCCGTGGCACGGGGGTTGCATAGTGAAGGCCGGAGAGTCGGTTCGTTGGCATCCGGTAGGAGGTTTCGTCCATGGTCGAGTTTGCATCAATTAACTTCGGTCTCGGTATTATCGGCTGGATCATCGTCGGCCTGATCGCCGGCTGGCTCGCCCACATGGTCGCGGGGTCGGGCGGCGGCAATCTGATCTCCGACCTGATCGTCGGCCTGATCGGCGCCTTCATCGGCGGCATCATCGTCGGGTTCTTCGTGAACGCCACGGTCGGCCTGATCGGCTCGATCGTCGTCGCCTTCATCGGCGCGCTGATCCTCACCTGGATCGTCCGCGCGATCACCGGCAGCCGCTCGCCGGTCTAATATGACAGCGGCACAAGAACGACGGGCCGCCCATTTGGGCGGCCTCTTTTGGTAGCGCGGGCTTTCCAGCCCCCGCTACCCTTGCGCTCACCAGCGGGAGACGACGACCTTCTTGCGCGTGTAGAAGTCCACGCCGTCCGTGCCGTGGATGTGCAGATCGCCGAAGAATGAGCCTTTCCAGCCGGAGAAGGGATAGAAGGCGAAGGGCTGCGCGACGCCGAGATTGACGCCGACCATCCCCGCCTCGACCCGCTCGCGGAAGGCGCGTGCCGACGACCCGCTCGACGTGAAGACCGTCGCCATGTTGCCGAAGGACGACCGATTCGCCTGCGCGATCGCCTCGTCGAGCGTCGTTGCACGTGAAACGGAGAGCACCGGGCCGAAGATTTCGTCGCGGCCGGCCGCCATCTCCGCCGACACGTTGTCGAGGATCGTCGGGCCGAGAAAGTACCCGGGGCGGTCGAGATATCCGGCTTCTCGCCCGTCTACGAGCACCGTCGCGCCCTCGCGCTCCCCGCGCTCGACATAGCCGACGACCTTCGCGCGGTGCTCGTCCCGGATCAGCGGGCCGACCAGCGTATCCGGCCGGTCGCCGGGGCCGACGGTCAGTTTGCGCGCCTCCGCCTGCAACGCTTCCAGCAGCGGCCCCTGCGCCGTGCCGACCGCGACGGCGACGCTCCCCGCCAAGCAGCGCTCGCCCGCGTTGCCGAAGGCGGAATTGAGCACGGCGGGGATCGCCAGATCGAGGTCGGCGTCCGGCAGGACGACCATGTGATTCTTCGCGCCGCCCGCCGCCTGCACGCGCTTGCCGTGCCGCGCCGCCTCGGTATGGACATAGTTCGCCACCGCCGACGAGCCGACGAACGAGACCGCCGCGACCTCGGGGTGGGAGATGAGCGCGTCCACCGCCTCCTTCGCGCCGTGCACGATGTTCAGCACGCCCTCCGGGAAGCCCGCTTCGAGGAAGAGTTCCGCCAGCCGCACCGCGCCGAGCGGCGTCCGCTCCGACGGCTTGAGGACGAACGTATTCCCCGCGACGACGGCGAGCGGGAACATCCACAACGGAATCATCACCGGGAAGTTGAAGGGCGGGATGCCCGCGACGACGCCGAGCGGATAGCGGTAGTAGTCCTGATCCACGCTGCTGCTCACCTGCCGGAGCGTCCGCCCCTGCAGGAGCGTTGGCGCGCCGCACGCGAAGTCCACGACCTCGATGCCGCGCCGCGTCTCGCCCTTCGCCTCGTCCAGCGTCTTGCCGTGGTGCCGCGTGACAATCGCCGCCAGTTCGTCAATGTGCTCCTCAAGGAGCGCCTTGAAGCGGAACATCAGTTGCACGCGGTCCATCACCGGCGTCTGCGACCACGACGGGTACGCCTTCGCCGCCGCCCGCACCGCGCCGTCCACCTCCGCCGCGCCGGAGAGCGGCACCCGCTCGATCTCCTCGCCCGTCGCCGGGTTGAAGACGGGCAGGCTCTCGCCCGCCGCCTCCGTCCATGTGCCGCCGATCAGATTCTTTGTCACTTCTTTATCCCTCCTGTGCCGAATGCACACTTGCTCGGAGCGCTTCTCCCACGCACCGCGCCTTCATCCGCTCGTCGTGCGATGGCGAAACTGCTCATTGATCTCCTGTACCCGCACCATCGTGATCCCTCGCTGCTGCTCGATAGTCAGCGGGTGCTCGCCGTTCTTAAAATATACGGAGGGTCGTTGCGTCGCGGACCGGGCGTCAATCTCCACGTCCATGAAGAGCGTGTTCGGATAGCCCGGTATCTCATTTCCCATGACGCCGGCCGGCATCGGCTCGTCGTGGGGCATGCCGCTTTCCCATGTATCCAAGATGATTCGGCGGAAGTCCTTGCCCCGGACCATCACCCAAACTCCCCAACTGAAGCGCTGCACGCCATCTGTCGGGGCATCAACCACGGGGACATTGACGACCGCGCGAATGAATCCGGTGTCGCCGATCACACACCACTCCGATGACCGTTCGACGGCCAACCCTTGCTCTTCGGCGGACGCGATCAATCGCGGCTCGGGACCATTGAATGCGATATCCATTGGCATGCCTTCGTGCCATTGGCCGCAATACGCACAACGATAGCCCGAGACACCGCCCACGATTCCCTCCTCGGCCCGTCAACTTCTTGGTAGCGCGGGCTTTTCAGCCAGCGAACCACTCCCCCGGGGGAAAACCCCCCCGAACACACCGTAAAACCCGTGGCCGCCCCCCCCCGGCCCCCACGCCCGCGGCACCACGAGCGGCGGGGTTGG
>JAICIL010000412.1 GCA_025924435.1 Chloroflexia bacterium | reverse complement strand
CGTGGCCCATCCGGCCGCGGAAGTTGCGGTTCGTCGTGGAGACGATCACATCCTGCTCGTCCGCGACGCCCATGTAGCCGCCGAGGCAGGGGCCGCACGTCGCGGTGCTGAAGACCGCGCCCGCCGCCGCGAACTGCTCCGCCAGCCCCTCGTGCATCGCCTGGATATAGACATCCTGCGAGCCGGGGATGACGATGCAGCGCACATCGTCGCTGATCCGGTGCTCGCCGAGGATTTTCGCCGCCAGCCGGAGGTCGGAAATCCGCCCGTTCGTGCAGGAGCCGATCACGACCTGATTGATCTTCGTCCCCGCCATCTCGCTGAGCGGGAAGACGTTCGACGGCGAGTATGGCGCGGCGATTTGCGGCTCCATGTTCGAGACATCGAACACGATGGTGCGCGCGTACGTCGCGCCCTCGTCCGCGACGACCGGCTCGTAGGAGACATTTGTGCGGCTGGCGAGGTAGTCGCGCGTGATCTCGTCGAAGGGGAGGATGCCGTTCTTGCCGCCCGCCTCGATCGTCATGTTCGTGATCGTCAGGCGGCCCTCCATCGGCAGGTCGTGGATGGCGGAGCCAGTGAACTCGATCGCCATGTAGCGCGCGCCGTCGTCGCCGATCTCGCCGATGGTGCGCAGCACCAAATCCTTGCCGCCGACGTATTCCGGCAGCCGCCCGTTGTAGACGACCTTGATCGTCTCCGGCACCTTCAGCCACGTCGTGCCCGTCGCCATCGCGGCGGCGATGTCCGTCGAACCCATGCCCGACGAGAAACAGTTCAAGGCGCCGTAGGTGCAGGTGTGCGAGTCCGCGCCGATAATCAGGTCGCCGGGGCGGCAGAAGCCCTTGTCCGGCAAAATAACGTGCTCGATGCCGCCCCGCCCGATCTCGAAATAGACGCACCCTTCCTCTTTGGCGAAGGTGCGCATGATCTCGCAGTTCCGCGCCGCGAAGAGGTCCTTCGCGGGGGCGAAGTGCGACGGCACCATCACGACCTTCTGCGGGTCGAAGGTGTGCGCGAGGCCCGTCTTCTTGAACTCGCGGATCGCGATGGGCGCGGTCACGTCATTCGCCATCACGAGGTCCACGCTCACATCCACGAGATCGCCCGCCGCCACGCTCGGCATCCCGGCATGGCGCGCAATGATCTTCTCCGTCATCGTCATCGCTCTCGTCGCACTCATCAGTATCTACCCCCCATCAGAAACATGAAAACAATTGAACCGCGGAGACGCGGAGAACGCAGAGGAACACAGAGAAATGCAAAGGAGTAACGGAAGTTTCTACTTTTCTCGTCCCTCTTCTTCCCTCTCAGTGGCCTCCGCGTTCTCTGCGTCTCTGCGGTTCATATCCGGTTAGGCCAATGCCGCCTGGTGGGCGGTGCGGGTGGTGCGGGAGGCGCGGGCGATGGCGGCGATGTACGCCTCCGCGCTCCCGGCGAGAATGTTCGTATTGAGGCCCTGGCCGCCGTAGACCTTGCCGTCCTCCCCGATGATGCGGACGCGGATCGTCGCCTGCGCGTCAATCCCGCTCGTCACCGCGTCCACGATGTACGACGCGAGTTTGTAGTGCGTGCCCGTCGCCGCGTCAATCGCGCCGAAGAGCGCCTCGACGGGGCCGTTGCCGCTCGCGTCGGCGGCATGCGGCGCGCCGTCCACCGCGACGGTGACGCTGGCGGCGGCGCGGCCCCCGCCGCCCGTCTCCACATGCCAGGTCTGGAGCTTGTAGCCCTCCGGCGGCAGCGTCCGCTCGTTCTCGATCAGGGCGATGATGTCGTCCTCGCTGACGTGCTTCTTCTCGTCGCAGAGGGCGATGAAGCGCTGATAGGCGCTCTCCGCCTGCTCGGGCGAGAGCGTGTAGCCGAGTTGTTCGAGGCGGCCCGTGAAGCCGTGCCGCCCGCTGTGCTTCGTCAGCACAATCGCGGAGCGTTCCCACCCGACGGACTGCGGCGTCATGATCTCGTAGGTCTGCTGATTCTTCAGGATGCCGTCCTGGTGGATGCCGGAGCCGTGCGCGAAGGAGTTCGCGCCGACAATCGCCTTGTTCGGCTGCACGACGATGGACGACGCCCCGCTGACGATCCGGCTTGTGCTGACGAGGTGCTCGGTGCGGATGTTCGTGTCGAGGCCGCCGAAGAAGTCCCGCCGCGTCCGGAGCGCCATGACGATCTCTTCGAGCGCGGTGTTGCCCGCCCGCTCGCCGATGCCGTTGATCGTGCATTCGACCTGCCGCACGCCCCCCTCGATGGCGGCGAGCGCGTTCGCCGTCGCCATGCCGAGATCGTTGTGGCAGTGGGCGGACCAGACGACTTTATCCCCGCCGGGTGTCTGCTCGATCAAGTAGCGGAAGAGTTCCCGGTGCTCCTCCGGCGTCGTGTAGCCGACGGTGTCCGGCACGTTGATCGTCGTCGCGCCCGCGCGGATCGCCATGCCGAACATGCGGACGAGGTACTCTTTCGGGGAGCGCGTCGCGTCCATCGCGGAGAACTCGATATTGCTGGTGAACCGCGCCGCCTGCTTGATCGCCGCCTCGGCCATTTCCATGATCTGGTCCTGATCCTTGCGGTACTGGTACTGGAGGTGGATCGGGCTGCTGCTGATGAAGGTGTGGATGCGCGGCTCCTCGGCGGAGCGCAGCGCCTCGACCGCCGCCTCGACGTCCACCTTCACCGCCCGCGCGAGGCCGCAGACCGTCACGCCCTTCGCCCGCTCGGCGATCTGCCGCACGGCGTCGAGGTCGCCGGGGGAGGCGATGGGGAAACCGGCCTCGATGATGTCCACACCGAGGCGGACGAGCGCGTCCGCGACTTCCAGTTTCTCATTGACCGTCATGCTCGCGCCCGGCGACTGCTCGCCGTCGCGCAGCGTCGTGTCGAAAATATAGACGCGTTTCCCGGCCTCGATAGCCGGGCGGGCTACGCTCGACGATTGGCTCTCGATTCCGTTTGTACTCATGCGTGGCATCCTTTCTTCCTTCGCATCGGTAGCGTAGGCTTTCAGCCTGCGTCCAGTGAAGTAGGCCCGTACCCGGGCCTCGTAAGGTCGCGGCGAAGGAGAACACTGCATCGCGATACCGACCGTACCATTGTACTCCTCCTTCCCGCGCTACCGACCGGATGCCACACAAAAAACCCGCCCCACACAAAGGGACGGGCAGAACGGGCTGCTCGCGGTACCACCCTCGTTGCCGCACATCGCGCACGGCCACTCGATTGACGCGATAACGGGCGTACCCGGTG
>JAICIL010000411.1 GCA_025924435.1 Chloroflexia bacterium | reverse complement strand
GGTAGCCACCTTGTCAATAGGAAGAGCAGCATTCCAGCGGGATTGAAACCCAAAGACATGATCGGCATACCGTGGCGTGTCGCCTTCGCCTTGCAGGAGGACGGCTGGTATCTCCGCAGCGACATCATCTGGCATAAGCCGAACCCGATGCCGGAGAGCGTCACGGACAGGCCGACGCGCAGCCACGAGTACATCTTCCTGCTCACCAAGTCGGCGCGGTATTTCTATGATGCCGAGGCGATTGCCGAACCGCAAACGCTATCAAGTCGCGAGTGTGCAAAGTACGGTTGGAATGGTCGCACGGACGATGGCAGCAACGGCGCGCGGACGGGGTCCTCATTCAGGCGCATGGCCGAATCGGGCGAACCGATTGCCACCATACCCGCGAACGGGATGCGTAATCGTAGAGACGTGTGGACGGTCGCCACGCACTCCTACGCAGGTCCCCACTTCGCCACTTTCCCGCCCAAACTGATCGAGCCGTGCATCCTCGCGGGCTGTCCGGCGGGCGGGGTGGTGCTCGACCCGTTCGCCGGGGCGGGCACGACACTGATGGTAGCGCGCAAGCATGGCAGGCACGGTGTCGGCATCGAACTGAACGCCGACTATTGCGCGCTGATCGAGAAACGATTGGCGCAGTCCGTCCTGCCGCTCGCGGCGGCGGGCGGCGGGTCGGAGGCGGCGGGATGAGGCCGGTGCATGACGCGAAGGAGGACGCGCGATGACCTATCCGAGCGCGCCGACGGGCGAGCGGCCGACGCATGTGATGGCGACGGATCGCACGGCGGGCGACAAGCGGTACGTGGTGGACAGTTGCCGCACGTCGGGCGAGGCGGGCGAGGTCGTCCGGTACGTGCGGGAGCGCAGCGACCCGGCGAGGTGGCATTTCTGGACGACGGGCTACCTGAACGGCGAGCCGGCATGGGACCGCAAGGCGCACATGCACGAGCCGGACAACGCGACGGGGACGCTGGGAGGAGAAAACGCATGAACGACGAGACCTTCGAGGCGGATGCGGACCGCATGGCGAACCGGCGCGTGGAATCCTATCGTCCGGGCAACGGCGAGCCGCCCGACGTGGATGTACGCGGCTACGTGGACCCGGCCGAGGGCGAGATGACCGTGCTCACGCTGGGCTTCAACGTTACCGCCCTGGAAATCCATCTCAACCGCGACTGGCTCGCCTGCCTGGAGGCGATGATCGACGGCGTCGAGCACCAGCGGCGCGTGGCGCGGGGCATGGCGATTGTGCGGCGCATTTTGCAGCGGAACCCGGACGAGGAGGCGGGCGATGGGCGATAGCGCGGATTTCGTGATCGAGGGCGACGAACTGCGGGTCGCGCCGTGGGAGTGGACGTGCGCGCTGCCGCCGGTCGGGGTGCGGGATGTCACGGACGCGGATCTCCTCGGCATGCCGGTGACGGTGCGGCGCGGCTACGAGTGGACGCGCGTCGAGGATGGGGGGATCGTCAGCGGGCCGCCGGTCGGCGTCGCTTTTGGGTTCGGGAGCGGCTGGTTCCTCGTCCTCGACGGCCTGCCGGACGGGTGCCGTGTCGAGCGCGTCCCGTTCGTCGGCGCGTGCCCCGCCGATGCCGGCGGCGGCCCGTGCATGTGGTTCCGCGCGGCGGATTGCCGGGCGGGTGTGGACGCCGACGAGCTGCTCGCGTTCGTGCGCGACGTGGCCGGACGGGAGGCGAGCGATGGATAGCCCGCCGGTGGTGATCGTCAACCGGGAGACGGGCGCGGTGAAGGATGCGGTGTTGGCTCCGTGTGCAGACGAGAAGGTTCTCACTTCGGTTGTCGTGCTTGACGCCATTCAGATGATGCACGACCTCATTGGATCGCAAGGGACGACCGAGCGTCTGCTCCGCTACGATGACATGCTCAAGGCGATGGCAGGATTATAACATGAAAACTGCCACTACGCTAACCGTTGGGAGCTTGTTTAGTGGGGTAGGGGGCTTTGACCTCGGGTTCCATAGGGCAGGGTTTACCCTCAAATGGATGTGCGAGATCGACCCGTCGTGCCGCGATGTCTTGTGCCGCAACTTTCCCGACGTGGAGGTGATCTACACCAATGTCTGCACCGTCAATCGCCACATGCTCGAACCCGTTGACGTCATCATCGGCGGCTTCCCCTGCCAGGACCTCAGCGTCGCCGGAAAGCGCGCCGGACTCAGCGGCGAGCGGAGCGGACTCTTCTTCGAGTTCGCCCGCATCATCCGCGAGTTACGTCCCCGTTTCGCTGTTTTCGAGAACGTGCCCGGACTCCTCAGCAGTAACGGCGGACGCGATTTTGCTGTCGTTCTCGCGGAACTGGGGGACGTCGGGGCGCTGGACATCGGATGGGCCGTGCTGGACGCGCAATGGTTCGGAGTACCGCAGCGGCGGCGTCGCGTCTTCATTGTCGCGGATTTTGGCGGGCGATGCGCCGCCGAGATACTTTCTCTCGCCGAGGGCTTGCAGGGGCATCCTGCGCCGCGCCGAGAGGCGGGGCAAGGCGTTGCCGCCGGCCTTACACGCGGCTCTGGCGTCGGTCGCAATGATCCCGGAGGGCGGCGAGAGGACGACGTGAACATCGTCTCCGCTCCTACGCTGCGGGTAGGAGCGGAGAGCATCACCGGATTCCACGGTCCGGCGGTGATCGCCATCCGGAACGATGCCTATTCGCGCACGGGCGAAGCGGCGGCGGGCGTGAAGCGTCCCGCCCTCGGCGTATCCGCCGAGGGCGATCCGATGTACACGCTCGATGCCTCGCGGGAGCACGCCATCGCCTTCAATCAGAACTCGTATGCGCAGGATGCGCAGGCGGACGTGTCGGGTTCGCTCTCGGTCGGCCATCAGATTGGCGACGCCAATCTGATGGCTGTGCGCAGATTAACCCCTGAAGAATGCGAAAAATTGATGGGCTATCCTCGGGGATGGACGAAGTACGGCGCATCGGGCAAGGAGATGAGCGATTCGACGCGCTACCGCCAATGTGGAAATGGAGTGGTCACGCCGGTCGCGGAATGGATCGCGCGGCGCATCGTCTCGGCGGTGTCGCGATGAGCCGGGGGCAGGGCGGCGGCAGGCGACCGGGCACGCGGCACCCGCGCATCCAGGCGGTGCAACTGATGCTGGCGCGCTACCCGGAACTGATGCCGGACGACCTGAAACGCATTGAGAGCCACGCAGAGGCGCGCGATGGCGAGAAATGATGTGGGAGGCGCGATGGGCGGCGAACGCGGCGCAGACGGGCGCAGGGCGCGCGCAGCGCCC
>JAICIL010000410.1 GCA_025924435.1 Chloroflexia bacterium | reverse complement strand
TGCGGGTATGGCGCGGCGGGCCACGCCGCCACCGGCCCCACACACGCCAGCGTCGCGACCAGCGCGAGCAGTACAGCGAGGAACAGACGACGCAATTTCATGGCGGGGAGGATACCAGATTTGCCCACCCCTTTCAGATCAATTTCTCGCGGACGCGGGCGCTGAGGGCGTCGAGCGCCCAGACGACGATGATCGTCAGGAAGGCGACGGTGCCGACGCGGTGCCACTGCGTCAGTTGCTGATACTGGAAGAGCGCGAGGCCGATGCCGCCGCCACCGACGAAACCGACGACGATCGAGGTGCGGACATTAATGTCCCATCGGTAGATTGTGAAGGCGAGGAAGGGCGGCACGACCTGCGGCGCGACGGCGTAGAGGATCGTTTGCAGGCGCGTCGCGCCCGTCGCGGTGATCGCCTCCATCGGGCCGGGGTCAATGCTCTCGATCTGCTCCGAGTAGAGTTTGCCGAGCGAGGCGACCGAATGGATGAAGAGCGCGAGCATCCCCGCGAACGGCCCGATGCCGACGACGGTGACGAAGATGATCGCGAAGACGAGTTCCTGGATCGAGCGGAAGATGTTGAAGAAGCCGCGCACAATCGTGTAGATCGCCATGCGCACGGACGAGCCGCGCATCAGGTTGCGCGCGCCGAGGAAGGCGAGCGGCACCGCGAGCACGATCGAGAAAACCGTGGCAATCAGCGCGAGGAAGATGCTCTCCAGCATCAACTGGACGGACATCCAGAAAATACTCCAGTCCGGTGTCAGCAGTTGCTTCGAGATGCGCCAACCGCGCGCGAACCGCTGGACGTAGAAGATCGGATCCACCTCGGTGATGTACCAGCCCGCCATGAAGGTCTCGATGCCGAGGATGAGCGCGGTGAATCCCCAGAGGGTCCGATACCACGGTCGTCCGTCGAGCGATAGGGGCGGGCGCGCCCGCCCCATCAGCCGCAGGCCGAGCGTGTCGTTCGTCAATTGCAAGAGGATCGGGATTGGCAGGCCGGCGAGCAGGAAGAAGACAAACTTCGGCAGCGTCACGCCGCCAACGGTTGCCACCCCTTCCGATTGGCGCCAGGTGTAGGCGATCGTGTCCAGCGCCGGGGTCGCGGCGACCTTCGAGGGCAGCCAGAGCGCGTGAATGAGCGCGTCGAGCACGAACAGACCAATATAGATCGCGTACCCCGCGATGAACCAGTCGAGCAGGAACGCAACGGCGCGCCGTGAGACGAAGGACTGAGGGCTGAGGACTGAGGACTGAGGATCGGAAGGCGTAGTCTGCGGTACAGACCCCACCTCCGCCGCCAATCTGACTTCTTCCTCAGTTGCCATACAGCCTCCAGTGGCCAGTATCCCCACTCAGTCCTCAGCCCTCAGCCCTTCGTTACGCGATTTCGACCTGGATCGCGTCCTCGCCGTAGATCGCCTTGAAGCGGGCGTCGTCAATCTCGCTCGGCAGGCCGTCGAAGACGAGTTTGCCCGCTTTGAGGGCGATGATGCGCGTCGCGTAGCGCCGGGCGAGCGAGAGGAAATGGAGCGAGCAGAGCACGGTGATCCCCTGATCGCGATTGATCTCCTCGACGTACCGCAGCACCGAATGCGAGGTCGCCGGATCGAGGCTGGCGACCGGCTCGTCGGCGAGCATCAGCGTCGGCTCCTGCATCAGGGCGCGCGCGATGGCGACGCGCTGCTGCTGCCCGCCGGAGAGTGTGTCCGCCCGCTGCCGCGCCCGGTCCGCGATGCCGACCCGTTCGAGATTGTGCATCGCCCGCTGGATGTCCGCCGCCGGGAAGCGATAAATGAGCGGCCCGACGGTGTTGACGTAGCCGAGCCGCCCGCTGAGGACATTCATCAGCACGGTACCGCGCTTCACGAGGTTGAACTGCTGGAAGATCATGCCGATCGAGCGGCGAATGCGCCGGATTTCCGCCTCGCTCGCCGCCGTCACATCCCGCCCATCGAGCAGGATCGTCCCGCTCGTCGGCTCGACCAGCCGGTTGATGCAGCGCAGGAGCGTGGATTTCCCCGACCCCGACAGGCCGAGCACAACAACGAACTCACCATCCCGCACCGTGAGATTGACGGTATCGAGGGCAACCGTGCCATTCGGATAGATTTTCGTCAGATTGCGGATTTCCAGCACCTTTTTCAGGACTGAGGACTGAGGACTGAGGACTAAGGAGCGGTATTCGCCTCCCTGCCTCAGTCCTCAGTCCTCAGTCCTCAGTCCTTTCTACTTGATGTACTCCGACGGGTCCTTGCCGAGCGCCTTGAGCGAATCGCGCACGACGTTGTACCGGCTGTCATCGGACTTCACGAGGCCCGTGATGCTGTAGAGGTCCTTCAGCTGCTTCTGGCCGTCCGGCTGCGAGATGTAGTAGAGAAGCGCGTTGACGACGCGGTCCTGCAACTCCTTCGGGAAATCCTTGCGGAAGGTGACGGTGTCGTTCGGGATGTCGGGCGTGAAACCGACCGCCTTCACCTTCGTGACGATGTCCGGGTAGGTCTTCAACTGCGTCATGCGCCCGTCCGCGATTGTGCCGTCTGGATTATCGGGGCTGTAGAAGGTGGCGGCGCAGTCGGCGTTGCCCTGATAGACGGCGAGGACGGCCTGCGGGTGCCCACCGGCGAAGATCTCCTTCGAGGGTTTGATCCCCTGCTGCGCGAAGAGCGCGGAGGGGAAGATGTAGCCGGAGGTGCTCGCCGCGTCCACCCACGCCATCGTCTTGCCGTTGCACCCCTTGATGTCGGTGATGCCGCTGTCCGCGCGGGTGATGATCTCGCCCTTGTAGGTATCGAGGCCGTTCCGCACCGTCGTCAGCGCGACGTTCGCATTGTATTTCTGGTGCGCGATCAGATAGGCGAAGGTGGCGAGCCAGGCGATGTCGGCGTCGCCGCTGCCCATGGACTCGATCACCGCGCCGTACGATGTCGGGACGGCGGTCTTGAACTTCAGGCCGGTCAAGGTCTCGAGGTCCTTGGCGATCTGGTTGCCGCTGGCAAGCACTTTGTCCACCTGCTCGGAGGGGACGAAGTACATCGTGATCGGCTTGCCCTCGCTGCCGGGGCCGCTCGTCGCGGGCTGCGCCACCGGCTTCGGTGGAGGCGGCGCGGCGGTTGGGACAGCGGCGCTACTCGCGACCGTCGTGCCGCTCGGCGCGGCGGCGGAGGCGGCGGGCGCAGTCCCGGACGTAGCAGGGCTGGCCGCAGTCGTACCCGCAGGCCGCGCGGTCGCGTTTGCTGTCGTGGCGGCTGCCGCAGTGGTTGGAGCAGCGGCAGAGGCGGGCGCGGTCGTCGC
>JAICIL010000409.1 GCA_025924435.1 Chloroflexia bacterium | reverse complement strand
GACGGGGGAGGGAGCGCGACGGAACGCGCCAATGCCACATCGCCCCCCCTCTCCGTTTCGGGGAGGGGGTTGGGGGGAGGGGTGCGCCGCCACGGCCTGCCGCTCGCGGTGCTGATCGCGCTGGTCGTCGTCTGGGAAGTCTGGGCGCGGCTCTTCCATGTGGACCCGCACGAACTGCCCGCGCCCTCGCGCATCCTCGGCGCGTTCCGGGGGCAGGGCAGCCTCTATGCGGACAACACCTGGCGCACGGTGCAGGAAACCGCCATCGGCTTCGCCGTCGCCGTCCTCGCGGGGCTGTTCTTCGCCTTCGTCATTGACGCGACGCCGCTCCTGCGGCGCGCGGTCTATCCGCTCCTGATCGGCTCGCAGACGATCCCGATCATCGCCATCGCCCCCCTGCTCATCATCCGGCTCGGTTTCGGCCTCGCGCCGAAGATCGTCATCATCGTCCTCTACTGCTTCTTCCCGATCGTCGTCAGCACCGTGGACGGCCTGCGCGCCGCCGAGCCGGAGATGCTCAATCTGCTCCGCGCGATGGGCGCGAGCCGCTGGCAACTCCTCCGCGTCGCCCGCATCCCCGCCGCATTGCCCGGCATCTTCTCCGGCGTGAAGATCGCCGCGACCTACGCCGTGACGGGCGCGGTCGTCAGCGAGTGGCTGGGCGGCAGCAAGGGGCTGGGGGTTTCGATGATCCGCGCGCAGAAATCGTTCGCGCCGGACAAGGTCTTCGCCGCCGTCCTGATCGTCATGCTGCTCACGCTCGCGCTCTTCCTCATCATTGACCTCGCGGCCCGCTGGATGATGCCGTGGTATGTCGCGGCACGAAAGGAGTACTCCGAATGACCACCCCGCATGTGACACTCGCCGCCCGGCTGAACCGCCGCCGCTTCCTCACCCTCGCGGGCGGCGCGACCGCGAGCGCCATCCTCGCCGCCTGCGGCGGGAGCGGCAGCCCGACCGCCACCACCGCCGCGACCGCCGCGCCGACCAGAGCCGCCGCTTCATCCGCCGCCGCGACGGCGGCCCCGACGACCGCGCCGAGCACGGCGGCCGGGAGTGCGGCAGCGCCGACCCGCGCGGCCTCCTCCGCCGTCGCAACGAGCGCGGTCTCGTCTTCGGTGTCCACCGCGCCCGCCGCCTCGGTGAGCGCCGCCGCGACCACAGCGGGCGGCGCGCAGAAGGTCAGCGTCATGCTCGATTGGGTGCCGAACACGAACCACACCGGCCTCTACGTCGCGCAGGCGCGGGGCTACTTCACGCAGCAGGGGCTGAACGTCGAAATCCTGCCGCTCGCCGAAGGGGGCAGCGTCGAGGAGATCGTCGGCAGCGGCAAGGTGCCGTTCGGCATCTCCTCCTCCGAGCCGCTCTCGAAGGCGCGCTCGGAGGGCATCCCGATCGTCTCCATCGCGCCGATTATCCAGCACGACACCTCCGGCTTCGCCTCATTGAAGAAGGCGAACATCACCCGCCCGAAGGATTTCGAGGGGAAAAAGTACGGCTCCTTCGGCTCCCCGACGGAGAAGGCGCTGATCGGCAAACTGATGCAGTCAGACGGCGGTGATATCAACAAGGTCGAGTTCGTCGAAATTGGCGATTCGGACTTCCTGACGCTGGCGGCGAAGGGGCAGGTGGATTTCGCCTGGGTCTTCGAGGGATGGGAGGTGATTGACGGCAAACTGCGCGGGCTGGACCTCAATTACCTGCCGCTCACCGCGTACACGCAGGTCATTCCCGACTACTACACGCCGGTCTTCATCACCAACGAGGAGATGACGCAGAAGAACGGTGCGATCGTCAAGCAATTCCTCGCCGCGACGAGCAAGGGGTACACCGACGCGATCGCCGACCCGAAGGCGGCGGGCGACATCCTCGCCAAGGCGACGCCGGAGACGAACAAGGACCTCATCCAGCAGAGCCAGGCCTACCTCGCCAAGCAGTATCAGGCGGACGCGCCGAAGTGGGGCGACCAGAAGCCGCAGGTCTGGCAGGCGTTCGGCGCGTTCATGACCGATCAGAAACTGCTCGCCAAGCCCTTCGACCCGTCCAAGGCGTTCACGACGGCGTTTTTGCCATAGCGAGCAACGAGCAACGAGCAATGAGTAATGAGTAGGGTTCATCACCCCTCGTTGCTCGTTGCTCGTTGCTTTTTTTCCATCTCCCGCAGCGCGAGGCGCTTCATGTGGCCGAGGAGGGCGGCGCTGCCGTTGAGGCGTTGCGGCGTGAGCACTTTGTGCAGGCCCATCTGGAAGAAGACGTCGCCGGGCGTCGTCAGCACCTGCTCCGGCGTCGCGCCCTTCAGGCCGAGGCCGAGGATCGCCGCGAAGCCGCGCACCGTCGGCGAGACCTCCGGCACCTCGAAGGCGTAGGCCATCGCGCCGTCCTTCAGTTCCGCGTGGACGAAGAGCGGCGTCGCGCACTCGTGCACCGCTTCGAGTTCGTCGTGCTTGCCCTTCAGGGCGTCCGGCACCTTGGGCATCGAGGCGGAATAATCGAGCAGCAGTTCCAGTTTGTCGCGCCCCTCCACGCCCTGGAACATCTTCACAATTTTCTGCATCTGCGGGGGCAAGGCGGTCTGTACGTCGGCCATAGTGTGGCTCCAATCACTTTCATGTATGACGGTAGCGTAGGCTTTCCAGCCTGCGCCATCGTATTAGGCGGCGGATTGGCATGCCGGGCAAAGGCCGAAGAGTTCCAGCCGGTGGCCCTCGATGCGAAAATCCGTCCGGGCGCTCAGTTCGCGCGCGAGGGTGTCCACGGTGCAGTCGTCGAACTCCACGACGCGATGGCATCGCGTGCAAATCAGGTGGTGGTGGTGCCCCGGCGTCGTGTGGATGTACTGGCTGCAATGCTCCTCGCCGTGCAGGCGGCGGAGATAGCCGAGCCGGGCGAGCGTGTCCACCGTGCGGAAGACGGTCGCGCGGCCAATACCTGCCACGCCGCGCAGTTCGTCGTAGAGACCGTCCGCCGTGAAGCCGCCCGGCGTCGCCAGGATGGCATCCACGATGGCGATGCGCGGCCGGGTGATGCGGTAGCCCTCGTCCCGCAGCAGGCGGATGATCGCTTCCCGGTCCGCCATGCCGGTGTCGAGGCTGATACTCATAACGCGCTCCTTCTCGCCGTGGTCGCACCGGCGATGCTGTCAGTCAAGTGTATCATTGACATCCATCGGTAGCGTCGGCTTCCAGCCTGCGCCATCGTCGCTCGCGCAGGCGGGAAAGCCTACGCTACCGGCCCCGCGGGGTTGGTTGGTCCCACGATCGGGCGGCGGGCGACGGCGCGCGGCGGTGGGCGAGCCAGG
>JAICIL010000408.1 GCA_025924435.1 Chloroflexia bacterium | reverse complement strand
CTCGCCGACCGCGCGGGCTGGGGCGTCGCGTACGGCGCGGTCGCGGCGGTGCTGATGCTCCTGATCGGCTCGGTATTGCTGATCGGGCGAAGAACCCCGGTCGCGCTTTCGGAGACGGCGTGATTCGCCCGGTTATCGGTGGGGCGGGCTTCTCTCTTTATGTCGGGCCGTTCGGCGCCACAACGACGATGAAGTGCTGTGCGGTCGGCTCGAAATCGCGCAGGACGGCGCGCGCTTCATCAGAGATGACGGCGGTTTGGAAGTGTTCACCGGCGAAAGCCCGGACCGCGCCCAGCGAGTCGAAGAGCGTCAGCGTGACGAACTCCGCGCCCTCCGCATCGTCGCGCCGCAGGAGATATGCGCCCCGGCATCCCGCGACATCGCGCAGTTCGGGGAGGACGACATCGCGAAAGACCGCCTCGTACCCATCCGCCTGATCGCCGCTCGTCCAGCCGCGCCACATGCGCCCGATCCCGCCCTCTGCCATCTCTTCGACCTCTCTTTCTCATCCTCATCGCGCGACGCACGACCGCTTAATATCGTTGCCGCCCTTCGTCATCACGACACGAAGGGCGGCAACCGTTCCACTCAGTCCCCAGTCCTCAGTCCTTTGTCCTCCGTCACGCGTTGCCGATCAGCGCACCGGCGGCGAAGACGAGCGCGCCGCCGACAACGACCTGGATGACCGAGAGGATGAATCGCGCGCCGAAGTACTTGGTGCGGATCAGCGCAATCGCAATCAGTTCAATGCCGACGACGAGGTACGCGACGATCAGGGCGACATGGATGTCCGCGATGATGAAGGGGAGCGCGTGGCCGACGCCGCCGACGAACGTCATGCCGCCGGTGATCGCGCCACGGGCGATCGGGTGGCCGCGCCCAGTCAGCACGCCGTCGTCCGAGAGCGCCTCGGCGAAGCCCATGCTGATCGCCGCGCCGACCGCCGCCGCGAGGCCGACGAGCAGCGTCTGCGTGTGATTGTGCGTCGCGAAGGCGGCGGCGAAGAGCGGCGCGAGCGTCGAGACCGAGCCGTCCATCAGCCCGACGAGGCCCGGCTGGACGACCTTCAGGAGGAAGGCGTTATCCTTATCCTCTTGGGTCGTATCCAGCGTCTCTGTCGCGGCGCCTTCGGGCGCAGGCGGGGAAGCGGCGGATGGCTTCGCGGCGGGCGCGGCATGCGGCATCGTCACGCGGTCAGGCTGGATACTAATCCGCCCGACGCGCTGCAACGCGGTCGTCGGCACGAGATGCGGCTTTCCGTCGAGCCGCCCGGCGGTCTGGAGATGGGTTCTGCCCGCCGGATGCTCCCTTTCCGGCCGGCGCAAGGCGGGCCGGAGCAGGTTCGCCACCGCCTCCACCCGATCCCGGCTGGTGCGGCGCGGATCATAGCGAAGGGCGAGCGAGTTGTCTTTCGGATCCAACTCCACGCCGGTGATGCCATCATTGGCGAGCAGCGCGTCGAGGACGAGCGCGCCGCAGCGCGGCAGCACATCGTCGGTGGAGAAGGGATCGGTTTGTGCGTTCATCATCGTTTGGCCTCGCGTCTTTCTGGAACGCGGTTCGGCGCATTCCGCAACGGCGCACCCGAACCGACGTTCGTAATTTCCCCTCTATTTTGAGTCTTCGCGACGGCAAATGTCAAGATGAAGTGAGCGAAATTAGCCCGCACAAACCCCTTTGTCATTTTTCTTTTGAGACCCTCTTTTCGTTCCGCAAGAGGTGTAAAATTACTATGCCTTCCGGTTGCGAAATCCCGCATCGCATGAAGGTTGCCATCGGCCGCGTGCGCGACGATGGGTGATTGGGCCGTCGGCGTCGCAGCGGGGAGGGATCATGCGGTATCCCGATTGCTGTCTGCTATCCTTTCTCCACGATCGCTGTCCATATTCGGCACCGCTGGATAACGAGGTATCTTGTGCATCTCACGATTATCGCGACGGGTTCGCGGGGCGATATTCAGCCGATGGTCGCGCTCGGGTGCGGGCTGAAGGCGGCGGGGTATCGTGTGCGTCTCGGCGTGCCGGAGACGTTCGCGCCGTTCGTCCGCGCGCACGGGCTGGAGTTCGCGCCCGTCGGCGGGGATGTGCGGGCGCTGGTGGAGAGCGACGCGATGCGCCGGGCGCTCCAGGCGGGCGAGCGCCCGGTGCGCTTCCTGCGCAATATGCTCCGCGCCGCCGCGCCGGAGATCGAGCGGGCCGGGCGCGAGACGTGGGCGGCGTGCCAGGGAACGGATACCATCATCGCCGCACCGCTGACGCTGCTCCTCGGCTACTTCGTCGCGCAAAAACTGCGCGTACCGCTCTGTCTGGCGTCGCTGCAACCCTCCGCGCCGACGCGCGCAGTGCCGAGTGCGGGCGTCCCGCCGCCCCCGCGCTGGCTGCCCGGCAGGGGGCTGTACAATTACGCCTCGTACTACTTCACCGGCCAACTCTTCTGGCAGTTGGTGCGGTCGCCCTCCCAGCGATCGTGGTCGTCGCTCTTTCCGGGCGAGCGGCTGCCCATCTGGGGGCCGAGGCTGAAGGAAGCGCTGCCGCATATCCCGATGCTCTTCGGCTACAGCCCGACCGTCCTGCCGAAATTCGCGGATTGGGGGCCGACGCAGCACGTCACCGGCTATTGGTTCCTCGATCGCGATCCGGCGTGGCGGCCGCCCGCGGCGCTCGCGGAGTTCCTCGCGTCCGGCCCCCCCCCGGTCTACGTCGGCTTCGGCAGCATGAACAGCCGCGACCCCGAGGCGATGACCGCGCTCGTCGTCGCGGCGTTGCGACGGGCGAACCGGCGCGGCGTCCTGCTCACCGGCTGGGGCGGGATGGGCGCGGCGGTCTCCGACGACATCATCCCCATTGACGCCGCCCCGCACGACTGGCTCTTCCCGCGCATGGCGGCGGTCGTCCACCACGGCGGCGCGGGCACGACGGCGGCGGGCCTCCGCGCCGGTATTCCCTCGATCCTCATCCCGTTCGGCGCGGATCAGCCCTTCTGGGGTCGGCGCGTCCGCGCGCTCGGCGTCGGCCCGGCGCCGATCCCATTGAAGCAATTGACCGCCGCACGCCTCGCGGACGCCATCACCGCCGCGACAACCGACGACGCGATGATCCGCCGCGCCGCCGAGATCGGGCAACAGATCCGCTCGGAGGATGGCGTCGGGAACGCGGTGCGTCTCATCACGGAGTGGCTGGCGCGCGTCTCACGCGGCCCCTATCCAGATTCCCACCATCAGCCATCATAGCGCCCGAAGACGAGGCTGGCGTTCATGCCGCCGAAGCCGAAGGAGTTGGAGAGGATGGCGCGATAGTCGCCCGCCCGCGG
>JAICIL010000407.1 GCA_025924435.1 Chloroflexia bacterium | reverse complement strand
TAGATCAGGTCCACGCAGCCGTCGGGGAAGTAGGGCTGCCCCTGCCCATCGTGTCCCTTCAGAACGCTGAGATTGTCCCCGAAATAGAGGCTGTTTTCCACCGCTTCCCCCGCGCCGCATCGCGAAACCGCCGTGCGCGGAGTATAGCACGGGCGACGATTCGTACGGGCGGTTCGCGAACCGCCCGTACGATCATTGGCGAAGTGAAGTAATCACACCCGCGAGGCGGCGGATGCCCTCCGCAATGACGTCGGGGGGCTGGGCGCAGAAAGAGAGGCGCATGCCGTTGGATTGGCCGCCCGGAACTGCCGTGCAGCCGGTGCCGGGAACGATGCCGACGCCGCGTTCATTGCCGCGCGCGAGGACGTCCGACACAGCCATGCCGGGCGGCAGCGTCAGCCAGACGAAGAAACCGCCCTCCGGCTCGGTCCAGGTCACGTCCGGCGGCATGTGCTCGTGGAGGGCGGCGAGCATCGCGGCGCGCCGTTCGGCGTAGACGGCGCGGATGCGGTCGAGGTGTTCGGGGAAGAAGCCGGTTTGCATCATTTCGTAGACCGCTTGCTGCATGACGCGGTCGGAGTTGATGTCCGCCGCCTCCTTCATCGCGTAGAGTTTGTCCCGCAATGCCTGGGGCATCACCATCCAGCCGACGCGGATACCGGGCGCGACCGTCTTTGAGAAGGTGCCGAGATAGATCACGTCCGGGTCGAGGGCGCGCAGCGGCGGCACGTCCGCCCCGGTATAGCGCAAGGCGCTGTACGGATCGTCTTCGATAATGGCGAGGTCGTGGGCGCGGGCGAGGGCGATCAACCGCTCGCGGTGCGCCGCTGGCATCGTCGCGCCGGTCGGGTTCTGGAAGGTGGGAACGACATAGAGGAACTTCGGGCGCTCGCGCTGCAACGTCGCTTCCAGTACGTCGAGAGCGAGGCCGTCGGCCCCGACCGGCACCGGCACATAGCGCGGCGCGCAGAGATCGAACGTCTGGAGCGCGCCGGGATAGACGGGGTCTTCGAGCGCGACGGCATCACCGGGGTTGAGAAAGAGGCGGGCGAGGAAGTCAATTCCCTGCTGCGCGCCGCTCAGGAGCATGACGTCTTTCGCGTCCACATCCGCGCAGCCGAGGGCATGCATCCGCTCGGCGACGAGCGTGCGGAGGTCCCACGCGCCCATCGCGCTCTGGTAGCCGAACAGGTCCTGCCTGCATGCCCACGCGCCCTCCATGCCGCGTTCCAGCCACTGGCGCGGGATGCACTCCGGCGGAGGTGCGCCGCTGCGGAGTGAGATGAACCCCGCGCCCTGCTTCGGATACGACGGCCCGGAAACGACCGTCAAATGCATCCGCGCCGCTTGCCGGGAGTACCGTGTGGACCAGTCAGGCATGCTCAGTTCCTTCGCGAGTCGGCGGTCGTCAGTCGGCAGGAGCCGGAAGCCGGGAATCGGTAGCCGGAAGTGACAACAGGCATGGATTTTTCGCCACTTGTACTGCCGACTGACGACCGCCGACTCCCCTACCATACCCGGCGCGATACAATGGCGCAATTGTGGGCGGTCGTGGTACGTTGTGCGCGAGGGGGATATATGAGCGAGACACCACCGGGTGAGACAGCGAGCGAGAATAGCGCCGGGCGGCGGCTCTTCGCGAAAATCCTGAGCGGGACGGATGCGGCGACGCTCGAACGCGCCGTCAATGCCGCGCTCGCGACGATCCCGCTCACCGCCCGGCCCTCCGTCTCGATGATCGCACCGCTCGGCGACCGCGTGCGCCTCTACGCACTCGTCACCTATATTGGCGCCGAGACCGAGGCGGACGAAGCGGTGAAGGCTGCCGCCGAGCGACGCCGCCGGATGAGTATCAACTACGAGACACTGAAATAGGGGAAGCTGACAACCCAATCCCCTGCCCGTTTCGGGAAGGGGGACGCGCCGCCGGAAGGTGGATCGTGGCATTCCCCTTGCCACCATTTTCGGTGTGTACTACCGTGCATGCGGTGGGCATTGCATGCCAGCGGGAATTGACACGATTTCGTTCTCTCAGCATGGAAGTTGACAATGGGAAGCACAAGCGCGCCATTGATACGCCGGTACGACGTGGCAGGCTATCCGGGGAGTACGACGACGGACCCCTTCGCGACGCATCCGGTCCGCAAGGCGGTCGGCATGATCGCCGCCGGAGCGCCGGCGGCGGTCCTCACCTTCGCGCCGCGCCTGCTGGACTGGCTGCTCCAGACGAACCCAATCGTCGCCGGGATCGTCGGCATCTCAATGGCGCTCTCGATTGCGACCTGGGCGGGGCTGGTCTTCGGCATCATCATTCTCTTCATCTGCACGATCGAGGGCATCGTCACGATCATTCATCGCTTCCTGACGCGCCATCTGACGCCGGTGGATCGCCTCGCCGTCAGCGAGCGCGTCTGCGCGATGCTCCACCGCCGCGGCTACCACACCGCCGAGCATCTCTCTGGCGTACCCGATGCCGAGCTGCGCTCCCACCCGAACTTCGATGACCGCCTGCTTCGCGAAGTCGCCCGCGCACTCTATCTCTGGGAGCAGGAGCGGCGCGACCTGGCGGCGTGATCTGGCGCCCGAACCCCCCGGCCCCCTTCCCACGTCGGGAAGGGGGAGCGAGCTTTCGTGAGATCGGAGTGTATGGGAACATCCGGACGTTGAACTGAGTCACCCCTTCCCGTTTCGGGAGGGGGCCGGGGGGTAGGTTATACTGCATCATCAGATGCATTGATTGCGGTGTTCAACCTTGTCATGAGGGAGGGGAGCGATGGGGCTGACGAGCCGGGCGGCGGTGCTGGACGGTGTGAAGGGGAATTTCTCGCTTGCGGAGGCGGCGGTGCCGGAACCGGGGCCGGGGAGCGTCATTGTCCGTCAGGAGATGTGCGGCATCTGCGGAACGGACGTGCATGTCTTTCAGGGGCATATGAAGTCCGTGCCGATGCCGGTCGTGCTCGGGCATGAGATCGTCGGCACGATTGTCGCCCTCGGCGAGGGTGTGACGACGGATTGCACCGGGCGGCCCGTGGCGGTGGGAGACCTGATCGGCATTAAGCCGGGCGTCTCCGACAGCAGCGATTTCTTCGGCTCGATGGCCTTCCAGCCGACGCTCTCGGCGGGTTTTGGCGCCTATGGTTTCGCCGCCGCCGGGATGAAGCATCTGCCGCTGGAAGTGACGGGCGGATTCGCGGGCTATCAATGGCTGATCCCCGGCACGCGATTCTACAAGATGAATGCCGATCCGGTCGCCTCCTCGATCCTCGAACCGCTCAGCGTCGGTATCCACGCGGCCGGGCGGGCGACCTACCAG
>JAICIL010000406.1 GCA_025924435.1 Chloroflexia bacterium | reverse complement strand
TGGGTTATTCATCACCCCACACCACCCCACGTCCCCCAGGCGGTAACGATACAAACAAAAATAAATTTTTCATACGTTCACTTTTTTGTTGGGGTCTTTGGCTTCTTGGCGGTTCAATCAGTTTCGTCATGAGGGAGGATAGGATTGGAAGCGAAGTTGCCGCTGGCGGGCGTGCGGGTGGTGGACCTGACGCGGGTGATGACGGGGCCGTACTGCACGATGATGCTCGCGGACATGGGCGCGGAAGTGCTCAAAGTCGAGCAGCCGGGGAAGGGGGACGACACGCGCGCCTGGGGGCCACCCTTCTCGGCGGGCGAGGCGAACTACTACCTGAGCGTCAACCGGAATAAGCGCTCCATCGCCCTCGACCTCAAGCACGCCGAGGGCAAGGCGGCGCTCTGGAAGATGATCGAGACGGCGGATGTCGTGATCGAGAACTTCAGCCCCGGCACGATTGGCCGCCTCGGCTTCGACTACGAGGCGGTCGCGGCGCGGCGGCCGGAGGTTGTCTATTGCTCGATCTCCGGCTTCGGGCAGACGGGGCCGGGGCGGAACTGGACGGCGTACGACCTCATCCTGCAAGGGATGAGCGGCATCATGAGCCTCACCGGGCAGGAGGACGGCCCGCCGACGCGCGTCGGCATCCCCATCGCGGACATGACCGCCGGGATGTTCGCGGCATACGCCATCGTTACCGCGCTCTACCGCAAGGCGAACGGCGGCGGCGGCGAGTTCATTGATGCCTCGCTGCTCGGCGCGCAGACCGCGATGCTCGTCTACTACACCGTTAACTATTTCATGGACAACATCGTCGCGAAGCGCGTCGGCAACCGGCACCAGACGATCTGCCCGTATGACACCTACCCGACGGCGGACGGCTTCATCTGCCTCGCCGTCGGCAACGACGCGCTCTGGGGCCGTCTCTGCGGCGTGCTGGGCTGGCCGGAGCGGGCGAACGACCCGCGCTATGCCCGCAATCAGGATCGCCTCGCGCGGTACGAGGAAGTGACGGCGATGATCACGGAGAAGTTCCACCCGATGACGACCGCCGCGCTGCTCGAACTGCTCGGCTCCGTCAATGTGCCGTGCGGCCCGATTTACAACATAGATGAGGTCTTCGCCAATCCGCAGGTGCGGCACGAGCGGCTGTCGCGCACCGTGACGCATCCGACGATTGGTGAATTGACCGTGCCGGGTATGCCCTACCATCTGCGGCGCACCGATCTCGAAGTGACCCTGCCGCCGCCGCTCCTTGGCGAGCATACGGACGCGATCTTGCGCGAACTCGGCTACACCGATGCGGCGATTGCCGATCTGCGTGCGGGCGGAGCGGTCGCGTAGGGAAGCCTAACCCCCCGGCCCCCTTCCCTAAAAGGAAGGGGGAGCGAGCCTATGAAGATCGGGACGTTTGGGATACGGCACGATGCCCGGATTGGGTTCCCCCTCCTTTTAGGGAGGGGGGCAGGGGGTAGGCAATCCCGCATCATCTCATCGCGCCGTCGGGGAATGGGCCGATCTCGTCCTCGATACGCTCGCCATCGGCGGGGAGCGCGACCCCCTCTCCCATCTCCTCGTCCGGCGCTTCTTCGAGGCGCAGCAGGCGGCGATCAATGTCGGCGTTCAGCGCCCGATAAACCGAGCCGGTGATCGTGCCCCGGTTGCGCAGCGTGCGCAGGGCGTCTTTCTCCGCCTGCAACGCCTTGCGCCGCGCGACGATCACCTGCTCGGCGCGGGCGGCCTCCGCCGAGACATTCAGCCCCGCCAGTTCGTCGCGCAGCCGGTCCCCGCGCTCCTCGTACGCGCGGGTGATCTGCGCGGAGACATCGGGGGCGATCTCGCCCGCCTCCGTGAGGGTGGCGAGCGCGCGGCGGGCCGCCTGCGTCGCGACAAGTTGCCCTTGCAACCGCTCGAAAGCGAGGAGGTGCGCCGAATTGTCCGTGCCGCTCAGGCCGAGCCGCGCGACGAGCGGCCGGATTGTCAGCCCCTGCGCGAGGAGCGTGAAGACGACGACGCCGAAAGTCAGGAGGATGACCGTCGGGCGTTCGGGGACGGCGTCGCCGGGGATGCTGAGCGCGGCGGCGAGCGCGATCGCCCCGCGCAGCCCGCCCCAGAGGATGACGTGCTGGAAACTGAGCGGGATGCGAAAGACGGGCGCGTTGCGCCAGTTCGTGTATAGGCCGACGCCGTAGACGACAATCGCGCGGCTCACGAGGATGCCGACAATCGCCGCGAGCATCAGCGGAATGTCCGCGCGCGTGACGGAGGCCGTGTGCACCTGGAGGCCGATCAGGATGAAGATGAGCGAGTTGGCGAAGTAGCCGATCAATTCCCATGTGTCGTACATCGAGAGGCGCGTGCGCGCGGACATGCTCGCGCGCGACGCGTAGTTGCCGGTGATCAGGCCGAGGACGACGACCGCGATCACCGGCGACGCGCCGATTTCGTTCCCGCTGACCGTCAGCGAGAGATGCTCGCAGGCGATGAACGTGCCGTACGCCATGAGCAGCGTGATCGTGATCTCGACCAGATAATCGTCAATCTGCCGCAGCAGCAGCGCGCCGAGATAGCCGACCGCGACGCCGACCGCGACACCCCCCGCGATCGAGGCGATGAAGGCGAGGATCGTCGTCGAGGCGGTCACGCCACCGGCGACGACGACGGCGAGGACGAGCCGGAAGACGACGAGCGCGGTGCCGTCGTTGAACAGGCTCTCGCCCTCGACGATGATCGCGAGGCGGCGGTTCGCGCCGATGCGCCGGAAGGTTGCGAGGACGGAGACCGGATCGGTCGCGGCGATCAGTGCGCCGAAGAGGAGCGCGACCGGCCAGCGGAGGCCCGCGAGATGGACAATCGCGCCGACGATGAAGGTCCCGGCGATCACGCCGGGGATGGCGAGCGCGACGATGGGGCGGATTTCCGCGCGGAGCCGCGGCCACGAGAGGTTGTACGCCGCCTCGAACAGGAGCGCGGGGATGAAGACTTCGAGGATCAAATCTTCGGTCAGCGGCACCCGGAACGGGCCACCGATCGCGCCAAGCGCCAGCCCCGCGACGACGAGCGCGATCGTGTACGGGACGCGGACGAAGTGCGTCAGAGTGGCGACGAGCGATACCGCGACGAGCAGCCAGACAATCGTCGTCACGACGGCGCCGGTGTCGCTCGCCAGTATCGGTGCGGACGTGAAACCCGTCATTGTTCACCCTTCTCGCGCCCAAAGCGCCGCGCCCATCGCGCGGGACGCGGCCAGTATACAGGCGCGCGGGGCCGCACACCGTCGCCTCCCCGGTGGCGCGGGCTTTCCAACCCGCGGCGT
>JAICIL010000405.1 GCA_025924435.1 Chloroflexia bacterium | reverse complement strand
TGGAAGGCGAGGAAGAGGCCGAGGCGCGCCCGCTCGTCCGTGTCGAGTTCAAGCAAGTCCTGCCCCTTCAGCCAGGCGTGGCCGCCGTCCACGGTGTAGGCCGGGCTGCCCATCAGCGTATTGGCGAGGGTGGACTTGCCGGAGCCGTTCGGCCCCATGATCGCATGCACCTCGCCGGGGCGTACGGTCAGGTTCAGCCCCCGGACGATCTGCCGATCCGCCACGGAGACGCGCAAATCCTCGATCACGAGGGCACCGGCATCCTTGTTGTGTCCGTTCTGCTGCACATCCGCCATCGAGCCTGTACTCCTCCTTCTCACTGTCCGTGAGTCGCACACCGGCGCGTCCGAACGCGCCGCATTTCTCTACTGTTCGGTTTAAAATATACCATACACGCGCACACACGGCAAGCGAAACCCGCATCCCAAGCGCGCAACGGTACAGGATACCACACACTCATCGCACCCTGGAAATGGAACAGTGCTTGACTTTATGAATAGTCTCGTTTACTATCACACCATGAGCCATATGCACACGTTGGATGAGAAACAGGCAGATCTTCTCCGGCGCATCCGCCCGCTGATCGAGGAACGCGGCTACGACGCGGTCACGGTGGACGCGATGGCGGCGGCGGCGGGCGTCTCGAAGGCGACCTTCTACCGCGTCTTCCCCGCCAAAGAGATGGTGCGACAGGCACTCCGCGCGGCGGGCGTCGCGCCGGAACGCCTGAACGCGCGCGACGGGCGGGAGGCGCTGCTCGACGCGGCGATGGGAATCTTCGCCGCGCGGGGATATGCGGGCGCGACGGTGGACGCCATCGCGCAGGCGGCGGAAATGAGCAAAGCGGGCGTCTACTGGCACTTCGAGGGCAAGGAGGCGATCTTCGCGGCGGTGATCGCCCGCTACGCGCCGTTTGCCGCCGTCGAGCGCATCATCGCCGAGGGCGAGCAGGCGGGCGACGACCCGCACGCCGTCCTGACCGGCATCCTGACGGCGATTGTCGCCGCGATCACACCGCGCTTCGCGCTCTTTCGGACGATCATGGTCGAAGCGTTCCAGAACCCGGCGATGGGCGACGCGGTCGCGCGCAATGTCCTCGGCGTCGTCCTGCCGATGGTCGGCGGATACCTGACGCGGCAGATGGCGGCGGGCCGCCTGAGGCCGATGCACCCGGCGCTCGCCATCCAATCGCTGATCGGCCCGCTCTTCATCCACCTGCTCACGCGGGAGATGTTCGCGTCGCAATTCGCGGTCGCGCCGCCGCTGGAGAGCGTCATCGCGCACATCGTGACGACGTTTCTGGACGGCGCGCTCGTCCATCCGGCGGGAAGCGAAGGGAGGGTCGCGCATGGCCGCAATGGTTGAAGCACGAAGCGTCGTCCTCCAGTTCAGGGAACGGCGCGCGCTCGATGGGCTGACCCTCACCGTCAACGAGGGCGAGACGTACGGGCTGATCGGGCCGAACGGCGCGGGCAAGACGACGCTGATCCGCGCCGTTGCCGGGCTGATCGCGCCGACGGGCGGGGCGTTGACCGTCCTCGGCGCGCGCATGCCGAGCCGGAGCGTCGCGCCGCACATCGGCTACATGACGCAACTGGAGGCGCTCTACAACGACCTGACCGTCGCCGAAAATCTCCGCTTCTTCGCCACCCTGTTCGGCGTGCCGAAGCCGGTGCAACGGGAACGGATGGCGGAACTGCTCGCGCTCGTCAGCCTCGACGACCGGGCGGACTCGGTCGTCGGCACGCTCTCCGGCGGGATGAAGCAGCGCGTCTCGCTCGCCGTCGCGCTGATCCACAAGCCGCGCCTCGCCCTGCTTGACGAGCCGACGGTCGGTATAGACCCGGAACTGCGCCTCGCCTTCTGGGACTACT
Organism: Chloroflexia bacterium; assembly: GCA_025924435.1. Next base: position 1,446 of record JAICIL010000405.1, on the reverse strand, counting down.
TCGCCCGCCTCGCCGCCGACGGCACGACGCTGATCGTCTCCACCCATCATCTCGACGAGGCGGTGCGCTGCGACCGCCTCGGCATGGTCCGCGACGGGAAGACAATCGCGGAGGATACCCCACGCCACCTGATGGCCGCGACCCACACCGCGACACTCGAGGAGGCGTTTTTGCGGATCGCACGGGGAAGTCGCGAGTCGCGACTCGCGACTCGCGAGTAGCAAGAAGGGCCGAACCCCTCGTTACTCATTACTCGCGACTCGCGACTTTGGAGGAGAAACGGCCATGTTCAATCGCGCGGGGATGATCGCGTTGCGAATACTCTGGCAATTCCGGCGGGACCGGCGGTCGCTGGCGCTGGTCTTCGTCGTGCCGGTGGTGATTATGGGGCTGATGACGGCGCTGATCCGCAGCGGCAGCCAGTCGCTGGAAATGGCCGTGGCGGGGCCGGGCGCACCGCCGGGGATCGCGATCGCGTTGCCGGAGGGCGGGCCGAAACTCCGGGACATCGGCACGAAACCGCCCGAACAGGCGATCCGGGACGGCGATGTCTATGCGGTCCTCGCCGTGCCGCGCGAGGGCGCGAGCGGCGCGACGCTGCTCGTGGACGGCTCCGATCCGGGCCGGACGGCGGGCGCGGCGCAAGTGGCGCGGCTGCTTCGGGTGACGCTGAGTGGCGGGCCGACCGGCGCGGCGGGCGCGGCGCTCGCGCAACCGGTCCCGACGACCTATCTGCACGCCGGTCCGCAATTCACGACGACGGATACGCTCGCGGCGGCGCTGATCGGCCTCTTCGTCATCCTCTTCACGTATCTGCTCAGCGCGGTCGGCGTGCTGCGGGAGCGGAGCCAGGGGACATTGGAGCGGCTGCGCGCCTCACCCGCCACGACGGCGGAGACGGTGCTCGGCTATCTCGGCGGCTTCCTCGTCTTCGGCGTCGCGCAGTCGGTGATCGTGCTCACCTTCCTCGTCGGCGTGCTGCGCATCCACCACAGCGGCAACCTCGCCCTCGTCCTGCTCGTGCAGATCATCCTCGTCGTGATCGGCGTCGCGCTCGGCCTCGTCTTCTCGACGATCTCCGCGAACGAGTTGCAGGCGGTGCAGATGATCCCGCTGGTGATCGTGCCGCAAGTGCTGATGTCCGGCGTGATCTGGCCGGTCGCCACGCTGCCGATTGTGCTGAAGCAACTGGCGTACATCCTGCCGCTCACCTACGCGGTGGACGCCCTGCGCGGCGTGATGATCCGGGGCGCGGGCTTCGGCGGCATCGCGCGCGATCTCGCCGTGCTCTGCGGCGTCGCGCTCCTCCTGCTCGCGGTCGGCACCCGCGCGTTGGGACGGCAGGCCGCGTGACGCGAATGGTAGCGCGGGGGGTTCCCCCCCCGCCAGGGCCCGGGGGGGGCCAACCCCCCCAGCCGGCAAAAAAAAGCGGGAAGTGTTGGGGGC
>JAICIL010000404.1 GCA_025924435.1 Chloroflexia bacterium | reverse complement strand
CCGCGCCGCCGGTCGGCCCCGCGCTCGGCCAGCACGGCGTGGCGCTGATGGAGTTCGTCAAGGCGTACAACGAGCGGACGGCGCAGCAGGTCGGCCAGATCATCCCCGTGGCGATCACCGTCTTCGAGGATCGCTCGTTCACGTTCGTGACGAAGACGCCGCCGGCGGGCGACCTCCTGCGGCGGGCAGCGGGCGTGCCCAAGGGCGCGGCGAATGTCAAGCGCGAGACGGCGGGCAAGGTGACGCGCCAGCAGGTGCGCGAGATCGCCGAACTGAAGTTGAAGGACCTCAACGCCTACGACGTGGACAGTGCGATGCGGATGATCGAGGGCACCGCCCGCTCGATGGGTATTCAGGTGACGGAAGGGTAGTGGTCAGTAGATAGTAGTCGGTAGACAGAAAAAGATGCGCGCAGCGCCTCCGTATTCGACTGACTACTGTCTACCGACTACTCCCAAGGGTGGGAGGCGCGATAAGCGCCGCTGGCACCACAAGGTTGAGGAGACAGTGATATGGCACAGCGCGGCAAACGGTATCTGGAACTCGTCAAACTGATAGACCACGAGAAGAAATACACGGTGGATGAGGCCGTCCATCTCCTTAAGGAGACGGCGAAGGCGAACTTCGATCAGACGATCGAGATCCACTTCCGCCTCGGCATTGACTCGCGCCACGCGGATCAGCAGGTGCGCGCCTCGGCGACGCTGCCGTCCGGTTCGGGCAAGAATGTCCGCATCCTCGTCTTCGCGCAGGGCGACGGCGAGCGGGCCGCCCGCGAAGGCGGCGCGGATTACGCGGGCGCGGACGATCTCATCAAGCAGATCGAGGGCGGCTGGCTCGATTTCGATGTCGCGCTTGCCACGCCGGACATGATGGGCAAGGTCGGCCGCCTCGGGCGCGTGCTCGGTCGGCGCGGTCTGATGCCGAACCCGCGCAACGGCACGATCGCCACGCCGGAGGATCTGCCCCGCGTCATCAACGAGCGGCGCGGCGGGCGCGTGGACTTCCGCAACGACCGCACGAACCTCGTCCATATCCCGATCGGCAAGACGAGTTTCACCGAGGAGCAGATCAAGGCGAATCTCCTCTCCGCCATTGACGCGGTCAGCCGCGCCAAGCCGAGCGGGTCGAAGGGCACGTACATCCGCTCGATCGTCGTCGCGACGACGATGGGGCCGAGCATCCGGCTCGATGTGAACGCCGCCGTCGCGTCCGCCGAGGGGGTTGCCGCCTAAGCGGCGGACGGCTATACTACGCTCCGACATCGCCGAAGACCGCTGGCGCGCTCGCGCTTAATCGGCCCCCTGGGCCACCCAGCCGAGGTAGATGGGAAGAAGCAGATCCCGACCGTGCATGGCGCTACGCGCCGTCGCCGTCGCTGTTTTGCCCCGCGCCTCGTCCGGCGCGGGGCTTTTTTTGCCTAACCTCCCGGCCCCCTTCCCGATGCGGGAAGGGGGAGGGTAAGGAAGTGAATTCGTTTATCCGGCAATCGGAAGGGGGTGAATGCACATGCCAACCGAGAAAAAGGGCGAGACGATCGGCGAACTGGAGGAGCGGATCGGCGGCGCGACCCTGATGATCCTCACCGATTATCGCGGCCTCACTGTGACGGACCTGCAAGGGCTGCGCGGGCAACTGCGCGGCGTCGGGGCGGAGTTCCGCATCGCGAAGAACACGCTGACGCGGATCGCGGCGCACAACAAGGGGATCGCATCGCTCGACGCGACGCTCGAAGGGCCGACCGCGCTCGTCTTCACCGGCGATGACATCGTCGGGCCGTCGAAGGTCATCAACGACTTCGCGCGCACCTCGCGCATCCTGAAGGTGAAAGGCGCGCTCCTGCAAGGGCAGGCGGTCGGGGCCGGCGAGGTCGAAACGCTCGCCACGATGCCGCCGCGGGACGTGTTGATCGCGACGATCGTCGGCGCGCTCGACGCACCGATTTCGAACGTCGTCTTCGCGCTGGATTTTGCGGTCTATGAGTTCACGTCGCTGCTCGATGCACGCGTCGCACAGATGGGCGGAGAAGAAGCCGCCGCATAGGAGGAGACTACCATGGCAGTGTCAACCGAAGAGATCATCTCCGCCATTGACGGGATGACGATTCTCGAACTGAAACAACTCTCGGATGCCTTGAAGGAGAAGTACGGCGTCACCGCGATGGCGGCGGCCCCGGCGGCGGCCCCGGCGGGCGGCGGCGCGGCGGCGGCCCCGGCCGAGGAGCAGACGGAGTTCACCGTCATGCTGACCGAGATCGGCGCGAACAAGATCCAGGTCATCAAGGCCGTCCGCGAGCTGACGAGCCTCGGCCTCAAGGAGGCGAAGGACCTCGTCGAGGCCGCGCCCACCGCCGTCAAGGAGAACGTCACGAAGGACGAGGCGACCGCCGCGAAGACCAAACTCGAAGAGGCCGGCGCGAAGGCGGACGTCAAGTAAAGGACTGAGGACTGAGGACTGAGTAGTTTGGCTCTCCCTCTCCGCGTGACGGAGCGGGGGCCGGGGGTGGGGTTCGTTCCTCGCCCCTTTTCTGTGCCAGGCGATACTCCGCGGTTGCCGTCGGCGAGCGCACGCGAGAAACTGAGCGTGTGCTGCACAGACAACGCTGTTTGGAGGGAAGATGGCGAAACGGAGAGGATCGGCCATCACCGAGCGCGTCACAAAAGAGCGGCATGAAGCACGGCGCAGGGATGACGCGCATGAGCATGCCAGCCTGCTCGCGGCGATCCAGCGGTACGGCTTCCATCTCTGGCTCGCGGACCGGCTCGGCAGTGCGGGCGATGCCCTCTATAGTTTCGGCGCCTGTCTCATCGCGATGAGCGCGAGCGGGCTGGCGGCGTATCTTTTCCGGCAGCCGCTCCTCTTCCCCAGCCTCGGCCCAACCGCCTTCCTCATCTTCCGAACGCCGATGGCCGCGAGTGCAAGCCCGCGCAATACACTGATCGGGCACGGCATAGCGATTGTGGTAGGCTATGGCGCGCTGGCGCTCTTTGGCCTGAGACACACGCCGAACGTACTGCAAGCCGGTATTTCACCGGCACGAATCGGCGCGGCGACACTCTCGGTGGCGTTGACGAGCGCCTTGCTCATTCTGTTTCGTTCCCTCCATCCACCGGCGGGCGCGACAACATTGATCGTCAGTCTTGGCCTCCTCAGTACCTTTCACGCGGTCATCATGGTCGCGCTCGGTATCGTTCTCCTCACGGTGACAAGTTGGCTCATCAACCACGCCCTCGGTGTGCCAGTTCCCCTCTGGGCAGCACCGGCCGGAGGGAAATGAACCGCCAAGACGCCAAGGACGCCCAGGGAGAACGAGGAATATCAATCTATTCCGCTTATTTGCGTCCTT
>JAICIL010000403.1 GCA_025924435.1 Chloroflexia bacterium | reverse complement strand
AGCCGACGGGCATGGAGAGGCCCGACGCCAGCTCGCGATGGACCTGGCTCTCGGTCGTGCGCGCGCCAATCGCCCCCCAGGTGACGACATCGGCGAAAAACTGCGGCAGGATCGGGTCGAGGAACTCGCACCCGGCGGGGAGGCCGAGCGCGACGAGATCGAGGAGCAGATGCCGCGCGAGATGCAGCCCCTCATTGACGGCGAAACTGCCGTCGAGGTGGGGGTCGTTGATCAGCCCTTTCCAGCCGACCGTCGTGCGCGGCTTCTCGAAGTAGACGCGCATGACGATGCGGAGGTCGCGGGAGAGCGCGTCGGCGAGCGGTTTCAGCCGCTGGGCATAGTCGCGCGCGGCGTCGCAATCGTGGATGGAGCAGGGGCCGACGATCACGATCAGCCGGTCGTCCTCGCCCCGGAGGATGCGGCTAATCTCCTCGCGGGCGCGGCTGACCGTCTCCGCGCCGTCGGCGGTGAGCGGCAGCTCTTCGAGCAGGATCGCCGGGGGCACGAGCGGCCGGATGCTCTCGATGCGCAGGTCGCGCGTCCGCAGCGGCCCCGGCAGATCGCGGCGCACGACCGCGTCCACACCGGGCATCGCCGCCAGCATCTCCTTGTGTTCGAGCGAGATTTCGCCCGTGATCTCGATCACGGTATGCCCGGCGTCGGTGTACGCCTCCGCACCCAGCCCCGCCGATTGCGCGCGGTCGCACACGGCCTCGATCTCCGCCCGCAAACTCCCGGCCTGCATCACAATCAACATCGTCGAACGGTCTCCTCCGTACAGAACATCGCCACGCTCCGGAGGCCTATTGTGCAGCGGATCGCGCGATTGCGCGAGTCTATTCGGGAAATCCTCGCCCCCGGCCCCCTTCCCTCCGAGGGAAGGGGGCCGGGGGCGAGGATTCCGGGAAACGGCGACGTACACCGCATCGCACCTGCTGTTAGGGCGTACGATGCCGTTGAACTTTATCAAACTGTCTGTGATACGAAGGGTATGCTATACTGCGCGGCATCGGGAGAGTACGCAGCGTCGAGGAGCGGACAGCGCCACATGGCCCTATTCTTGCGACAGCAACTCGGTTGGTGGCTCACGGGTAGGATGTTCACCGCCGGATTGGTGGGGCGAGGCGATGGACGGAGCGCATGCACGTTGTCATAGAGGCCTATCGGTACGCCAGCGACCACCGCGACGAGCTTGTCGCGGCGCTTGAACGCCATCTGCTGCTCGTCGGGATCGCCCTCGGCATCGGCATCCTGATCTGCGTGCCGCTCGGCACCGTCACCGCGCGCTCCCGCGTGGCATCGGTGACGGTGATCAACGGCTTCAATGCGCTCCGCGTCATCCCGAGCCTCGCCATCCTCTTCCTCGCGCTCCCCTATTTCGGGCTGACGCTCAAATCCGCCGTCCTGGCACTGACGATCCTCGCGCTCCCCCCGATTCTGATTAACACCGATGCCGCGTTCCGCACCATTGATCCCGCCATCCGCGAGGCGGCATACGGGATGGGCATGACGAGAAGGGAGGTCCTGCGGCGCGTCGAGTTCCCGCTCGCGATGCCGGTGATCATCGCGGGCATCCGCACGGCGACCGTCGAGGTGATCGCCAGCGCGACCCTCGCGGCGTTCATCGGCGGCGGCGGCCTCGGCCAGTTCATCACGCTCGGCTTCGCGACGCTCGATAACGCCATCCTGCTTGTCGGCGCGATCCCGGTGGCCTTGCTCGCACTGATTGCCGAGATCGGAATGAGCGGATTGCAGCGCGCGTTACAACCGCCAACCCATTGACCGCGCACACGCGCACGGCCTTCTGAGGAGGATTTAAGGAAAATGACCGGGATGAGCGAAAAGGATACACGGCGGCTCTCGCGCCGCACGCTGTTGAGCGGCTTCGCGGCCACCGCCGGGGCGGCACTGCTCGCGGCATGCGGGGGCAGCAAGGCGACCGACACGCCGAAGGCCGCGACGACGGCGGCCGGCGCCGCCACGACCGCGAGCGGCCAGGTGAGCGGCGGGACGGCCGTCACGACGACCGCCGCCGGGAGCGCGGCCGCTGCGACACGGCCCGCCGGGAGCGCCGCCGCGAGCACCACCGCGAGCAGCACCACCGCACCCGCCGGCACCACGGCGGCGAGCAGCGCCACGACGAGCGGCACGACGACCGCCGCCAGCCCCGCGACGACGGGGACGCGCGCCGCGAGTTCCGCGACCGGCGGCACGGGCACGACGGCGGCCGGTTCCGCCGTCAGCGGCACGGTTCCCAACGTCAAACTGAGCGGCACGGTCAAGGTCGGCACGAAGGATTTCACCGAGGAGTTCATCGTCGGCAATATGTACAAACTCATGCTCGAGCAGGCGGGCGCGAAGGTTGACTACAAGGAGAATCTCGGCGGCACGCCCGTCTGCCAGGCGGCGATGCAGAAGGGGGATATTGACCTCTACCCCGAGTACACCGGCACGGGCCTCTTCACCGTCCTCAAGCAGCCGACCATCGGCCTCAACGCGCAGCAGACCTACGATCAGGTCGCGAAGGGGTACAAGGACCAGTTCAACTTCGTCTGGCTCGATCCCGCGCCGATGAACGACACGCAGGCGCTGGCGATGACGCAGGCGGGGTCGCAGAAGTTCGGCATCAAGACGATCTCCGACATGGTCGCCAAGGCGGACCAACTGACGATGATCGGGCCGCCGGAATTCCAGACGCGCGAGGACGGCATTCCGGGGATCATGAAGGTCTACGGGGATTTTAAACTGAAGAAGTACATCCCCGTTGATCCGGGCCTGAAGTACCAGGGGCTGACGAACGGGCAGGCGGATGTCGCCGTCGCGTTCGGCACGGACGGGCAGATCGCGGCGGACAATCTCGTCGTGCTGCAAGACAACAAGAACCTCTTCCCGATCTCGCAGATCACCCCGGTCGTGCGCCAGCAGGCCCTGGACGCGATCCCCGGCATCAAGGCCGTGCTCAACGCGGTCTCGCCGATGCTGACGGACAAAGTGATGGCGACGTTGAATTACGAGGTGGACGGCAAGAAGCGCGAACCCGCCGATGTCGCCAAGGAGTTCCTGACCGCGCAGGGGTTGCTGAAGAAGTAAGCGGGAACGAACCTCACCCCCCGGCCCCCTCTCCATCGTAATGGAGAGGGGGAGCAAATTGGGGGACACGGTGTTTGATGGAGCATCACGGCGTTCCAGGCGAGACACCCCTCGCCATTGCAATGGAGAGGGGCCGGGGGTGAGGTTTTAGCGTGCGGGTAATCTCCTTCGACCATGTATCCAAACAGTTCCCCGGTGCGGCGCGCCCGGCGGTGAACGATTGCAGCCTCGACGTGGAGGCGGGGTCGTTCGTCGTGCTCGTCGGGCCGTCCGGCTGCGGCAAGACGACGCTCCTCAAGATGGTCAATCGCCTCT
>JAICIL010000402.1 GCA_025924435.1 Chloroflexia bacterium | reverse complement strand
CGGCAACGGAGCGGAGATGCATGCGGTGCAGATGCGTATTGTCGCATGGGAAGATTCGTGCGGCAATCGGCGTCGGAAGAGCGGAAACCGATTGAACCGCAAATACGCAAAGAGCGCAGAGGGCGCAAAGAATACAAGAGAAATTCGGTTTTCTCGATCCACTCTTCGTCCCTCTTTGCGCCCTTTGCGTCCTCTGCGTCTTCGCGGTTCTCCCCGGTTTCGATCAATCCCTTCCGCGTGAGGGTGAAGCAGGCGAGTTCGGGGCGGGCGCAGAAGCGGAGCGGCACCGTGGAGACGCCGAGGCCGTGGCTGACAAAAAGCCGGTTGCCGCGCACGTTGAACCAGCCGCGCGGGTAGGCGGACTGCATCTCGCTGATCGGCCAGTCAACCCAATCATAGCGGCGGATGGGCGAGAGGCGGATCTGCGCGCTGTGCGTGTGGCCGGAGAGCGTCAGGCCCGCCCAGCGGTCCGGGAAGCGGTCAATGACGTCCGGCTCGTGGACGAGGACGATGCTTGGACTCTTGCCCTGCATCCGCGCGACGATCCCCTGCACGTCCGCGCCCGGCCCTTCCAGATCGTCCTCGAAGCCGACGACGACCCCCGCGACGCCGTTGTGGACGAACGCGGTGAGGTCGTTACGCAGCACCGCGACGCCCTGCTTCTCCAGTTCCTTCGCGATCAAATCCGCGCCGATGGTGCGCTGGAGATAATCGTGGTTGCCGAGGATCGCGATGGTCGGGGCGGTCCGCGCGAGCGGGGCGAGGAAGTCGAGCGGCCACGGGATGCCGTCGTTCGAGTAATCGCCCGTGAGGACGATCAGATCGGGCGAGCGGGCGACGGTCTCCGCGACGGCGCGCGCGAGCATCGCGTACGGCGCGCCCGCGATGCCGAGATGGAAATCCGACAATTGGATGATGCGCACGCCGTCCCATTCGGGCGGGATGTCCGCCATCTCGACGCGGTGCTCGGTGATTTCGAGCCAGCGCCGCTCGACGCCGCCCGCGTAGCCGAGGAAGGCCGCGCCGAGGCCGCCGATGGCCAGCGCGCCCCGCCGCAGGATCGTGCCGACGCGCATCAGTCGTGGTAGTACCACGAACCCGCCGGCGGCGGCAGGGTGGAGAGGTCGCCGAGCGCGGGGAGTGAGCCGTCCGCGAAGGGGCGCGCCGCGACCAATTGCAGCCAGCAGGAATCACTCAGGCAGGCGAGCGTGACGAGGCCCGCGCGCTCGGCGAAGGTGCGCATCTCCGCCTCGGTGCTCCAGCGGTTGTGGTGGACGGGCCGCCGCCGCCCGCGATAATGCTCGACCTCGGCCAGCCAGCGCCGCCAGCCATCCTCGTTCTGCAAATTCCACGTATCGCCGTAGAGGATGCCGCCCGGCTTGAGGCAGCGCGCGATCTCGCGAATGGACGCCCACATCTCCTGCTTGTCAATGTGGAAAAAGACGAGATGGGCGTAGGCGCGGTCGAAGACTTCGTCGGGGAAGGGGAGGTCGCCGTCGCCGGAGATGTGCGCGAAGGTGGCGTTCGGCAGGTGGCGCATCCGCTCGGCGGCGCGATCGAGCATCTTGCGGGAGACGTCCGCGCCGACCCAGCGGCGGACATGCGGCGCCATCTCCCGTCCGACGCGCGCGACGCCGGGGCCGAGGTCGAGGACGCAGTGATCCGGCTCGATGTTCAGGGCGGCGATCAGCCGTTCGGCCATCTTCGCGCCCGTCCGCCGGAGGGTCGCCTCGTCGGGGGAGCCGTTGACCATGTGCGCGGCGTAATCGGCGTCCCCGGCGGCGAAATCCCAGACCTGCCGCATCGTGCGCGGCAGGGGGTTGACATCGCCCCAGAAGCGGTGCCACGCATAGCGGGGCCGCCGCCAGAGTTCCTCCGCCATGAACCGCTCGACCAGCCCGCGCGCCGTCCGCTCGTACCCGTTCAGGCTCTGCGGCGTTTTCTCGCCGCGCCGTGTTTCCGTCACCGCCATCCTGCCGTCTGTCCTCCATCCGCCCGGCACCGACCGGGCAGGAGCGCATTGTATCAAACCGCCGCTCCCCTGCCGCTTGTGCATTCATCGAGAATCATCTAGCATCTCCCTATCTTTGTTGGGGAACGTGAGGCGGGCGATATGCGCGATCTCTGGGAACGGGCGCTCGATGTCGTCTTTCCGCCCCGCTGCGCGGGGTGCGGGGCGCGCGGCGTCTTGCTCTGTACGACGTGCGCGGCGGCAATCGCGTATATCGAGCCGCCCGCTTGCCCGTCATGCGGACGCCGCGTTGCCCGGCCCGGCATCTGCCCGTACTGCCGCGCCTACCCGAACGCCCTCGATGGCATGGTCGCCGCGACGGCATTCGAGACGCCGGTGCGCGACTGCATCCACGCGCTGAAGTACGAGGGGCAGCGCGGCTATGCCGCCGTCCTCGCGGCGATGGCGCTTCCCTCTTTCTCTCGGCTGCCGGTTGCCGACGCGATCGTGCCGGTGCCGCTCTCGCGGGAGCGACAGCGCGGGCGCGGCTTCAACCAGTCGCTGCTGATCGCGCGCCGTCTCGCGGGTGATGCCTTGCCGGTCATGCCGGGATGGCTCGCCCGCACGCGGGATACGCCGCCGCAGGTCGGACAGGATCGCGGGGCGCGGCACGCGAATGTCGCGGACGCCTTCGCCTGCTCCGACCCGGCGGCGGTGCGCGGGCAACGGATTCTGCTCCTCGATGATGTGGCGACGACGGGCGCGACACTCGATGCCTGCGCGCGGGCACTCCGTATGGCGGGCGTCGCGTCCGTCCATGCGCTCGTCGTGGCGAAGGCATAGATGGAGCAAATTGAACCGCCAAGTCGCCAAGAACGCCAAGAAACGCGAAGAAGGGAGATAAAAAAAGGCTATCATTCTCTTCCCCTCTTGGCGTTCTTGGCGACTTGGCGGTTCAAGGCCCGACCGGATGAAACAGTGCGCTTGCTTCGTGCGTGTATGGTAGAGGGGGAGTGCGGGGAATCGTCGCGCAGCGAGGAGCGGGCAGGGGTGCTGGACGGGTGGCGACGGCGACGGGGTGGCGCCGCGCCGGACCTGAATGCGGCCACGGACGAGGCGCTGCTGGTGCGGGCGCAAGGGGGCGACAGCGCCGCCTTCGAGATGCTCGTCCGCCGCTACACGCAACCGCTCTACGCCTTCGCCACCCGCATCCTCGGCGACGCGGACGACGCGGCGGATGTCGTGCAGCACACGTTCATCCAGTGCTACAACGCCCTGCCCCGCCTGCGCCCCGATGCTTCTCTGCGCCCGTGGTTCTATCGCGTCGCGCGCAACCGCTGCCTCGACCTGATCCGCCAGCGGCGGACGCCGCCCGTTGAGCGGCCGCGCGACGATGGGGAGGATCTGGACGCGCTCGCTGCCGTCGCGGACAGCGGCCCCTCGCTCGAATCGCTCG
>JAICIL010000401.1 GCA_025924435.1 Chloroflexia bacterium | reverse complement strand
GCTTGAGGGCGGCGCGGGCGACGGCGGGGTTGGCGCCGGCGGGGGGGTTATCGAGGAGGGTGGGGGCGGGGAGGGCGAGGGAGGGGCCGGGGGGCGGGGGCGGGGTGGCGGGGACGTCCGTCGGCACGAAGAGGCGGGTGACCACCGCCGGGGCGGTGGCGGTGGGTGGTGCCGGCGTGGTGGCGGGTGCTGCCAGGGTCGGCGGGATTGGCGTCTGTGTCGGGGGCGCGGTTGGGGTCGGTGGGGCGGCAGTTGGCGACGCAATCGCCGGGGAGGGGGCGACCGATGGCGTCACGGACGGCGTCGCGGTCGGTGTGGTGGTCGGTGTCGCCGCGTGGGTGGGCGAGACGGATGGGGAGGGCGACGGCGAGGCGGTGGCACGGGGCGTGGCGGTCGGTGTCGCCGTCGGCGTGGCGGTCGGCGGCGTGGTTGGCGCGGGCGTGGGGCTGTGCGTGGCGGTCGGTACCGGCACGGTCGGGGGGACGCCGCGCACGGGGGCTTGCGCCGGGGACGCTGTTGGGGTGATGGGCGTGGGCGTCGCGGCGGCCGCGTGGGAGAAGGCGCCGGCGCCGAGGGCGGCGAGGGCGATGAGCAGGAGCGCGGCGGCACGGCGGCACCCGGCGGCGCACCGGCGCGACCGGGCGGTATCGGTTCGGCTTTTCTTCATCGGACCCATGACACGTGTCCCCACCGCGTATGCAAAACCCGTCCCTTCCCCAACCGTTAACGCGCGACATGCGGAAAAGTTACGTCAAGCCGCGCGATTGGTCGAGCATGTGTGAAAAAAGTGTTCGTACAGACGGTGCGCCGATGCACGCGCCCCGCGCTCGTACGGTACAATGATCGCGCGTGCTACAGGAGGGAACCGCATGGTGACGATCCATCTCCGGCTCCGGACGCTGCTCATTTTCGCCCTCATCGTGCTGGCGGCCTATCTGCTCTGGACCGTCCTCTTCGACATTGTGCTCCTCCTGCTGGTCAGCGCGATCTTCCTCGCCGCGCTCGAACCGATCGTCGAGCGGATCGAGCGCTCCGGCCTGCCGCGCGGCGTCGCCGTCCTGACGGTCATGCTGTTCATCGCGTCCGCCGTCGCGCTTGTCGGCTTCCTCGTCGTCCCCGCGCTCTTCACGCAGATCACGGACCTCGTCGCCAACCTGCCGGACATGGTGGGCCGGTTGCGGACGCTGCTGCAACGGCGCGGACTCGGCGACCAGTTCAGCAGCCAGCTCGACCAGATTCAGGTGCCGGCCAACCTCGCCCGGCACGTCCTCGGCGCGGGGACGGCGGCGCTCAATTTCCTCGTCGCCGCGCTGACCGTCGTGATCGTCACGACCTATCTGATCCTCGATGCCCGCCGCATGGACGACCTGCTCTACGACAAACTGCCGCGCAAGTACCACCACCACGCGCGCTACATGCTCGCCACGCTGCAGGAGGTCGTCGGCGGCTATATCCGGGGGCAGGCGCTGACCAGCGCGATCATCACGGGCTTCGCGCTCGCCATGCTTCTCGTGCTGCGCGTGCCGAACCCGCTGCCGCTCGCGCTCGTCGCCGGGGTGGGCGATGTCATCCCGGTGATCGGCGTCGTCGTGATCGTCGCGCCCCTCTCGCTGGCGGCGCTGACCGTCTCCGTGCAGGCGGCGGTGATCATCGCGGCGGCGATGGTCGTCTACGTCTGGGTGGAGAACAACATCCTCGTGCCGCGCATCTACGGCGAGACGCTCTCGCTGCCGCCCCTGGTGATCTTCCTGTCGCTGATCGTCGGCGGCAAACTGCTCGGCTTCGCGGGGGCGCTCCTCTCGCTGCCGCTCGCCGCCGCGCTGCGCGTCGCCATCGCCTACGCCTGGGATGTCCGCACCGGGCGCGTCCCGCTCGAACTGGAGGAGGAAGACGAACCCGAACCACTCGCGGGGGACGACGCCCACGCCGATCACACCGTCGCCTCAACAGTCGCGTGAGAACCTCGTACAGTACGAGGGGCGAATGAATCGCCAAGACGCCAAGAGGATACAGAGAACAGTCGGACTCCTCATTCACTCACTTCGTTTCTTGGCGTATTGGCTCTTGGCGGTTTAAATACTTGTAGCCATGGATGAGGGAGGAATTGTCATGAGCGAGCGATGGGCGGAGGTGCGGGTCGCGGTGGTGCAGGCCGCGCCGGTTATCATGGAGCGGGAGGCGACGATTGAGAAGGTCGCCCGACTGACGCGGGAGGCGGCGGCGAACGGCGCGCGGCTCGTCCTCTTCCCGGAGGCGTTCGTGCCCGCCTACCCGCGCGGGCTGAGTTTCGGCGTCGTCGTCGGCGCGCGCACGGAGGCGGGGCGGCGCACCTGGGCGCGCTACAACGCGAACGCCGTCGCGGTGCCGAGCGCCGCGACCGACGCATTGGGCCGGGCGGCGCGGGAATCGGGCGTCTACCTCGCCGTCGGCGTGATCGAGCGGGACGCGGTGAGCGGCGGCACGCTCTACTGCACGCTGCTGTATTTCGCGCCGGACGGGCGGCTCTTGGGCAAGCACCGCAAACTGAAGCCGACCGCCGGGGAGCGGCTGATCTGGGGCGAGGGGGACGGCAGCACGCTGCCCGTCTTCGACACGGAGATCGGCAAGGTGGGGGGCCTGATCTGCTGGGAGAACTACATGCCGCTCGCGCGCATGGCGATCTACTGCAAAGGCGTCGAACTCTATCTCGCGCCGACGGCGGACGCCCGCGACACCTGGCAGGCGACGCTGCAACACATCGCGCTCGAAGGGCGCTGCTTCGTGCTCGGCTGCAACCAGTACGTCACGAAGGCGATGTACCCCGCCGACTTGGAGGGGTTGGAAGACCTCGCGGACGCGCCCGACGAACTCTGCCGGGGCGGCAGCGCGATCATCTCGCCGCTCGGCGAATGCCTCGCCGGGCCGCTCTACGGCGCGGAGGGCATCCTGTACGCGGACGTGACGAGCAGCGCGATTGCCGAGGGGAAGTTCGACTTCGACGTGATCGGCCACTACGCCCGCAACGACGTCTTCTCCTTCGCCGTCAACGAAGCGCCCCAGACGAGCGCGACCGACATCGGAGACGCCGAGCGGGTGGAGAGACCAGAGGCGGCGGTGTTCCCCCTGCCATGAGCGGGCGCGAACATCAGTGGCGCGTCTGCCCGACGACCTCCCGGATGGCCGCGATCACAAGTTCGGGCTGATCGAACTGGATGTTGTGCCCGCTCCGGTCGGCGACAATCTGCTTGCCTTGTGATGTCCGCATCGCCAGTTCCTTCTGCCATGCGGGCCAGCGCTCCTCCTGTGCGAGCGTCAGCAGACCGGTGGCACGACCGTGCGAGAGCACGATCAGCGGGATGTCGGGCAATGGGAGCGCCGCCCGTACCTGCAGCGCGCTCTGCCGGTAATCTACCCCGCGCATCACATCGTTGGGAAGTTTCGTCT
>JAICIL010000400.1 GCA_025924435.1 Chloroflexia bacterium | reverse complement strand
TACTTCGGCGAGCCCGAGGGCGACAAGTGCGGGCTGTGTGATTCGTGTGCCGGGCTGGACAGCGAGGTGTTCGATCCGGGATCGGACGACGCGCGGCACGGGCTGCACGCGGCCACCGACTTCCACGCGCGCCCGCGCCGTCGCCGCCGTCGCGGTGGTGGCGAGCAGCCGCAGATCAGCGCGCACGGGCAGCCCGGCCAGCACGCGCGGCCCGCGCCGCCGCAACCGCAACCGCCGCCGCCGCCCGCGATCGTGTTCGCGACCGCGATCCCCACCGACGTGCAGCCGGCGCTGCCGCCCCTGCAGGTGGGGCCGGCGGACGAGTCGCAGCACACGTTCGATCCCGCGGTGTGGGACGAGGTCGACGAACAGGCGGGGACGCCCCTGTCCGGCGAGGTCGTGCTGGACATGGCCGAGCTCGAGGCGCTGTGGCCGGTCGTCGAGGCGCCGCCAGTGGCGGCCGCGGAGGCGGTGGGGCCCTTGGTGGCACCCATCGCCGTCGAGAGCGCGCCGCCCGTGTACGGCGTCACCACCGACGCCGCGGTCGCTCCGGCCGAGCCGGGCGATCCCGATCGCGCGAGCTGGGACGCCGTGCGCGACGCGAACATCCGCGCCTACGTCGACTGGCGCACCGTCGAACCGATCTCGCTGCCGGTCATGTCGCGCGCCCAGGGCGGCGGCACCCAGGGCAATCAGAACCAGCATCACCACCCCAACAACGGCAACGGCGGAAGACCGCACCAGCAGGGCTCCCGCGGTCACGCCGCCGGCAACGGCGGCGGCGATCGCAATCAGGACGGCGGTCGCTCCGGCCGGCGACGGCGCCGCCGTGGCGGTGGGGGACGCGACGGCGGCAGCGGCGGCTTCGATCGCGATCGTCACCGGAACCGCGACCGCGGCCCGCGCTTGCCCGGCTTCTACAACCCGGGCGGCGACTAGTACCTCGCCACAGAGGTATCGATCGATTGAAGCTGAGGAAGATCGGCGGGTTGGACAATCAGTTTGATGGAACGAGGCTGGCGGGGAACGCGGCTGTTCAGCCCGCGCCGTTCCAGACCGACGATCATGTCGTGGACCGACGGCGGGGTGACTCGGAAGAATCGTTGGAAGTCTGCCTCGGCAGGTGGTTGCCCGTTGAGCAGGGTGTACGTGTGAATGAACGCCAAGTACTGACCCTGCTTCTCTGTAAAAAGACGCGGCGATTTGCTGGACATGGGATCGGGAGTCTGATCAAAGATCCTCATGAATATACGCTATCGCGTGACGCTGACTGGGGATGAGCGCGAGCAACTTCGGAATCTGGTAAGCGGTGGCAAGGGGGCGGTTCGCAGGATCAAGCGGGCCCAGATTCTGCTCGCCGCTGATGCGGGGTCCAGCGACAAGGCGATTGCCATCAACGTCGGGGCCGGTACGTCCACGGTGTACAGGACCAAGCAACGCTTTGTCGACGAAGGCCTGGAGCAAGCTCTGAGCGAGTCCCCGCGCCCGGGCGCGCCGCGAAAGCTCGCTGCCAGTGACGAGAGCCTCCTGATCGCGGTGGCTTGCTCAAAACCGCCAGCGGGGCGGGCCAAGTGGACCATGCAGTTGCTCGCCGACGAAATAGTGCGCCTCACCGCTCACGACAGCTTGTCGGACGAGACCATTCGTCGCCGACTGGCCGAGATGCCGCTCAAGCCCTGGCAGGAGAAAATGTGGTGCATTCCCGAGATCAACGCCGAGTACGTGGCTCGCATGGAAGATGTCCTGCAACTTTATGCCGAGACACCGAATCCCCGGCGTCCAGTGGTTTGCTTCGATGAGACGCCAAGACAGCTGATCGGCGAGACTCGTGTTCCTATCTCTTCGGAACCGGGTAAACCCAGGCGAGTCGATTACGAGTACGTCCGGAACGGGACTGCCAACGTCTTCATGTTCATCGACGTGAACCGCCCTTGGCGGCACGCCAAGGTGACCGACCAGCGTACCTGCATCGACTTCGCAGAATGCATGCGGGATCTCGTCGATGTCCACTACCCGGAAGCAGACCGGATCCGGGTCGTGCTCGACAACCTCTCGGCACACTCGGCGGGGGCGTTGTATCAGCGATTTGCCCCTGATGAGGCACGGCGGATTCTGAACCGATTGGAGTTCCACTTCACGCCGAAGCACGCCAGTTGGCTCAACATGGTCGAGATCGAAATCGGCGTGATGGTCCAACAGTGCCTCGACCGTCGAATACCCGACAAGGACACCCTCGTCGCGGAGGTCGCCTGTTGGGAGCGCCGTCGCAACGCCGAGGGCGCCAAGATCCAGTGGCTCTTTACCGTTGACCGCGCCCGCCAAAAAATGGGCCGAGCCTACCCCCGGCCCACCGGCCACATCTCGGTACGGTCTGCCGCGTGAATCGGTCAAGACCTCTGTGGCGAGGTACTAGGACCTCAGACCCGGAATCGCTGTCCAGGGTCCCGCAGGACCCGGCGTCGAGGACCAGCGAGGCGCGATAGGCATTTCGGGTCCGAGGGACTTAGTGCACCGCCGTCGAAATAGCATCACGTTCGGCCGACGATCCGCGCCGGCCGCTTCGTTGCTCCTCCTCACCATACCTACGGGTATGCCTCGTCGTCGCGCCTCGCGTCCGGCGCGGCTTGTCGGCCTCGGCGTTGACGCTATTTCGACGGCGGTGCACTAGCCGTTCGGGGCGGCGCAGACGTTCGCCATCGTGCACTTGTTCAAGGTGACGTTCAGGAAGTCGGCCAGACTGTTGCAGTCGGCGATGTTGATGGCGGCCAGACAATTGTCGAAGCCGCTCTGCGAGATCGACGTGCAGGTGTCTTGCGGCCAGGTGCCGTTGAAGTAGGCCTTCAGCTGCGTCTGGCAATCGTCGGTGCTGGCGTACTTCAGGCCCGCGCCGATCTGCCCGCAGCGCATGTAGTAGGTGCACGCCGTCGCCGCCGCCTGGTCGCGCGCCCGGGGCTGTGACGGCGGCGAGCTGCCACCGCAAGCGAGCAGGCTGGCGACCGCTGGAATCCCCACGAGCGAGGCGAGGCGGAAGAGGCGCATGCCGCGATCATAATCCCGGGCGCCGCGCGCCCGAAAATTCGCCGCTCAGTTCGTCCGCACGGAGACGTAGCCGGTCAGCGCGGTCACGTCGATGCGGAAGTCGTAGTCGGGGCTGTTCGTGGGCAGGTTCGCGTTCTGGATGTACAGCGTGGCGCCCGTCGGGATCGGCTGCCCGACGAACTGCGCCGCGCCCTGGGTGGAGAAGTCGAGGTCGGCGTGCACGGTGGCGCTGAGCGTGCCGCCCGTGGGCGCGGCGGCGCCGGGGACCGTCACGCCGATGAACGACACGCCGGCCGGCGCCCACAGGACGCGCGCCGTCGGATCGGTCAGCGCGGGCGCGGTGGGCGCGCCGACGGGCGTCGTCGCGGCCACGTAGGGGCGCAGCTCGATGCGGTTC
>JAICIL010000399.1 GCA_025924435.1 Chloroflexia bacterium | reverse complement strand
TGACGATGTGCAGATCGAGGACGATACCATCCTTCTCCGCCTCGGCGAACGCCGCATCTACATCGCCGTTCGTCTTCGTCCAGTGCAGGCCGACATTGTCCGGCTTGTCCCCGTAGAGTTTCGGCGCGTCCGGCGCCATCGCCGCCGCGAGCGTCGCGGCGACGGGCAGCGGCTCCCAATCCACCTCGATCATATCCACGGCGTCGCGCGCGATGTACATATCGGTGGCGACGACCGCCGCGACCTGCTCGCCGACGTGGCGGATCTTGCCGACGGCGAGCGGATACTGCACCTGCATCTCCGACTGGCCGGAATCCTGCTCGGCCTGCTCCTCCTGCACGTCGTCCTTGACGTCGCCGCCCTCGCCGCCGCCGCCGACCATCGGGCCGGCCATCTTCTTCATCTGCTCGCCCGTGAAGACGGCGACGACGCCCGGATGGGCGAGCGCGGCGGAGGCGTCAATGCTGTTGATGCGGGCGTGCGCGTAGGGGCTGCGGAGGATCGCGCAGTGGAGCATCCCCGGCAACTTGACATCGCCGACGTAGGTGGAGGTCCCGGTGATCAGGCGGGGGTCTTCTTTGCGGCGGACTCGTGCCCCAACATAGCGGGAGTAAACCACGTCACGTTCCTTCCTGTTCCATCCGCTGGTATGCCGACGAGTGGGTGCTGTGCTGATGGCAGTATACTACGAGACCAGCGGGAGCAATGAGGGTTCGGGGTTCGGGGTTCGGAGTTCGATGTTCGGAGTGGATGCTGATTCGACGAACCCCGAACCCTCATCGCTTTCAGGAGGAGTGACGATAGGGATGGACCAAAAACCGGATGCACTGATCGATTGGTGTGCTGCCGTCTCTTCGTCCCATGTTCACCGTGAATGCCGCCGAATTGCTCCCGGACGCCGCGTAGCCTATCGTCGGCATACCGCGAGATTATCCATAGGGAACATCTGACTTCATTGCTCATTGCTTCAAGGGGGAATCAGGCATGAAGATTGGGTTCATCGGGCTGGGCGCGATGGGGACGCCGATGGCGCGGACACTGCGCGCGGCGGGCTTCGCGCTCTCCGGCTACGATGCCGACCCGGCGCGGTCGGCGGTGCTCGTCCCCGATGGCGCGACGGCCGCCGGGAGCGCGGCGGACGCGGCGGCGGGTGCGGACGTGCTGCTCGTGATGGTGCAGAACTACGTGCAGGCATGCGCGGCGCTGCTCGGGCCGGATGGCGCGTTTGCCGCGCTGCCCGCGGGCGCGACCGTCCTCGTGATGAGCACGATCGCCCCGGCGGAGGCGCGGGAGCTGGCGGCGCATGCGGTGGAGTGGGGGGTGGGTTTTGTGGATGCGCCGGTCAGCGGCGGGCCGACGCGCGCGGCGACGGGCGACCTCAGCATCGCGATCAGCGGCGACCCGGCGGCGGTGGCGCGCTGCCAGCCCGTCCTCGACGCGCTGGGGACGCAGCAGTACCCCGTCGGCGACCGGGTCGGGCAGGCGCTGACGCTGAAGATCGTCCACCAACTGCTCGCGGGCGTGCATATCACGGCGGCGGCGGAGGCCATCGAACTCGGCAACCGCGCCGGGATCGCGCCGGAAGTCGTCCAGAATTTCGTCATGCACGGTGCGGGGGCCTCGTGGATGTTCGGGGATCGCGGCCCGCGCATGGTGTCGGGGGAGTACACGCCGCCGAAAAGCGCGCTCGCCATCTTCGTCAAGGACCTCGGCATCGTCCACGACCTCGGCGCGGCGGTCGGCCTGCCGCTGCCGATCAGCGATGCGGCGCTCGCCCTCTTCCGCCGCGCCGCCGACGCGGGCATGGCGCATCTCGACGATTCCTCGGTGATCGAGATTGTCCGCGCGGACGCGGACGGGCAAAACGAGACGGAGTAGACCACATGCCTATATGTCGGAAGGAGCAGCGCGCATGGAGGATGTGAGACGACGGCCGCTGGCGGACCTCATCGCGGGGGTGCCGCCCGCGCCCGATGAAGCGCCGCTGCTCGCCGCGATCCGGGCGCATCTCATCGCCGACCCGCGCGCCGTCGTCGTGCTGGACGACGATCCGACCGGCACGCAGACGGTCTACGACCTCTCCGTCTATACGCGGTGGGACGTGGAGACGCTGGCAAACGCTTTCCGGTCGGACGGGACGGGATTCTACATCCTCACCAACAGCCGCAGCATGACGGAGCGCGACGCGGTGTCGC
This sequence comes from Chloroflexia bacterium, assembly GCA_025924435.1. Next base: position 1,300 of record JAICIL010000399.1, on the reverse strand, counting down.
TCAATCGCGAAATCGCCGCGCATCTGCGCGCCGCCTCCGCGCGGACCGGGCGCGATTTCACGCTCATCAGCCGGAGCGATTCGACCTTGCGCGGCCACTTCCCCGCCGAGACGGATGCCCTGATCGAGCCGGGCGACACGCCGCCCCAGATCGTCCTCGCGCCCTACTTCGCGGAGGGGAAGCGGATCACGGTCGGCGATGTCCACTGGGTGCATGACGGCGCGATCGCCGTGCCGGTCGGCGAGACGGAGTTCGCACGGGACGCCGCCTTCGGCTTCGCGTCGTCCGATTTGCGCGATTGGGCGGTGGAGAAATCGGGCGGGCGCTGGACGCGCGATGACGTCGCCGCCCTGCCGCTCGCCACGATCCGGCGGGGCGCGGACGCCGTCGCGGCGTGGCTGCTGGCGACGAACCAGCCGGTGATCGCGATCAACAGCGCGGAGGATGGCGACATGGCGGCGGCCGTCCTCGGCATGCTGGAGGCGGAGGCGGCGGGGCGGCGCTATCTCTGCCGGACGGCGGCGGCCTTCGTGCGCGCCCGGTTCGGCCTGCCGCGCCGCCCGCTCCTGCTCCCCGGAGAGATGGTGCATGGCTCCGGCCCCGGCCTCGTCGTCGTCGGCTCGCACGTGCCCCGCAGCACGGCGCAACTCGAACGGGCGCGGGCATTGGCAAGCGTACGGGCCATCGAAGTGCCCGCCGACACCCTGCTCGACGACCGCCGCGACGCCGCGATCCGGGCCGCGATGGAGTCCGTCGCCGACGCCTGGGCGCGCGGCGCGGACGCACTTCTCTTCACGAGCCGGGCGCTCCTGCAAAACAGGGCGGATGAGGCGGCGAACCTCGATGTCGGGCGGCGGATCTCCTCCGCGCTCGTCGCCATCGTGCGCGGGCTGGCGCGCGAGCCGGCGTGGTTCATCGCCAAGGGCGGCATCACCTCCAGCGACATGGCGACCGAGGCGCTCGGCATCCGCCATGCGACGGTGCTCGGCGCGCTGCTCCCCGGCGTGCCCGTCTGGCGGGCGGTAGATGCCGACCGCTGGCCGGAGGTGCCGCTCGTCATCTTCCCCGGCAATGTCGGCACGGAGGACGACCTCGCCCGCGCAATGCACTCCCTCCACGCCGCCGCACACGGCTGACGGGGATTTCGAACCGCCAAGAAAACCTATAGCGCGTCTCAAAAACCTTCGATTTTGGGATGGCATTTGAGCGTCTCTCCCTCCGCGTCACCTCCGACCTGTTTCTCGGCGCTGCCATGCCTGCCAGATCAACTGCCCGATCTCGTCGAAGCGCGACTCGCTGA